>JAEUIV010000212.1 GCA_016795005.1 Phycisphaerae bacterium
ACAAAGGAGAATGGTGAGTGCCTCGCGGATCGTTTCTGCGGGACGATGACCAGAGAGGATCCGACATGTCCACCAGAGCCTTCGCAGCGCATTCGGCAACCACGCCGCTCAGCCCGATGACGATCACTCGTCGCGAGCCGATGCCGAGCGACGTTGAGATCGAGATCCTGTTCTGCGGCGTGTGCCACTCGGACCTGCACTTTGCACGCAACGAATGGGGCATGACGACCTATCCCCTCGTGCCGGGGCATGAGATCCTCGGGCGGGTCTCTCGCGTTGGCAACAAGGTCACCAAGTTCAAGGTGGGCGACCTCGCGGCGGTCGGTTGCCTCGTTGATTCCTGCCGTTCGTGCTCCAGTTGCACGAGGGGGCTGGAGCAGTTCTGTCTCACGGGCGCGGTGTTCACCTACGGCTGGCCAGATAAGCACTCGGGAGGCATGACCTACGGCGGGTACTCGGAAAAGATCGTGTGCGATGAGGCGTTTACTCTGAAGGTGCCGACGAATCTTGACCCGGCGCGGGCCGCTCCGTTGCTGTGCGCGGGCATCACTACGTATTCGCCGCTGCGCAAGTGGGGCGCCGGCAAGGGCAAGAAGGTGGGAGTCGTGGGGCTTGGCGGCCTCGGTCACATGGGGGTGAAGTTCGCGCACGCGATGGGAGCGCACACCGTTCTCTTCACCACGTCCGAGGGCAAGATCGCCGACGGCAAGCGACTCGGCGCCGATGAAGTGATTATCTCGAAGAACGCCGACGCGATGGCCAGGCACGCGGGAAGTTTCGACATGATCCTGGACACCGTGTCCGCGGATCACGACCTGAATGCGTATCTCGCGCTCCTGAAACTCGACGGGAGCCTCGTGGTGGTCGGCGCGCCGCCCAACCCGCAGCCGGTCAATGTGTTCAGCCTGCTCATGCCGCGCCGCAACCTTGCCGGTTCGCTCATCGGCGGGATCGCCGAGACGCAGGAGATGCTCGACTTCTGCGGCCGGCACAACGTCGCGTGTGATATCGAACTCATCCGCATGCAGCAGATCAACGAGGCCTACGAACGCATGCTGAAGAGCGATGTGAAGTACCGTTTCGTCATCGACATGGCGTCGCTCAAGGGCTGAGTGTCTGAACGGGGCGCCGCGGCAATGATTCAATCCTCCTGTCGAGGCTTGATCTCGACGCTGACGACATGTATCGGCGTCGTGCCAACGTTTTCGAGCGTGTGCGGTTTCAGCGGCGGCGACCACACCGCCGTGCCCTCGCGGAGCGCAGACGCCGCGACGCGCGAATCGACTTCGACCTCGCCCATCTCGTTGCGGCGCACGAACTGGCCCGGTGAAAGCACGTAGTACACCGCCGGCCAGTCGTGCGTGTGCAGCCGCACGGTTTCGCCCGGTTCGATCCGCGTCTCGAGCACGCGCACCGCGGCGTTTTCGAGCAGGAGGCGATGATGCTCCGGCGCGGCGAGCAGCGCGTTGAGTGGCGAGCGGGGTGTGAACTCCGAGCGTGACATCTTCTGAAGTGGCCCCGGTGGGAGTCGAACCCACACTCCGCTTGCGCGAAAGCGGATTTTAAGTCCGCTGCGTCTGCCGTTCCGCCACGGGGCCGATGAGCGCGGGGCGCGGCCGCGGCAGCGGCCCGCCCGGTCAGTAGGAACTGGGTAACTCGACCTCGACCTCGTCGAGGTATCGGCCGCTGAGGTGCTCCTTGCTGAGCACCTCGGCGTGCGGGATGATCGGCATCTTGATGACGTTGGCCAGGTGCGGCTCGATCAGCTTCCTGACCATCGCCTGCTGCTTGGCGATGGGTTGCGTTGCGTCGATGACGCTCAGCCCGAACTCCGGGACCATCTTCTCGTAGTTGTCGAGGATACGCCCCTGGAAGATCTCGAACGACTTGTAAGGATCGAGGCTGAGGCCCAGGTCCATGCCCGCCTCGTAGTACTTGAGTTCGGGTCGGCCGCTGAGGATGCGGTCGAGCGCTTCGTCGAGCGGAACGCGGAAGTAGAGCGCGACGGTCGGCTTCGGCGCAAAGCGGTAGAGACGACGGACGTAATCCACGTCCATGCCCCGCGCAATATCACGCGCGAATGCGGTGTAGATGTAGCGGTCGGCGAGGACCACCGCCCCCGCACGCAGTGGAGGGAGGATCGCACGCTCCATCCGATCGGCGAAGTCCGCCGCGTGAATGAGGCTGAACGTGAGCGGGCTGAGCAGGCGCTGCGCCTTGCCGAACTTGGTGATGTCGCGCACCAGCGGCGAACTGTTCCATTCGCTGAAGGACACGCAGTAGCCCTGCGAAACGAGCCACTTGCGGAGCAGGTCGAGCTGGGTGCTCTTGCCCGAGCCGTCGATCCCCTCGACAACGAAGAGCTTCCCGGGGAGATCGCCGAGTTCGGCGTATTGACTGAATCGGTCGTTTGGCATGTTCGGCCTAGTTCATCGCGTGGTGGGTGCGGGAGGTTCGCTCGGTGGAGGAAAGGGTAGGCGACAGGGCGCCCGCCCATTCAAAACGTGGGCGCAAGCGGAAGATTTTCTCGAAAAGGCTCCCCTTTCGGTCGGAACCCCACATATCGACGGACGGCTCTTCCTGGGCGTCGAGGAGGAAGCAGGCGTCATCCCCCGCGATCCGGAGACGGATCGAGCGGACAGACTGGGTATGCGTACGGTCGAGGCCGTCGGCGGTGCGGAGGATCCCGGCCAATCGACTCACGAGCGCTCGGTCCGCCTCGGCGAGTTTGGCAAAGGTTGCGTGCTTCAACTTTGGTTCGGCACGCCGGTGGTAGCGGGCGATGTTCGCGATGATCTCGAGTTCTCGGTGCGTGAACCCGGGAAGGTCGCTGTGCACGATGAGGTGGTAACTGTGCTTGTGATGCTTGGAGTAGTTGATGAAGTACCCCACGTCGTGCAGCAGCGCGGCGATGTACAGGATCTCGCGCGCCCACGGGGTGCCGGCGTCTCGGAGCACCTCCGGTCGCTGGGCCGCCAGTTGATCGAATACCTGGAGCGCGAGGGTCGCGACGTGATTCGAGTGGGCCTCCTCGTACCGGCAGTTCTGCGCGAAGTGGCGCGCCGAGCGGAGCCGATCGACCGGTTCCATGCGCTGCCGCTCCGCGGAGGGATAGATTTCTCCCAGCATGGTGAGCAGGAGGCCGTCGCGGATTCCGCGATCGTGAACGCGGATGCTGTTGACGCCCAGGTGCTTCATGACCCCCTCGACGACCGCAAGCCCCGCGATGATGATCTCGGCGCGGTCCGCGCTGAGGCCGGGCACGCGGAGGCGCGCCTTGATCGGTATCTGTCGAAGCCAGTCGAGGGTGTGCCGGATCTCCGAGCGTTGCAGTTCGTGCCCGCGCATCGCGAACGGAAGCATGCCGCTGTCCCGTTCGGTGGAACCTCTCTGCATCGAGACGCTGGCAACGGTGGTGAAGGTGCCGCCGGTCCCGATGATGAACTGAGGCGAGATCGGCGGCGGCCCGACCAGGTCGCGGAGGGCCTTTCGGACGTGCTTGCGCAGGGCGTTGTAGGCCGGTTCGTGCCCGGGCGATTCGACGCCGGGGAACATCTCCGTCAGCCGGACGGCGCCGAGGGGTGAGGTGTAGACCTGTTCGACGATGCCCCCCGATGCGAGGACAATCTCGGTGCTCCCTCCGCCGATGTCGACGACGGCGCACGTTGATTCGCGGAGGTCGAACGCATGCGAGGCGCTGAGAAACGCGAGACGCGCCTCCTCTTCCGCGGTGATGGGAACAAGCGAAAGTCCCGTGCGCTGCTTGACCAGTTCGCAGAACTGCGGCCCGTTTTCCGCCTCCCGCACGGCGGCGGTGCCGATGACGCGGAGCGACGTCACGCCGTAACCCTCGGCGATCCCCTTCATCCTGGCGATCGCCAGGACGGATTCCTCCATCGTGTCCGGGTGCAGCCGGTTCGTCCTTGCGAGGCCGCGGCCGAGGCGGGTGATGGCCTTTTCGTCATCGAGAACCCGATAGGTCGAATCCGGTGACGCCTCGGCCACGATCAGACGCAGACTGTTCGTGCCGACATCGATCGCGCCGAGGCGTCGAGGACCGACCGAACTGTGACCATTCTGACCTGGACCGCTCACGCCCTGCTCCCATTGACTCCTTGGGTTATCGGCGCGATCCGGACGCGACTCAATGGTTGAAGAACGGTGTCAGTCGGATCGTGGGCGGGGTCGAGCCGGGCGGCAAGGCCGCGGTAGGCGTGGGCCAGGTCGTGATCCCCCGAATGACGCCACCAGGAGATGAAATCGGCGCGGGTCTCGTCGAACCGCCTCGAATAGGTCGCAAGGAGCAACGGGTACGAAGCCTGTGTCGGTTCCTTCTCGATCCGACGGCGAATGAAGTTCACGATCTCGCTCAGGTCGTTGGCGATACCGAGGCGATCCTGGACGAGGACAAGGAGGTCCGTCGCCTCATCCAGCCGTTCAGGCTCGAAGCACGGACCGAAGACTTCCGTGGCGTACCGGAGGCGCTTGGCCGCGAGCCGGAGTTCGTGCAAGGTCTCCGCTTGTTGCAGGTCCATCGAGCCATAGCGGCGGATATCGGAGAGCAACGCGCCCAGCGCCGACCGAGCCGCCTCGCCGAGTGAGCAGGCCGCGACCTCGGAATCTCCACCAGGAACTTCGACGGTCGAGGCCGCGAGCTTCCTCCCCCACTTTCGGAGGCGATCGGGGGAGCATCGGCGCACGGCCCGGCGTACCTCGCGGAGAGATTGATCCCGCTTCCGACGGAGCGCCGCTTCGAGCCGCTCGATCCCGGCGCGTTGCGCGGGGTCGGCCGTCTCACGATCGTGTTCGAGGATCGACAGGCTGACATCGCAGGAACGGGTGGTGCCGATGGCGCGACGCATGTCACGGAGCCGCATACGAGTCTTCGAGAGCCGTCGAGGCGCATCGACGCACCCACCGAACACGCTGATGGCGGCCGACGCTCGTCGCACGCTGACCCGAACCTGGTGGATGTCGTCGGGCTGGATCCGCGATGAGTTGTGGGATTTCCTGAGTCGTTCCACTGCGTCGGCAACGGTCTGAAGGCGACGACGAAGTATGACCGAGGCGGCATCGTGGAAGAGCGTGTCCGCGCTCAGGCCGTGCGAGGACTTTCGAGCCTTTCCGCCGCTCACGCACGCACCCCTTCCATGTCGGAGACGACCTTGAGAATGCCCGTGGTCAGGTCGGTAAAGACCGGATGAATGTCGCGCGTCGCGTCGATGCTCTGGAAGCCATAGGCCAGTCCGAGTTCATCAAAGACGCGCAAGAGTCTGGTCTGATACGTGACGAAGGAGCGGTACACGTCGTTATCGCCCAGGAAATCCATCCCCGACTCCCAGTAATCAAACCCGCCGGCGGAGAGGACGCGCGGAGTCAGTTCTTCAACATCCACCTTCAGGTAAAACACCGCGTGGGGCTTGGGCGCGAATCGATACAGGTCCTTGATCCAGGTGGGGTCCGTGCCGCGCACGATGGATCGCGCCATGACGGAATAGATGTACCGGTCCGTGAGGACGACGAAGCCCGCGCGAAGGGCCGGGATGATCTCATTCTCGATCCGGTCGGCCAGGTCGCACGCGTAGAGCAGGTCCATCGTGAGCCGGCCGAGGGTGTGTCCGAGCTTGGCGCGACGGAGTCCTTCACCCGCCAGACGACCCCGCGTGAGTTCGGTGTGCGCTACGCCGTAGCCGCGAGTTTCAAGCCACTCACGGAGGAGCGCCAGGTGGGTCGAGCGGCCGGCGCCGTCGGTCCCTTCAACGACGATGAGTCGCCCCGGCTCCTTCGAGATGTCGAATGGACCCGCCCCGTTCGTGATGAGCTCGGTCGCTGACTTGCCGGGCCTGAATCCGAACTCTTCCGAGCGTGTTGAGGGTTGTGTGGGCGAACTCGACACGCTCGATGCTCCTGAGGCAATCAAGAAGCCGCGATCCGAACAAAGACCATGCGCCGGAATGATATCACCCCCGATCGGTGCGATCGTCAGACGGCGGCGAATGATGCACCGCTCATCCCCTAGATTTCCACCAAACCCTCACGAATGGCATAGCGGGCGAGTTCGACCCGATCGTGGATTCCAAGTTTTTCCATGATCGAGGCTCGGTGGGCATCCACGGTCTTGGGGCTGCGATGGATGACCTGGGCGATGGCGGTCCGGGACTGGCCTTGGCCGATCATGCGGAGGATCTGCTGTTCCCGCGGCGTCAACATGCCGAGGCGGGAGCCTGGGAGCGAGGACCCCGCTCCCGATCCCCGGGTGGAAGGGTCATGCACCCTCGGCGCCACATCGGGGCTGAATGCGAAGTGACCCTGCACCACCCGCCGAACGCCGTCGATGATGGTGCCGGGGTCTTCGGTCTTCGCGAGGTATCCACGGGCGCCCGAGGCGATGGCGCTGTCGATGTACCGATCCCGGACGTGCGCGCTCAGCACGACGACGTGCAGATTGATGATCGAGCGATGCAGGTCGAGGATGACCTGAAAGACATCCGGCCCGGGGATCTCGACGTCGATCAGCAGGACGTCCGGTTGCAGAGCGGCGATCTCTTCCTTGAGACCATCCAAGGTCCGCGATGAACCAACAAAGATCATGTCGGATTCGAGCGCGATCCGCGCGCGGAGTCCTTCGATCAAAAAAGCGTGGTCGTCCACGCACATCACACGGATCGGCTTCCGCTCAACCACGAGAACCTCCGATGCCCTTCAACAGGCTCGAATGCTGGGTCTCGCTCACCCCCAAAATTCCCAAACTTCTCACGCCAATGCTACAGCCTATGAACTCTACCACCCATACTCTAATACGAGGAAGCGCCGAATTCCTAGGGAATGTGCAGTATTATTCGCCGCTCCCGTGAAAAAATCGCAAAGCGGCACTCTGGCGGGCGTCGGCGCGGCTAGGTCCGGGGCTCGTCCTGTTCAACCGGCTGATGTCGGACGATGGTGCCATTGGCCGCGAATACGACCGATTCAGCGATATTAGCGCACAAATCCGCGATGCGCTCGATCGTCCTGACAATGCCGATGACATCGAGGAGCGCCTTCGGATCATGACCCGGAACGGCCATCTGCTGGGCGGCCCAGGTCATGAGTTCCTTGTACTGGCGGTCGATGTTTTTGTCCGAGCCGCGGACCTGGAGGGCCAGGTCCTTGTCCCCGTCGGCGAGGGCTTGCATGGTGTCGGCGACCATGCTGCGGAGCGATCCGGCGATGTGCTGGAGCACCGGCGGTCGTTCGAGCGGCTTCAGGTATTCGAGTTTGATGACTTTCTTGGCGATTCCTCGGGCGAGGTCGGCGATCTTTTCGAGGTCCGCGTTGATGCGGAGCGAGGCCATGACGTAGCGCAGATCGCTCGCAACCGGCTGGTGGAGCGCGAGGATGGTGGCGCACTCGGACTCGATGTCCACGTCGAGCTGGTCGATGGGGTCGTCCCCCTCGCGGACGGCCTCGGCGGAGCGGAGGTCGTGCTTGAGGAGGCCGTCGAGCGCCTGGTTGACTCGCTGCTCGACCTCGGCGGCCATGGTGAGCAGGAGTCGTCGCAGGTTCATAAGTTCGTTGGAGAGACTGGCCATTGTTCTGGATCAGGGTCGCATGGAGGGCATGCCCCGTGCGGCAGCATGCTATGCATCGGCGATCAGGCGTGATGATTGAAGATAATTTTAGCCGAAGCGTCCGGTGACATAGTCCTCGGTCTGTTTCTTCCCGGGCTTTGTGAAGAGGTCGATCGTTCGGCCGGCCTCGATGAGAGTGCCTTCGTAGAAGAAGGCGGTGACATCCGAGATCCGGGCGGCCTGCTGCATGTTGTGGGTGACGATGACGATGGTGTATTCGCTCCGGAGCTGGCGGATGAGGTCCTCGATGCGGAGGGTTGCCTGAGGATCGAGAGCCGAGCATGGCTCGTCCATGAGGAGCATCTCCGGGCCGACGGCGATGGCTCGGGCGATGCAGAGTCTTTGCTGCTGACCTCCCGAGAGTCCGAGGGCGGAATCGCGGAGGCGGTCCTTGACTTCATCCCAGAGTGCGGCGTGCCGGAGCGACTGCTCGACGAGCTGGTCGAGTTCGGCGCGCCGGAAGGAGCGGTGAAGCCGCGGACCGAAGGCGACGTTGTCGTAGATGGACTTCGGGAACGGGTTGGGTTTCTGGAAGACCATGCCGACTCGGCGGCGGAGATCGACGACATCGAGGTCGCGGGCGAGGAGGTCGATCCCGTGGAGGTTGAGCGTTCCTTCGGCCCGGGCCGAGGGAACCATGTCGTTCATCCGGTTGATCCATCGAAGGAAGGTGCTCTTCCCGCAGCCGCTGGGGCCGATGAGCGCGGTGACACGATTGGCACGGATTTCGAGGGTAATGCGCCTGATTGCCTGGAAATCGCCGTAGTAGGCGGAGAAGTCGCGGACGTTCAACGCCACCGGGGCGGCGGTGGTGCTGTCGGGCAGTCCGGCGATACCCCGTCTTGCCACATGGGCGAGCGGGTTGAGGGGCGTGGACTCCGGCGAGTCCGCGAGCAGGCTGTGCGCATGGGGAAGGGTCATCGTGTGTGCTTCTGGAACTTCTGCCGGATGAGGATAGCGGCGGCATTGAAGGCGAGCAGGACGGTGAGCAGGACGATGATCCCCGAAGCCGCGACGCTGTAGAACTCCGGCTGAGGGCGGCTGGCCCATTGATAGATCTGCAGCGGCATCGCGGCGAAATCGCTCATGACGTTCACGGGCGTGAACGTGATGAACAGGAACCCTCCGACGACCAGGAGGGGCGCGGCTTCGCCGATGGCCCGGCTCATGGCGAGGATCACGCCGGTCATGATCCCGGGGATGGCCGAGGGGAGAACCATCCTGGAGACCACCTGCCACCGCGTGGCCCCCGCGGCGAAGGCTCCCTCTCGCAGTGATCTCGGGACGGCACGGAGCGCTTCCTGCGACGAGATAATGACGACCGGCAGGATGACGAGCATGAGGGTCAGCGCGCCCGCCAGGACGCTTCCGCCCAATGGGATTCGGAGATAAAAGAACGAGTCTTCGCGGCCGACGGCCAATGGCCCGATCGGGCGGTACTCCACGATCTGATCGCGGCGGATGGCGCGGGCGGATGCTCTGCCGCGGCTGAGCGTGATCTCGTCGTCGCCGGATGCGGCGATGGAATCCGCGCGGATCACCTCGCCCGACGCGAGTCGGAACTCGTGTGCGCGGACGGCGAGGGCTTCCCGCGTCAACAGGTCGGTCGATGGGATTTCAATCCTTCCGCCGACGGGTCGATCGAGTAGCAGCCTTCCGGCACGGACCTCCTTCAGCGTTCCCTTCACCGTGAGCAACGGTGTTGCGTTGGAATCGGGCGTCGGGACCAGCGCGAAGGACAGTTCGAGCGGGAGGTTGTAATCGCGGAGCAGTCCGATGGTGATTTCGTCGCCGGGGGCGGCGCGGGCGAGCGACGAGGCGTCTCCCTGCGCGAGCGCGAGGTTGATCTCCAGCCCGGAGGGCCAGGGCATGCCCGCGGCCTGCTCGGCGCCTTGGACCGAGGTGACGTCGAGGATGACGGAAGCCGGCTGGTCCTCGATGAGGGTTCCCTCGGCGACGAGGCCGCCTGTCGTGTGGACGCGGACCAGCTGGTCGTACTGGTTTGGGTTGCCGAGCACGCCGAAGCATCGGACGAAGACGGTGAGGCCGATGATGCCGTAGACGATGGACGGGACACCGGCGAGGTTGCGGATGTTGAGTTGGATGAAGGAATGGAGTCGCCGCGCGACGCGACTCTTCGGGGCGTATTCCTCGAGAAGGATGGCGGTCGCGACGCCGATGGGCACTGCGAGCATCATGCAGACAGCGCAGAGCCACACCGATCCCCAGAGCGCGGCCTTGATCCCAGCGCTGGCGGCGGTGCGGGAGGGGAAGTTGTTGAGAAAGTCCCACGTGAGGTAGGTCCACCCCTGGCGAACGATTGATCCGAGGAGCAGGAGCAGAATCAGGACCGATGCAGCGGCGGCGGCGACGCAGACCATCACGAAGACCTTGTCGGCGAGCCGCCTTCTCCAGAGAGGCTTCGATCTGCCTGGCTGGACTCCCACCGCGGCGTTCATTGGTATTCCTCCCGGAATCGCTTCATGATGCGATAGCCGACGAGCGTGACGACAAGCGTCATGGCAAAGAGCATGAACGCCACGGCGTAGGAGGAACGGTATTCGACGCCCGCAGCGGAGGCGTCGCCCAGGAAGATCTGGACCATGTAGCCGGTCATGGTCTGGACCTGATCGCGCGGATCGAGCGTCAGTTGGGCCAGCCCGCCGGCGGCGAGAGCCACGATCATGGTTTCACCGATCGACCGGGCGATGGCGAGGAGGAACGACGCGATGACGCCCGAGAGCGCCGCGGGGAGGACAACGCGGAGCGAGACATCCAGCCTCGTTCCGCCGCAGGCGAACGCCCCTTCGCGCAGGGTTCTCGGCACGGCGCGGAGGGCATCTTCGGAGAGCGAGCAGACGATGGGAAGGGTCATGATTCCCACGGCTAGCCCGGCGCTGAGAGCGTTGTACGAATCGACGGCCACCCCCGCGCGTTGCAAGGTCGGCGTGATGACGGTGAGGGCGAAGAAGCCGTAGACGACGGTGGGGATGCCTGCGAGGATCTCCAGCACCGGCTTGAGGAATCCGCGGAGTCGCTCGGGGGCATACTCGCTGAGGTAGATGGCCGTGATGAGGCCGAGCGGGAGGGCCAGCAGCGCGGCGACGCCCGTGACGAGCATGGTGCCGCAGACCAGTGGCCAGATACCGAAGTGCTTTTCCGCTCCGAGCAGCGGTTGCCAGGTCGCGGTGAGGAAGAACTCCCTCATCGAGACATCGGGCATGGTGAAGAATCGCCTTGTCTCCTCGAGCAGTACGCCGATGATTGCGAAGGTGGTGAGGATCGAGAAGAGGCCGCAGATGATGAGCGACGCGGTGATCAGGGTTTCCCTGCACCGTCGGAGGGCGCGCGATTTTGTGCGCCCCGTCGCGTGGTCGAGCGGGCGGAGCTGGCCTGGTTGAGTCGGTAGGGCTGTCATGGCACGCGACTCCGCCCGAGTCTAACCATCGCGGTGCGTTATTTATAGAGGTCGGCCAGCGCGCCGTGCCGCGGAGCGCCCTTCTCGTCGGTGAACTGCGTTCCGACCTTGCGTGCCGCGATATTTTTCGCGGCGCGGCTGTACAACTCGGCCGGGAGTTTCACGTAGCCGACTTCTTCCGAGAGCCTGGCGGCGTTCTGCAGGTAGAAGCCGACGAAGGCCTTGATCTCGGGTCGTTCGATCGCTTTCTTGTTGACGTAGATGAAAAGGGGGCGGCTGAACGGCGCGTAGGTTCCCTTCTCGATGGTCTCGTGGTTGGGTTCGATCGGTCCCTTGCCCGCGTCGATCGGGACGACGCGGAGCGAGGCCTTGTTCTCGAAGTAGTAGGCGCACCCGAAGAAGCCGATGGCGTATTCATCGCCCGTCACGCCCTTGACCAGCACGTTGTCGTCTTCCGAGACGGACATATCGCCGCGGATCGATCCCTTGGTTCCGACGACCACCTCCTTGAAATAATCGAAGGTTCCCGAGTCTGTTCCCGGGGAGAAGATTCGGATGGGCTTGTCGGGCCATTCGGGGCGGATGTCTTTCCAGGTCTTGACGGATGAGCCGTCGGTCCAGATTCGCTTCACTTCGTCAAGTGTGAGGTGATCGACCCAGGTGTTCCTGGGGTTGATGACAATTGAGAGGCCGTCGTACGCGACCGGGATCTCGATGAACTCGACGGCGTTGGAAGCGGCTTTTTCCATCTCCTCCGGCTTGACGGGACGTGAGGCGTTTGAGACGTCGGTTTCGCCGGCGCAGAAGCGCTTGAATCCGCCTCCGGTGCCGGAGACGCCCACGGTGACGTTGACGCCGGGCGCGACTTTCTTGAACTCCTCCGCGACGGCTTCGGTGATGGGATAGACGGTTGATGAGCCGTCAACCTTGACAACGCCTTTCAAGGAGGATGGCGCCTGCGCGTTTGCCAAGGTCGCGAGAAGCAATGACGCGGCGAGTGTTGAATACAAACGGGAGAGTGTTTTCATCACGATCGTGCTCCAGTGTGAATTCCGGTTGATGGGGCGGCTTATTGGAAGAGATCTGTGTTCAGATTGCGCTAAGGGCGAGATTCGGGTGTTGGTAGGAGCAGGCGGAAGGTCGAACCTCTGCCAAGTTCGGACTCGACCTCGACGGTGCCCCGATGCAGGTTCATGATGTGCTTGACGATCGCGAGGCCGAGGCCGGTGCCTCCCCTCTCCCGGCCCCGTGCCTTCTCGACGCGGTAAAAGCGCTCGAAGATTCTGCCGAGGTGCTCCTCGCCGATTCCCGGCCCGTTGTCGATGACTTCGATCCGCACCGGCTCCGCCGGGCGCTTGTCGGCGCCGCCGCGGGCGCGAATCCGGACGGTGGCGCCCGCCGGGCTATAACGAACAGCGTTGGCGACGAGGTTCGAGATGGCCTGCTCGATGAGCGGGGGATTGACCTCGGCCCAGGGATCGTCGGACAACTCGGGCTTGAGAGAGACCGATCGGGACGCCGCCTCGTTTGAGAGCGCGGCGATCACGGAATCAATGATCGGGGCGATGCGTGCGTGTTCGACGGCGAGCGATTCCTTGGCTTCGGGACGCTCGATCTGCGCGAGCATGAGCATGTCCTCGACGATGGCGCTCAGGCGGTCGGCGTTCTTGGAGATGATCCGAAGGAACTGCTCACGCTGTGCCTCGTCGGCGGCGAGCGCGGGGTCGAGCAGCGTTTCGACGTACCCCTTGATGTTCGTGATCGGCGTGCGGAGTTCGTGCGAGACGTTCGACGCGAAGTCGGTTCGTACGGTTTCCAGCCGGCGAAGGTGGGTCAGGTCGGTGAGTATGAGCACGAGGCCCTCGAGCCGTCCCTGACGATTGACCAGGCGCTGGTGCGCGACCCGGATGCGACGAGTTGTGTCCCCGAGAAGCGATATCTCGGCCTCCTGATCGTCGCCGGCGAGGGCGGCGGCGACGCATCGGTTGAGTTCGGGCTGTCGCAGCGCCTCCTGGATCAGGCGGCCGCTCGCCTGTCGATGGGTGAGGGCGAGCATTCCCTCGGCCGCGTGGCTCATGTTGGTGATTCGTTGATCCTGGTCGAGCACCATCACGCCCACGTCGATGGATCGCAGCACGGCGTCGAGGCGGGCGTTGGCGGCGATGAACGCCGCTTCCCGCTCGGCGAAGCGCGCTTCGTGGCGCGCGGCATCTTGGCGCTGCCGGCGCCGGACGCGACGGTACGCCGCCACGAGAAAGGCACACACGATGATCGCGGCGACGGCTATCAGGGCGAGGGCGCCCGCCAGAAGTGGTAAGAGCGATGAGTCAGGCATCAGACCGCGGAGCCGACCTTGTCCGCGGTGAGACGATAGCCGACTCCGCGGACGGTCTCGATGAGATCACCCCAGCCCCCGAGTTTCTGGCGGAGCGCGGCGACGTGTACGTCGATCGCGCGGCTGGACAGGACGGTGCCCTCGCCCCGGACCGCCGTGACGATCTGGTCGCGTGTGCGGACAAATCCGGGACGCTGGGCAAGGAAATGCAGCAGCCGATACTGGGTAAGTGTCAAGTCGAGCGGCTCGCCGTCGATGAGAACCTGGTGCCGGGCGGGGTCGATGCGTAGCGCTTCGCCGAACGAGACTTCGCGTGTCGGCTCGCCGTCCTTTCGTCGCAGCACGGCCTTGGCGCGTGCGAGGAGGACGCGCGGGCTGAAGGGCTTGGTGACGTAGTCTTCCGCGCCGAGTTCGAGTCCGACGACGATGTCGTTTTCTTCTCCCCTGGCGGAGACCATGAGGATGGGGATGGCGCTGGTCGAGGCGTCGCGCTTCAGTTTGCGGCAGACCTCAAGCCCGTCAAGATCGGGGAGCATGATGTCGAGGATGACGAGATCGGGCCGGGATCGTGCGACGGTTTCGAGCGCCTGCCTGCCGCTATTGGCGAGAAGCGTATGAAACCCCTCGCGTGCGAGGTGGAACTGGATCAGACTGGCGATGTCGTGCTCGTCTTCGACGATGAGGACCGTTGACTTCGCCACGAGGGTTCTCCTGTCGGGGAGGAAGGTCGGGCCGCGCGGGAGTGGGAGATGCGATTTCACCGAATCGTACTGCCCGGATGGTGGTTCGCAAGGTCGGATGCCTTCCCGAAACATGGATCGCGGCGTCCCGCGGAACAAAGCCACCCGGCCCCCGCTGCGAAACGCGCTGTGTTTGGATTTCGTCAATTTTTTCGATGAGCCGCGGACCCCGCCGAAGTGACGCATCGGTCACTACGATACTCCCCGATCATCACCGTGCGAGTACTCCTCAGCCCATACGAGATCGGTTCGGCGTCGCCCGCGGCGGCGGCGGCGATGCTGCTCGCGCGCGACGACGCGGGGGTGCTGGCGGTCCAACCCTCGCCCTTTGAAAGCGGCGGCGGCGAACGGGCACGCGAACTGTCGATGGAGGCGCCGTCGTTCGGTCGGCTGATTGAAGCGCAGCGATGGGCCGGCCCGCTGTGGCGCGGCGGGTTGATCCGCGCGGCGGAGACCGGGCGAGCGCTGGCCGAGATGATCGAGACGAGCCGGGCTGAGTTGAGGGCGGACCCATCGCTCTCCCCCGTTCGGAATGTTATTGCGAATCGCGAGCCGGAGAACGAGGCGTCATTTATTGAATCATTGAGCCGGGACCTGCTTCGAGGCGGATCGGACCCGGCGGTGAGCCTGCCGCTTGTATCGGTGACGGAGCGTCTGGCGGCGCGAGCCGAGGCGGCGCTCGTGTGCGGCGAGGCGGCGGGCATGATCTGGAAGCCCCGTGTCGGTTCCGGTGCGGGTCTATCGTTTTCGATCCCGGTGCCGATCGGTGCGAACGGCGCGGCGTTGTTGGAGTGGCGCGACGCGCTGGCAAAGCCGCTGAGCGTCCTGCGCGAATCGCTCGGAGGAGCGGTGAGACTCGCGCTGGGCGGACGTCTGAATGGACAGGCGACAGCGGTGCGGCTTGCCGCGGAATCGTTCGCTCGCGACTTTGCTGCGTGCCACCTGGAGCGGTCGCAACGCTTGGACGGTCGGCCCTCGGAAGTGACGATTTCTCTTGCGATCAGTTCGACTGGACAGGCGGTTCGTGATGCTGTTGCCAGGCTGGCGAGGCTCGCCCCGGCGCGGCGGCCCGTTGGAGACGACCTGATCGAGGGGGGACTCGCGGCCCGTGGGCGGCCGTTGGCGTTGCTCCGCGTGCGACCCTCGGCATGGGACTTCGGGTCGAGGTAGCCCCTCGCGGAGGGCCACGTCTGCGGCTGATTTTTGCTGGTGAAAGGGCTGAAATCCGGCGTCACGGCGCGCGGTTGTGAAGTATGCTTTGGTCGGTCGGCCTTTCCGCGGGCTGGAGGATGGGTATGCGCGTTTGTTCTCGGTCGTTCGGTTGGGTCGCGGGGCTGTTGACCGCCTCGACGTGGATGGTTGGACCGTCGCTCGGAGCGGACGAGGCGGCCCCGTACGAAAACTACAAGTGGGTGACGGTGTTCATCGATTCGCCCAAGACGCTCCTGGCGATGTCGCAACTGGGTGAATCGCTGGCATGCCAGGCCGGGCCTGGGCCGGTGGATTTCCTGATCGCCCCGGAGGCGATGGAGGGCCTGCGCGGTTCGGGCATCCCGTTCACGGTTCGATCCGAGAACATTCAGCGCGAGATTGACGCGGAGACGCGCGCGAACGATGCGGCGCGCGGCGAGCGCGGCGCTGGTTTCTTCTCCGCGTACCGGACGATCGGCGAGATCTCCGCGCAACTCGATGTTCTGGCGGCGCTGGACAACGGACCTGGCGCGCCGGGGCATGTCGTTGAACGATTCAGCGCCGGTCTGTCGCTCCAGAATCGACCGATCGACGGCCTGCGGATCACGACGCCGACGCCTGTCGGCGCGCCGACGAAGCCGATTTTCCTGATCACGGCGACGCAGCATGCACGCGAGTGGGCCGCGGGTTCGAGCGCGATGTGGATCGCCGATCGGCTGGCGAGGCTGTACGGGACCGATCCGGTCGTCACGTCGCTGCTGGACAATGTTGATTTCCGGATCATCCCGGTGGTGAACCCGGACGGGTATGTCTACACGTTCCCGACCGCGCAGGGGGGCGGGAACTCGCGGCTGTGGCGCAAGAATCGTCGCCTGAACTCCGGCGGCTCATTCGGCGTGGACCTCAACCGCAACTGGAGCGTCGGATGGGGGCTGAACGGGGGATCGAGTTCATCGCAGTCGAGCGATGTGTACCGTGGCACGGCTGCGTTCTCCGAGCCGGAGACGGTCGTGGTCCGAGACTATGCACTCTCGCTCCCCAACCTGAAGTCGCACATCGACCTGCACACGTATTCGCAACT
>JAEUIV010000221.1 GCA_016795005.1 Phycisphaerae bacterium
CGGGCTGGATTTTCTGAAGAAGGTTCGGCAGACGGGCGATCGCACGCCGCTGATATTCATCGCGCGCGAGGGCGACGACGCGCTGCGCCTCGCGGCGATCAAGGCGGGCGCCCAGGAGTTGTTGCTCCGTCCGGTGACGCCTGACACGATCTTGAGAGGCGTCGCGGAGTATCTGACTGTCGGGCTGGCACCGGATGCTTCGTCTGCATCGGAGAGTGGCGCACGCACCCTCGACGCCGCCCATCGGGGTGCTGATCGAGATGGCCAGGCCATCGCTCGGTGAGGCCGAGCCGGGTGATGCGGACGGCGCCGGCACGCTCTTGTCACGCACCGAATCGACGGCGCGCAAGTCCAAACTTGTTCCCGCTTCCGAGCACGCCGGGGGAGCGGCGAAGCCCGTCGCGGTGTCGGGCCGACCTGGGGCAGGCGCTCACCGGCGTGCGCGATTCCGTGAGACGGCCACGAGCAGCAGGGTGAGGTCCGTGGGGTTGACCCCTTCGAGTCGAGAGGCCTGGCCGAAGGTCTCGGGTCGGAATCGCGCGAGGGATTCGCGTGCTTCGGCACGAAGGCCGATGATGGAGCGGTAATCGATCTCGCGAGGGAGCCGACGATGTTCCGTCTCCGCATGGCGCCGGACCTCGGCCCGCTGGCGGGTGATGTAGCCGTCGTACTGGCGCTCCGCGAGCACGGTAAAGAGTGATTGCGGCAGCATTGATCGCGGCGGGGCGGCGGGCTGGGATGATTCGAGATCACGGCGCAGGTCGTCGGTCGAATACCCGGGACGTTTCATCCGCAGCGCCAGCGATTCGTTGTCGATTCTTGCGGCGTCGATGATCCGGTTGATCGCGTCGATCTCCGTTCGCCGCCGCTGGAACAGGCTCCATCGTTCATCGCAGACGGTCCCCAACTCGCGGCCCCTTGGCGTGAGGCGGTCGGCGGCGTTGTCGGCTCGGAGGAGCAGCCGATGCTCGGCGCGGCTGGTGAACATGCGGTACGGCTCGATCGGGGTCTTCGTGACGAGGTCGTCCATCATGACGCCGATGTAGGACTCGTCGCGGCCGAGGGTCATCGGCTCGACCCCGCGCGCGAAGCGCACGGCGTTGATTCCCGCCAGAAGCCCTTGCCCGGCGGCTTCTTCGTATCCGCTGGTGCCGTTGATCTGGCCCGCGAGGAAGAGTCCATCGACGATCTTGGTCATCGCGGTCGCATGGATCTGGTGGGGACGAACCATGTCGTACTCGACGGCGTAGCCGAACTGGAGAATCTCGGCGCGCTGGCAGCCCGGCATGGCGCGGACGATGGCTTCCTGCACGTCCTTCGGGAGGCTGGTGGAGATCCCATTGCAATAGATCCAGTCTGACTCGTGCGACTCCGGTTCGAGAAAGACGTGGTGCGATTCCCGCTGGGCGAATCGCACGACTTTGTCCTCGATGCTGGGGCAGTACCGCGGGCCGACGGACTCGATCTGACCGGAATACATCGGCGCGCGATGCAGGTTGGCGCGGATCGCGGCGTGGATCGCGGCGTTGGTGCTCGTGATGCGGCAGTCCACCTGCGGAAGCAACGGGAATGGAGCGCGCGCGCTCGAATCCGATGGTGGGGAAAGCCGCGACCAGGTCAGGTCGGAGAACGGCTCCGGGGGTTCGTCCCCGGTCTGCGGTTCGAGCGAGTCCCAGTCGATGGTGGAGCGTCTCAGGCGCGGCGGAGTGCCCGTCTTGAGACGACCGAGTTCGAACCCGAGTTCGCGGAGGTGAGAAGAGATCGTGACGGCGGCCGGCTCGCCGATGCGTCCGCCCGGCGAGCGCGATTCGCCGGTGTGCATGAGGCCTCGCATGAACGTGCCGGTGGTGAGGACGACGGCGCCGGCTCGAAGTTCCGTTGATGCGTCGAGGTGGCGTATGACAACGCCAACGATGCGCCGGGAGGGCGATGTTCCACCGGGCCGTGTGACAAAGGATTCGACGAATCCGGGAAGGATGGTGATCTCGGCGCGCGATTGGAGCAGGCGGCGCACCTCGCGGGCGTAGGCGTGCTTGTCGCACTGGGCGCGCGGGCCGCGCACGGCCGGGCCTTTCGAGGTGTTCAGGGTCTTGAACATGATGCCGGTGGCGTCGGTCGCGCGGGCCATGAGGCCGCCGAGCGCATCGATCTCCCGGACGATCTGCCCCTTGGCCAGCCCGCCGATGGCTGGGTTGCACGACATCACGCCGATCCGTGCGGGATCAACCGTGACGAGCGCGCAGCGAGCGCCCATGTTGGCGGCGGCCCAAGCGGCCTCCGCACCGGCGTGGCCTCCGCCGACCACGATCACGTCAAACTCGGGAGTCCCTTGCGACATCGAGGAGAGCATAGAGGGGTCGCGGCGGACGCAGCCGGGCGGTCAGCGGTCGCTGGGTGTCAGGTCGACGACGACCGGGCAATGGTCCGAGGCGTATCCATCGGGCTTGGCGGCGGTCCGCCAGTCCGCATGCGTGTCGAGTTGGGGGGTGCCGAGGACGAATCGTGACTGGCGGATGATCTCGTGCGCCAAGGCCTTGTTGTAAAGAATGAGATCAATGGCTCGGTCGCTGGCGTGCGTGAGCGACCTTGCATCGTCGAGCGGGCGGTCGATGAAGAGGTCCGCAAAGCCGTTGCGGAGATACTCCTGGACGGAGTCGTCCTGCGTCTCCGCGTTGAAATCTCCGAGGACGGCGATGTTGGCATCGGGGTGGTCCTTGGTGAACTCCTCGATGAGCTTGAGGGTGCCCTTGGATTCGGCCTCGCGCCAGTAGTTGAAGTTCCGGCCGCTCTTGGAGTGGACCACGAAGAGGGTGAGTTGGTACGGCGCCCCGCCCGACGACCTGTCCGCGGGAACTTCGATCGTGACGCGGAGGGGAGAGCGATGGAACGTGAGCGGCTTGCCGAACCACTCGTTCGGCCGGTTGCCGTCCTTCTCCGGGTGCTCCCCTTCGAGTTGCATGCCGACCCAGTTCCGCGATTCGATGATGGGGAAGCGGCTGAGGACGGCGTTCTCGATGCCGCGTTCGTCTCCCGCGTCGATCGAGACGACATGGTCGTAACCGCGCCCCGCGAGGTACTGGTCTCTGAACTCGATGAGCGCTTCGAGCGATTCGACTTCGACCATTGCGATGATGTCGGCATCGAGTTTGATGATCGCGTTCGCGGCGGCCTGCTTGTGAGCCGCGGGCTTGGCGCTGGTGAGGTCCTCGTTCTTACCTGAGAGCGCCGGATCGTCCTTGTCGTCGAACAGATTCTCGATGTTGTACGCCACGAGGCGGACCGCGCCCTTGGTCTTCGGCTTTGCCTCCGGCGATCCGACGCGCGGCGGCAGGGCTTTGGTCTTCGGCGCCTGTGCGTGCGCGTGTTCGGGGAAAACCACGACCAGGCCGACAAGGGCAATGAATGCCGCGAGAACCGTGTGTGTGCGTGCGCGTCTCAAGTGGATCTTCTCCATGGATGTTCGGCGATTATACGGATTCGAGAAAATGCCAGTTGCGGAGTGGCGAGGTTTTCGGTGATCCTGTGCGAGTATCGCCGGTAGAAAGTTCGGGTCAGCGGTGCGGAGACGGTCGATAGGAATCCTGGTCACGATCGTCCGATCAGGCATGATGAAGCTCACCTTGATGCCCACCCTCCGAATCTCGATTCCGCTTCGCCGGCTCGCTGGAGTCCGCCTGTTGTGCCTGGCGCTGACCGCGGTGTGCCTTGTCGGGTGCGCTCGGAACGGCTGTCCCGTGGCGACGCTCGAGCGTTCAACAGTGATCCTGACGCCGACGACGAGTGACGACGGGAACGCGGCCGTGGTCGCGACGGTGGCTGAGTGAACCGGATGCCGGATGTGCCGTATGCTGTGCCTGGATCGGGGGCGCGGAGCGGCGTGCATGAGCCAGCGTGAGTTCGAGGCCGGGATCGAGACCGATCTTCGCGGAAAGGTGACGTACCCGACGTATCTCGCGCTGGATCAGTTGCTGTCGGCGCAGCATCCCCTGTCGAAGCCGACGCATCACGATGAGATGCTGTTCATCATCCAGCACCAGACTTCGGAGTTGTGGATGAAGTTGATCATCCACGAACTGGAGTCGGCGCTGGATCACGTCCGGCGCGACCTGCTGCCCCCCTGTTTCAAGATCCTCTCGCGCGTGAAGCAGGTACAGCGGCAGTTGTTCGAGCAATGGGGCGTACTCGAGACGCTGACACCCACCGAGTACGCGCAGTTCCGACGGGTGTTGGGGCCGGCGAGCGGATTCCAGAGCCACCAGTACCGAATGATCGAGTTTCTCCTCGGCAATCGTGATCCGAACATGCTCCGCGTGTTCAAGGACATGCCCCGCGAGCAGGCGATGGTCCGCGGGGTCATGGAGAAGCCTTCGCTGTACGACGAGTTCCTTCGTTACCTCTCGCGGAAAGGCCACCCGGTGCCTTCCGACGTCCTCGAGCGTGATGTGGCGACGCCATACGTCCCCCACGCCGGGGTCATCGAGGTGTTCAAGCGCGTGTATGAATCGCCGAGTGAGCACTGGGAGGCCTACGAGATGGCGGAGAAACTGGTGGACGTTGACCAGCAGTTCGCGTTGTGGCGCTTCCGGCATGTCAAGACGGTCGAGCGGATCATCGGGTTCAAGCGGGGCACCGGGGGATCATCCGGCGTCAACTTCCTGCGACAGGTGGTTGAGGTGCGATTGTTCCCGGAGTTGTGGGACGTACGAACGGAGATCAAGGACCTGTAGCGACCTGGAGGAACCATGAAGCCATTTACACCGTTCAATCTCTGGAAATGGATCGAGGACAACAAGCAGCATCTTCAGCCCCCGGTCTCGAACAAGCAGTTGTGCACGGAGTCCCAGGACGCGGTGGTCTTTGTCTCGGGCGGGCCAAACACACGGAACGATTACCACGTGAACCCGACGGAGGAGCTGTTCCTCCAGTTGAAGGGGGACATCGCGGTGCGCGTCCGCCCGCTGGACGGCTCGGACCCGCACGACGTGGTGATCCGGGAGGGGGAGATGTACCTGCTGCCTCGCTGGCTGCCTCATCGGCCGCAGCGACCGGCGGGGACGGTCGGGCTGATCGTCGAGTTCCCCCGCCCGAACGGGCAGGAAGATGCGCTGCGCTGGTACTGCGACAAGTGTGACACGCTTGTCCACGAGGCGAAGTGGGTGCTGAAGAAGATCGATGAAGACCTGAAGGTCATCATGAACAGTTTCTGGGACGGCCCCGCGGACCATCGGACCTGCAAGAAGTGCGGAACCGTGATCCAGCGCGCCGAGGCGTACCAGATGAGCGGTGCGCGCGGTTGAAAACGGTGCTGCCCATCATCGTGATCGTGCTGGGGCTTGTTCATATCGTCGTGGCGGTCGCGATCGTGCGGTCCGTCGATGAGGGGTTGCCCTCGGCGGCGGAAGCGGCGCGGCCGATCGTCGGTCCGCCGGTGGAATCACCACGGAGCACGCTGGACGCCGCCCAGGCGACCCGGTTTACCATGCTCGGCGTCGTTGTCGCGGTGCTCGGCGCCGGGAACCTGATGATCGGCACGCAGTTGCTGGTTCTGAGGCTGATCGAGCAGCGCGCGAAGAAGAGCCGGCTCGGGTCGGACCCGAAGCCGTGAGAACGCGAGACCCGATGAAGGTTGAGCCGAACAAGATCGACCTGCATACGCACATCCTGCCCCCGCCGGGGATGCTGCCGGATTTCAACATCAGTACGGGTTATCCGGGGTGGGTGACGCTTGAGCCGCACAAATCTTGCTGCGCGCGCATGATCCGCGACGGCAAGGTGTTCAGGGAGATCGAATCGAACTGCTGGGACCCGGCTCGGCGCATCGCTGAGATGGACGGCGTTCCACCGGAAGCCGGGGGGCCGGTGACGGTTCAGGTGCTCTCGACCGTGCCGGTGATGTTTTCGTACTGGGCGAAGGCGAGCGATGCGCTGGACCTCTCGCGGCGGCTGAACGATCACATCTCCGGCGTCGTGCGGGCGTTCCCGAAGCGATTCGCCGGGCTTGGAACGCTGCCGATGCAGGAGCCGGAGTGGGCCTGCCGCGAACTCGAGCGCTGCGTCGGCGAACTCGGTCTGAAAGGGGTGCAGATCGGCAGCCACGTGAACAACTGGAATCTGGACGAATCGGCGCTCTTTCCCGTCTTCGCACGCGCCGCGGCGCTGGGCGCGGCCGTGTTCGTACACCCCTGGGACATGATCGGGCAGGAGGCGATGCCGAAGTACTGGCTGCCTTGGCTCGTCGGGATGCCGGCGGAGACGTCGCGCGCCATCTGCTCGATGATTTTCGGCGGTGTCCTCGATCGGCTGCCCGCGCTGCGCGTGTGCTTTGCGCACGGGGGCGGTTCGTTCCCGCACACGATCGGGCGGGTGCAGCATGGATTCGAGAGCCGACCCGACCTGTGCGCGGTGGACTGCACGACGCCGCCGCGGGCGTATGTGCGGGACCCGGCGACCGGGAGGACGGCCCGGTTCTTTGTCGATTCGCTGGTTCATGATGCCGGCGCGTTGCGATACCTGCTCGACGTGATGGGCGCTGAGCGCATCGCGCTGGGGTCGGACTACCCCTTCCCTCTGGGAGAAGATCAGCCGGGAGCCTTGATCGCCGCGCTCAGCGGGCTGGGCGAACGTGATCGGCGGCGGCTGATGGCCGGCACGGCTGCCGAGTTTCTCGGGTGACGCCGGGAGCCCCTGCGGGTGGTCCGTGTCGGGTGTGCTAGCCTAGGATTTGTGCGGATTCGATCAACCCTTCGGAAGTGAGAGGAAAGTGCATGTTCCCGTTCAAGTCTCGTCGTGGCGGCGTCGGCCGGATCGTGTGTGCGTTCGCGTGCGCTTCGGTGGTGGGCGCGGCGCTCGCGCAGTCAACTCCGGGTGATTCGGAGACTCCGAGCCGGTCCAAGACCCCGCCCAAGCTCGAGACGCGTTACACGCCCGCGTTCGATGCGATCCGGGGCAAACTCAACTCCGAGCAATGGGAGATCCAGCAGAAGTTGATGTCCGCAAAGGAGCTGGCCGCCGCGATGGGCGAGGACATCGGCAAGGAAGGAAAGCTGGTGCTCGCGGCGATGACCGAGGGTGAAGCGATGGCCGCGAACAACTTCTACGACAAGCAGGTGCTCATCGTGACGGTGCTGCGCTTCACGGATCAGGAGAACGCGCAGAAGTACATGGAACTGTCGCACAAGATCACCAAGGAACGGTTCACGAAACTCGGGAAGACCACTCCCG
>JAEUIV010000045.1 GCA_016795005.1 Phycisphaerae bacterium
CCGTCGGGTGCTACTCGAGATTGATCAGTCGGCGCGTGGCGATCCGGTCCAGCCCAGGCCGAAGAGATACGTTTCGCGCGATACATCCCGGCTCGCGTCCGGCTTGTGCGCCCCCGCTTGGACAAATCCACGTCGGAGTTGCTTGAGGATGCGGGGAGTCTCCGCGCCTTCGAGGATCTTCATCACCAGGTGGCCGGTCGGCTTGAGGACCGCGGGGACCAGCGCGAGCACCGCGTCGCACAACCGGGCCGAGACGAGGTCGTCTCCGTGACCCGTCGTATTCGGGGCCATGTCGGACAGGACCACGTCGTACATCCGCGGCACGGGCGAGCCGAGGGCCAACAGTTCGGTCGGATCAATGGATTCGACATCTCCGACCCGATGCGTGATGTTCGCGGCCAGTTGAGCGGTCACGGGCTTGAGATCGATCCCGACGACCGTCCCCTTCGGTCCGACCAGTTCGGAGGCGACCTGGAGCCACGCGCCCGGGGCGCAGCCGAGGTCGAGCACGCGGTCCCCTCGGCGGATCAGCCGCTTGTTCTGGTTGATCTGCTGCAGTTTAAAGGCGGACCGGGCCAGGTAGCCTTCTTCCTTGGCTTTTTTGAAGTAGGGATCGTGGAGGACTCTTCGTGCCATGCGGAAATGCAGCGGGGTTTCGTGCGGAAGGGGAGCGGGGCCGACGCGGCTGAAATGGTAAGGTCTCGCTCCCCAAGGAATCCGTGAGCGGACGGGTGTCCCTTTCGCGCCGGTGGTCCGGTTCGGAGAGTTGAAAGAAACTGAGTAGTATCAGCCGGATTTCGCAACCGTCCGGGGCTTCCGGGGTACAGGTCGTTTGGGCGTTGGTCTGGTGTCGGAATGACGCATTGAGTGGTCGGTGATCGGAATGGCGGGCCGCACGGTGCGGGGTCCGCGGGCTGAGGCGGCGTGGAGGCTCCCTGTGCGCAAGTACTGGAACATCATCAAGTGGGTTGTGGGCGTCGGCTTCGTGCTGCTCCTTGTGTGCGGCGGCGGGGCGGCGTTCATGGTGCCCATGATCCAGAAGCAGATGGAGGCGCAGCGCGAGCGCGCCATGGGCACGCTGGTCGTGGTGGAGCCGGCGAAGTTCGGCGCGCTGGTCCGGACCGTCAGCGCGCCGGGCACCGTGTCGGCCAAGACGACGACGAACATCTCCTCCCGCGTCTCGGCGAAGATCAACGCGATCTACGCCGAGGAAGGGTCGATGGTGAAAGAGGGCGACCTGCTGATCCAACTCGATTCGCTCGACCTCATGGCGGCGCTCGACGCTTCGAAGGCCCGGTTCGCCGCCGACGAGGCGAGCCTGAAGTCCGCGGAAGCCAGCTTCGCGGCCGAAGAGGCGCGCATCGTCGGCGCGCGTGCGGCGTACCAGAACGCGGTGAACGAGTTTGAGAGGCAGCAATCGCTCTTTGCCAGCGGCGACGTCAGCCAGCAGTCGCTGGACAACGCCCGGACGGAAGTGGATCGCACGCAATCAACCTACAACGCGGCCATGAAGAACCTCGAAGCCGTGCGGGCCAACGCCGAAGCCGCGAAGGCCCGCGCCGATGCATCAAAGGCCGAGGTGGAGCGTTCGCAGCGGAACGTGGAATACTGCGCCATCAAGGCGCCGTTCAGCGGGCTGATCACTCGGCGGATCGCCCAGGTGGGTGAGACCGCCCTCGGCACGATCCAGAACGCGGGCACCCAGCTCATGGTCCTCGAGGACACCCGCGAGATGCTGGTGAAGGCACGCCTCGCGGAGACGGATGCTCCCCGCGTCTCCGCGGACCAGAAGGTCCGCATCTTCATCAACGGGTACCCCGACGAACAGTTCGAGGGGGTGGTCCGCCGCGTGGGGATGACCAGCCTGCGGTGGCAGGCGGACAACACCTACTACTTCGAGGCGGAGATCGTGGTCGACACCAAGGGCAAGCGGCTCTCGACCGGGACCACCGCGAACGTGGACATCGAGATCGAGACCATCTCGAACGTGCTGATGGTGCCGAGCCAGGCGGTGCTCGACAAGCGCATCGATTCGCTCTCGCAGGAACTCCGTGAGAACCATCCGCTGGTGGACCGGGAGAAGACCTTCGCCCGGCTCGTGATGCTGCACCGGGACGGCAAGGTGGTCTACAAGCCGGTGAAGACGATCGCCGGGAACATCAACTCAACCGCGATCAGCGAAGGGATCGTGGAGGGCGACCCGATCATCGTCGGCCCGTTCTCCGCGCTCCAGAAACTCGCCGACGGCGCCAAGGTCCGCACCGAGGCCGACGAGAAGAAGGCCCGGGAGAAGAAGGAAGGCAAGAAGGACGAGACCGCCGTCGCGGAGAAGGACGAGAAAAAGAAGACCGAAGAATCCAAGCCCGCGGACGTGAGCAAGGACGAAAAGAAGAAGAGCGAGACCGGGAGCGCGACCAAGTCCGCCGCGGCCAGTTGAGCCGGGCCGCGAGCCGAAGGGAGTGTTCCCGTGTCGATCCGAGTGCATGATCTTCGCAAGACGTACCGCATGGGGTCCGAGCGTGTGCATGCGCTCAACGGCGTGAGCATCGAGATCAAGAAGAATGAGTTCGTCGCGATCATGGGCGCCTCCGGCTCCGGCAAGTCCACGCTGATGAACATCCTGGGCTGCCTCGACAAGCCGACCAGCGGCACCTACGAACTCAGCGGCCGGATGACGCACCGCATGGGCGGCTTTGAACTGGCGCGCGTGCGGAACGAGGAGATCGGCTTTGTCTTCCAGTCGTTCGAACTGCTCTATCGGGCCACCGCGCTCAAGAACGTCATGCTGCCCCTCCTCTATTCGCGCAAGCGGTGGTGGGGCGCGCGGCGGATGGCCCGTGAATCGCTGGAGCGGGTCGGCCTGGGCGACCGCCTCTCACACAGGCCCAACCAGATGTCCGGCGGTCAGCGCCAGCGCGTCGCGATCGCCCGCGCGCTGGTGAACCGACCGAGCATGGTCCTCGCCGACGAGCCGACGGGAAACCTCGACTCCGTGACCAGCGACGAGATCCTCCGGCTGTTCAAGGAGTTGCACGAGGAAGGCCAGACGATCGTCATCGTGACCCACGAAGAGGATGTCGCCGGGCACGCGGACCGGATCATCCGCCTGAAGGACGGGAAGGTCCTCTCCGACCTGCCGACCAACGCGGACCCCATCCATCGCGCCTACCTCGACCGCGTCGCGGACCTCGCGGCGACGGCGGCGCACGGCTCGATGGGCAACGGCGGGCCTCGACCCCTGGAGGTGGAATAAGCCATGGCGATGCTCATCCGCCTCTTCGTCCAGACCGTCCTCTCCGCGATCCAGCAGATGATCGCGAACAAGGTCCGCGCGTTCCTCACCACGCTCGGCATCATCATCGGCGTGTGGGCGATCACCGCGGTCATCGCCGCCGTCACGGCGCTCAACGGATTTGTGCTGAAGCAGTTCGAAGACTTCGGCTCCAACCGCATCGAACTCTGGGGGCAGTTGCCGCGTTCGCAGCGATTCACGCGGAACGACTGGCAACGCGTCCGCCTGACGCTCAGCGACGCGGACGCGATCCGCAAGAACGCCAAGTCGATCGAGATGGTCGCGCTGACATCCAACCTGCGCGGCTCGCGCGTCCGCGCGGGCGAGATCGAGCAGGGGGGCGTCCGCGTCACCTGCATCGAGCCTCAGTTTCTCGACATCGACAAACGCGTCGTCCTGCGCGGCCGCC
The DNA here is from genome assembly GCA_016795005.1 of Phycisphaerae bacterium. Classification (GTDB taxonomy): domain Bacteria; phylum Planctomycetota; class Phycisphaerae; order Phycisphaerales; family UBA1924; genus JAEUIV01. Next base: position 3,702 of record JAEUIV010000045.1, read on the forward strand.
CGCTCGCCGAGAGCGACTCGACCGATGAACTCCCGGTCTGCATCGTGAACGATCGGGCGATCGACGAGTTGCGGCTCAACAACGGCGGCGTCGGCGAGTACATCACCATCAACGACCGTCGATTCCTGATCGTCGGCGTCATGGAAACCAAGGTCATGGGCCCGATGTTCGGCGGGGACGACGCCCAGACCGAGATCCTCGTCCCGTTCCGCCAGGTCTACAAGCTCCAGGGGCAGTTTTTCTGGATCCAGGCGGCGATGAAGATGAAACCCGGCAACGAGGTCGAGGATGTCAAGGAGGAGATCCGCTTCATCCTGCGGAAGCACCGCATGCTCAAGCCGGAGGAAGAGGACACATTCGAGATGTTCATCTTCGAGAGTGTCCTGCGGAACATGCGCGCCATGGCCTCGGGACTCACCGCCGCCGCGAGCATCCTCGTGGGCATCTCGCTCCTCGTCGGCGGCGTCGGCATCATGAACATCATGCTCGTGTCGGTGAGCGAGCGGACCCGCGAGATCGGGCTGCGCAAGGCGCTCGGCGCCAACCCGCTCGTCGTGCTGCTCCAGTTCCTGATCGAGGCGATCATCCTGTGTCTCATGGGCGGGCTGATCGGGCTGCTCTTCGGGCAGTTGACCGTCCTTGGGATGCAGGCCGCCGGTCGCAGCAACGAGAGCTTTTCGGCGATGTCCACGGCGGAGATTCCGACCTCGGCGATCGCGCTGGCCCTGGGCTTCAGCGCGGGCGTGGGCATCATTTTCGGCATGTGGCCCGCGATCAAGGCGGCCAGGTTGGACCCAATCGAGGCACTTCGGCATGAATAATCAAAGTGGGGCGGGCCGCAGGGATCGCGGACGGGCGGCATGGATGCTGGCATTCATGGCCGGGGGACTCTCCGCCTGTTCAAATCCGCTCTTTTCCGATCCGAGCGATCGCGGCCCCGCGTCGCCGAAGGAGAGGCTCCGCAGCGTGGGCCTGCTGAAACTTGAGAACTACGCCAAGCCCACGACCCCCGGGCAGGATCAGCCGCCCACCGAGCCTCCGAAGGACCCCTTCGCGGGGATGGAGCGCTTCGAACTGTCGATCGAGCAGGCGCGGGCGTGGACGCTCAAGAACAACCTCGATCTTCAGGTGTCGCTGATCGAGCCGACGATCGCCCGCGAAGCGCTGAGCGTGGAAGAGGCGAAGTTCGAGTCGCTTTTCACCACTCGATTCCGGTACAACAACATCGACCAGCCGACGCAGAGCGCCATCAACAACAACAGCGCGGAGCAGTTCAGTTTCGCGCCGGGCGTCCGCATCCCGCTCCGCACCGGCGGAACGGCGTTGGTGGAACTCCCGCTCAACTACCAACAGACCGACGCCGCGTTCAGCGTTCCCGAGTCCTACGAGACGGACCTGCGCCTCTCGATCTCGCAGCCGCTCCTGCGGAACGCGGGACGCGAGACGAACACGCATTCGATCCGGATCCAGGCGCTCGAAACGCAGATCGCCGAGTCCCGCGCGAAGTTGGAGGTGATCCGCCAGCTGGCAAACGTGGACCGCGCGTACTGGCGGCTCTTTGCCGCGAAGGAACTGCTGAAGGTGCGCCAGGATCAGTACGAACTCGCCAAGACCCAGCTGTCGCAGGCCGAACGCCGCGTGCGGGCGCAGGTCGCCGCGGACGTCGAGGTGGTCCGGGCGCAGTCCGGCGTCGCGGAACGGCTCGACGGGATCATCCGCGCCGACAACACCGTTCGGAACTTTCAGCGCGAACTGAAGCGCGTCATGAACGAAGCCGGAATGGAGATCGACTCGAACATCGTCCTCGAACTCTCCAGCAAGCCCGACCCGGTCGCGTTCGACATCAACACCGCGCAGTTCGCCGATGCGGCGGTCGCCAACCGCATGGAAATGCTCGAACTCGAACTCCGCCTCGCCCAGGATTACAGCACCATCAACTTCCAGAAGAACCAGGCGCTGCCCCTCTTCACCACCGACTTCTCGTACACCGTGAACGGGCTGGGCACGACGCTCGGACGATCGGTCGAACTGGCCAAGGACAACCGGTTCGAGGATTGGTCGGTCGGCGCCAGCCTTGAAGTTCCCCTCGGTAACGAGGCCGCCGAGGGACGGGTGCACCAGGCGATCCTGCGCCGATTGCAGCGGCTCTCGTCACGCGATGCGCGTGAACTCGCCATCCGGCAGGAGGTCTACAACGCCGTCGACGGGATCAACACCTCGTGGCAGCGCATCCTTGCCGCCCGCCAGGCGACGATCCTCGCCGCACGGACGCTCCGCGCCGAACAGAATCAGTTCGAGGTCGGCGCCCGCACCAGCACCGACGTGCTCGACGCCGCAACACGGCTCGCCGATGCGCAGTCATCAGAGATCACGGCCCTGACCGACTATCAGATCTCCCAGGTCGATCTCGCGTTCGCCACGGGCACCCTCCTGGGAGCGATGAGGGTGGACTGGGAGCCGCGCGATCCGCGCACCCCCCCCGACGACTTCGTCGGGGAGCGTCGCGGTCGGACCCCACGCGGGCCGGCGGGAAATCCCGCGGCCCCACTCAGCGAGAGCGACCTGAAAAACGCCATCGAGAACTGGCAGCCCCCGGAACGCCCCGACGCGACCGGCCCGGATCCCGACCCGGCGACCACGCCGCCTTCCTCTTCCGAAAGCGACGCTCCGAGCGGCCAGCCCTGACCCGATCGAGAGTTGTCCACACGCAGGAACCCGCGGAGTTTGATCCAGGCGCCGCGCGCTGGTACAAGCCCGCCGCGTTTTGCCGTTGAATCCGGTCCAATCTCGGGAGAAGGACGCATGTGTCAGCGTGAATATCGCCGTCGAGTCTCGATTGTCGCGGGTGTTTCGCTTGCCGCGTCGCTCGTGTGCGCCGCCGCGTGGGGCCGACCGGTTGAACCCTCGGCGTTGCCGATCGGCGCGGATGTCGTCCTCACCCTCGACAATGACGACGTTATCAAGGGCAAGGTGCTGAGCACCACGGCTGACTCGGCCGTGATCGAGCACCCCGTCTTCGGCCAGGTCAACGTGGCGCTCGCGCGGATCAAGGCGTCCGCGGTGACGTCCAACCCCGAAGAAGCGCGTCACGTCGCGGCGGAAGCCGCCAAGGCCGTCGCCCCGCCGCCTCCGCCCACGCCGATCCCCGAGGAGGCGAAACTCTCCTTCTGGGAAGGCTGGAAGGGGCAACTCGAAGCGGGCGTGAACGGCTCGGACGGGAACAGTGAAACACTCAACGCCCGCGCCGGACTCTCGCTCAAGCGCACCACCGACGCGATGGACACGCTCGTCGCGGCCAACTACAACTACGCGACCGACTCGGGCGAGAAGTCCAAGAGCCGAGGCGAACTCTTCGTTCGGAATGATTGGTTCTTCAAGGACTCACCCTGGGGCTTCTTCGCGCAGGCCAAGATTGAGTACGACGAGTTCCAGGACTGGGATTACCGGGCGTCGGCCTTCGCCGGTCCGACGTACACCGTCATCAAGAACGACCGCACCACCTTCATCCTGCGGGCCGGTGCCGGTGTCTCGCGCGAGTTCGGCGGCGGCGAGAACGATTTCATCCCCGAGGCGCTCGCCGGGTTCGACTTCGCGCACAAGTTCACCGAGTACCAGAGCGTCTTCGTCAACTACGAATACCTGCCGAGCCTGAAGGACTTCCCCGAGTACCGCATGAACACCAAGGCGGGATACCAGATCGTGGTGGACCCTTCGAGCAACCTGCTGCTCAAACTCGGCATCGAGGACCGCTACGACAGCAATCCAGGCGACGGGCGACGGAAGAACGACCTCGATTACTTTGCGCTGCTCGCGTGGACGTTCTGAATGGTCACGAACGCTTCGGCCGTCCGAGGCCCGCCGGCTGATCCCTACTCCTTCATCATCTTCAGTTCGTCGCGCAGGATCGCCGCCAGTTCGTAGTTCTCCGCCTCGATCGCCCGCCGGAGCCGTTCGCGGAGCTCGTGCTTCTGGCTCGCGGGGAGCTTGGTCGCCAGCTCGTCGCGCATCCCGCGGAGCAACTGAACCTCGCTGGACTCGTCGTATTCCGCGGCCCGCCCCATCTCGTCGTACTGCTTGCGGATCTGGTCCAGACCCTCGTCGATCATGAACAGCGCGGCCTTCGGCTCGTTGTCGTTCACCATCTGGCTCGCGATCGCCCGCATCCGCATCATCGTGATGTACGGGCGGAACTGCTCGAGCACCGCACGGTCCTCCTCGCTCTCGGCGTGCGCCCGGCAGAGGTCGAGCACGCGGAGATTGCGGGCCGTGTCTCGGATCACGCCGTCGTAATCCGCCAGGACCAGCAGGCTGATGTAGCGGTGGTAGTACTGCACCGCTTCCTCGCGGAGCAGCCGACAATCCTCCTCGGAGAGCGATGCCGGCTCCGCGTCGGCGTCAGCGGGCAGGTCACCCTCCGCCTCGCTCTCGCCCGGACCATGCTCGAAACGGGATTCGTGGTACTCGAGCAGGCTCTCGCACCCGTTCGGGCGCACGCCGTCGGGACGCCCGGTCGCCTCCATCTGGAGAACTCCGAGGTCGAGCCTCATCTGGATCTTCGGCTCGCCGTCGTCGCCGGAGATCAGACGCACGTTGATCTGCCCCGGCTCGTAGGGCCAGTCCTGGAGGAGTTTGGTCAGGTCGATGGACATCGCAATGGCAAGTGTAACCACGGCGAGTGACTCCATATGAACCCCAATGTCACGGAGCGGGCCTCCTCGTCACTCCGCTCCTCCCAGCAACGGCCCCAACCGCCGGACTTCTTCGGCACGGTCGGCTTCGCTCATCCGCGCGATCGCGTCGCCGAACGCTTCGGGGGAGTCGTAGCCCATCTGAACGACCGCTCGGACTCGGGGATTGGGTGCTGCCCCAAACACGCCGGCGCGGCGACCAACAACAAAACGACCGCAAGGCTCGGCCGGCTGATTGCCATCCGCGACTCCCGGTGCTTCCACGCCTCATTCAGCCTACTCCAGAACGAACCGAAGTCAATGAGTTTGGCGCCGCAGCGATCCGGAATCCGACCTGATTCCCCGGATCTTTTCGGACCCAGGGGTGTTCGCGCGGGTGAATGTTCAAGGCATGACTCAATCGGCCCGAATCTTGCTGGCTGGGGTGTCTGCCCTTGTTTCCCTTGCACCATTGCGGCGGGGTGGGTCGTCGAATACCATTCCCGTCCCCGCGGTTGGAGGCTGGCGGGGTGGAGAGAGACCCCGCGATCCAGGTCAACAAGTCAGGATGTGTACCGCATGTCGCGCGCGGAACTTGAATCCGATCTGCAACTGTATCTGAGGCAGATCAACGACTTCTCGCTCCTGGCTCCCGACGAGGAGAAGGTGCTGGGGTGGCGCGTCATCAACGATTCGTGCCCCGAAGCGCGAGAGGTGCTCGTCCGCGCAAACCTCCGGCTCGTCGTCTCGATCGCCAAGCACTACGCCAACCGGGGGCTGTCGCTCACCGACCTCATCGAAGAAGGGAACATCGGCCTCATCCGCGCCGTCGAAGGCTTCGACCCGGCCCAGGGGGCGCGATTCTCGACCTACGCCTCGTGGTGGATCAAGCAGGCCATCAAGCGCGCCCTCATCAACGCCGTGCAGCCGATCCACGTCCCCGCGTACATGGTCGAACTCATCGCCAAGTGGAAGCAGGCGACCTACCGCTTCGAGGAACGCCACGGCCGGCAGCCCACGCTCGAAGAACTGTCCAAGGTCATGGGCCTCTCGGCGAAGAAAGTCAGCATCATCAAGAGCGCCGGCAAGGCGTTCCAGAGCGCCAACCAGACGCATATCGGCGCGGACGGGGAGACGATCAGTTTCAGCGAGGTCGTCATGGACCCCCGCGCCCGCAAGCCCGAGGAGCGCGTGTTCCGGGACGAGGAACTCCGCCTCATCTACGAGATGCTCGAAGCCATCGACCAGCGCGAGGCCCAGGTGCTCCGCCTGCGCTTCGGACTCGACGGAAAAGAGCCGCTCACCCTGAAGCAGATCGGCCACGAGATCGGACTGACCCGCGAGCGTGTCCGGCAGATCGAGGTCGAAGCGCTCCGCAAACTCAACCAGCGACTCGCGGACGACGCACCGCCGAACCTGCTCAAGAACGGGAACGGCCTCGCCGCCGAAACGCCGGACCAGGCCCAACCCAAGGGTCGAAAGCCCGGCCGGCCCCGCCGCGAATACCCCAACGGCGATGGTTCAAGCACCCTGGGCGGCGAAGGGCTGGCGCAGGCCGGCTGATCCGATCGGCGGCTTCACCGTCGAGCCGCGCACCCGCACAACTTGTACAGCACCCGGGCGCCCACGTTCGCATCCCACTGATCATCCCCCTCGGGATGAGGCGTGACCTCGTTCAGGTCGAACCCGACGATCGTTCGCCCGGAGTCATGGAGCACTTTCAGCAACATCGCCGCGCCGTTGAATGACAGGCCACCCGCCACCGGCGTCCCCGTGTGGGGGCAGAGCGACGGATCGAGCGCGTCAATATCAAACGACACGTACACGTGCTTCGGGAGCGCCGCGACCGCCTCCCGGCACAGGTCTTCGAGCCGATCGCCGCGCGCCAGACGCGAAAACCAGTCGTAGTCGAAGTGCGTGATGACGCGGCCCTTCGACTCTTTCATCACGTTCAGTTCGCCCTCGCCGTAGTCGCGGATGCCGATCTGCACCAGTTTCGTGACGCGCGGGAGGTGATGCATCACGTTCCACATGATGGATGCATGGGACCAGGTGAACCCCTCGAAGGCTTCACGAAGGTCCATGTGCGCGTCAACCTGGAGCACGCCCAGCCCGTCCGGCCCGGCATTCTCGGCGCAGGCGCGGATCGCGGCAAAGGGAGTGGAATGGTCTCCGCCCACCAGCCCCGGGATCTTCCCCGCCGCCAGCACCGCCCGCACCTGCCGATCAACAAACTCGTTGACACGCTCGCCCGCGCGGTTGACTTCCGCGAGAGCCGGCCCATTCTCGGGGTCGTCGGCCCGCACGCCGCCCGCTGCGATGATGGGCGACGCCAGGTCGCGGGCACGCCGGCTGAGCCAGAGGATCCCCTCGTGGATGTCCTCCATGAAGACCCCTTGTTCATAGACCCGTCCGAACTGGTGATCGAAGAGGTCCACCTGCGCCGAGGCTTCGAGGATCGCCTGAGGCCCGCCCGATGCGCCCCCGCCGTAGGAAGTCGTCGCGTCGAACGGGACGGGGATGAGCACGATACGGGCCTCTTCGCGCGTGAAAGGCAGACCGAAGATCCCGGTTCCGGGTTGCGCGGCGGCGTCTGGGTCAAAGGGCATGCACGAATTATAGGGCAACTCTCCGTGGCTTCACACAAAAAGCACGGGCGCAATGGCACAGCGGGCCGGCAACGCGCCGGCCCGCTGGCACAACAGAAATGTTGCGTGGTGCGCCGTGCGATTACTTCGGCATGATCACCGCATCAATGACGTGGATCACTCCATTCGAGCACTTGATGTCGGTCTTCACGATGGTTGCCATTCCCTTGTCGTTGCCGATCATCACTTTCCCATCCTTGGTGACGATGCGGAACGGCGTGCCCTGGAGCGTCGCGGTGGATTCGGACATCTTCACGGCGTCAGCGGCCATCACCTCGGCCCCCAGCACGTGGTACTTGAGAATGTTCGCCAGGGTGGCCTTGTTCTCTGGCTTCAGCAGCGACTCGACGGTCCCGGCGGGGAGCTTGCCGAACGCCGCGTCGGTCGGAGCAAACACCGTGAATGGGCCTTTGCCGCTCAGCGCCTCGGCGAGGCCGGCCGCCTTGACCGCCGTCACGAGCGTCTTGAAGTCGCCCGCCGCGATTGCGGTTTCGACGACATTCATGGACCCCTTGGCGCCGACCGCGGGCATCGCGGGCTTTTCGCCACCGGCAAACGCGACATAGGAAGCGGATGATGCGAGCGCGACGAGACAAACGATGGGTCCGATGCGTTTCATGAGAATGAGGCTCCATGCGGTTCCCGAGCGACAACGATCGGCCACCGCGGCCGAGACGTTGACAGGGCGGAAGTCCGCTGAGAATGAGTCAGATTTCACGTCGGATGACGTGCATGCCCCGCTGAGTTCGCCGTGGAATCCGGGCCGGATTCGCTTCACATAAAAAAAACGCGCCCTTGATTCAACCCGGCTTGGCGATGAGGACCAGCCGCGAACGGTCCGAAACAACGACCCCGCCCGGCTTCTCGATTGTGACGGCGAACATCACCGCGTCGCTCACGCGGATCTTCGGGTCCATGGGAACCACAACGGTTCCCCCGGACGCCGTCACGTCAAAAACCCCGCCGTCGATCGGCGTCTTGTCGCTTTGCGCCGGGTCAAAGATCCAGAGCTGATACTGCTCCTTCGTCGGATCGTTTGCGGGCAGGCCGGCGAAGGTCATGAAACCCTTCTGGCTGGAGGTGCTCCAGACCGTATCGCCCCTGACGGGGGTGTGTTCGAGTTCGCCCAGCGCGATCCAGCCCCACTTCTTGACGTCGTTCGCGGAAGCGATGAGCCGGCTCCGCGCCGATTCCGGCGAACGCGGCGTGCCGATCGGGTTGACACCCCGCCCGAACCACCCCGCCAGGGCCAGCGTCAGGCACGCCGCGGCCGCAAGCCACCCGGCGGCGCCAGCCCATCCCATGGGGCGCCGGGGAGCCGGGCCGATCGAAGCCAGCACACTCGACGAACCATCGCCCCCACGAGCAGCGTTGGACGCCGACCAATCGCGGGCTTGAGCGCCGAGTTTCGCTCGGAGCGATGCCGGCATCGGCTCGAACGCATCGGTGCCCGACAAGGCCGCATCCGCCGCCGCCGCCGCGCGTTCGAGGGCCTCCGCCTCGGCGAGCGCACCGGGAATCTCACGGAGCAATCCCTGCAGTTCCGCCTCCTCGGGCGCGGCCAATCCCTGCATCGCTCGGTCCGCGAGCAGGTCAAGGAGGCGTTCGCGCTGTGGATGTCCAGAGCCGGGGGTCACGACGGTCTTCCTGTTGTATGAGAGACGGGGATGGAAGTGGATTCGAGCAGTTCGCGTATTCGGATGAGGCCACGCCGACAATGGGTCTTGACCGTCCCCAGGGGCAGCCCCGTGGCACGGGCGATCTCGTCGTGAGAAAGCCCCTGGACCAGGGAGAGACGCAGCACCCGCTGCTGCTCAGGGGACAGCGTCGCCAGCGCTTCAGCCGCCCGGGCGGCATCCTCGTTCGTTTCCGAGCGGGGTTCAGATGAAGGCGCGGCCTGCGGCGTCGCGTCGGTCAGCGCTTGAGTCTCGGCGCGTCGGCCCGATTTGCGGGCGCGGTCGATCAGCCTCCGCCGCGCGATCATCGAGATGAACGTCGCCTCGGACGCCACGGACGGGTCGTAGCGATGGGCGCTCTTCCAGACTTCGAGGAATACCTCTTGAACCGCGTCCTCGGCGCTGGAGGCGTCAAAAGAAAAACGGCGGGCCAGTGACCACACCAGCCCGCCGAACTGATCAATAACCGCCTGGAAGGCGGAAGGTTCATTCCGTGCGACGCGTTGGAGCAGGGCTTCGGCCACGACTGGGCCGCATCCTACCCGCTCGCCCCGACTCCCGCGATCCGCGCTTACTGCCGAGGAAGCATCACGGCGTCGATGTAGTGGATCACGCCGTTCGTCGCGGGCACGTCGGGCTGGGTGATCGAGGCCATCAGCTTGATGTCCGTGCCGACCCAGATCTTGTTCTCCCGGTTCTCGATGTTGAACGACTGACCGAGGAGGGTCTGGCTGCTCTCCTGCATGCGGCCGAGGTCGCGGGCCGTGATGTGCCCGGGGAGGACGTGGAACTGGAGGATGCTGGCCAGGCGCTCGCGATTTTCGGGCTTCAGGAACGCTTCGACCGTCCCCGCGGGCAGTTTCGCCCACGCCTCATCGGTCGGGACGAAAACGGTGTAGGGGCCTTCACCCTTGAAGGTCGATTCCAGGCCCGCGGCCTTCACCGCGGCGGCGAAGGTCTTGCAGTTGCCCGAGGCGATCGCGGTGTCGAGCACGTTCGCGGTCGCCTTGGTCGAGTTCGTGTTGGCGGGCTTGTTCGCGGTGGGGGTCGTGTTGCCGGCGAGGGCCACACCGGCCGCGGCAACGAGAGCAACGAGCGAAACGGCGGTCCAGGTCTTCATGAGCGATCTCCTGTCTCGGGAATGCGAGTCGATGCCGACCGCGGACGCGCGGACGGTGATTCGTCCCAGAACATCGGCGGTCCCGGGGCGCGGGATCAGGGAGAACGCCCGCGCAGGGCCGAAAAAGAGCGAGATAACCGTCTCAGGGCGCACGATTCTCGGACGTGTCGGGTTCGATCTCGCTCGATTGCCGGCGATTGTCACGAGTTGCCGGGGCGATCACCCTCATCGCGAAGTTCGTGCGCTCGATCACCACGCCGAGCACCGTGACTTCTTCATGCCAGCGCTCCGCGACCAGCCCCCGGCCCGGTGAATACCAGCGGTCGATGGTCCGGACCGCGTTCGCGGCGGCGAACCGCGACGTGAACACCTCGCGCAGGTGCCGGGCGTCGAACGTGCCGACGTCGGTGCGGACGCGCTGGTCATCCACGTAGGTGAACTCGGAGAGCGCGGTCCCCTTTTCGCGCAGCCGCCTCGGATTCTCGATGAGGGGCAGGCGGATCCGCATCTCGCGAGAGAGCGTCTCGCCCGGCTCGAGGCGCGCGGGCACGGTGAAGGGCGGCGGGTCCATCTCGACGCGCACGCCTCGCTCGAAGTTGAGGGAGTAGGGGAGGACCAGCGAGCCGTCGGCGGCGTCGAGGGCCTGGTGCCGCTCTTCGAGCGGCTTCTCCTGGCCCTCGATGCGGCGCGTGATGATCCACGTGCCGGGGTCCGGGCCTTCGCGCCGCGCCTCGAGCAGGATTCCGCCGGAGTGTTCGCCCTCGATTACTTCGTAGGCGGTCACGAACTCGCCCGGAGGCGATTCAATCTCGAACGAGACGGGCGCTGCATGGCCCGGCCGGGTCCAGGGAAGGAGTTCCTGGATTGTGGCGGCAGTCTTCGGCGGGCGCGCGGGCTCGAGGGAGAGGAGATCGCCTTCGATGATGGGTGAGGAGCAGGCGGAAGCAAACAGGGCGAGGAAGAGGCCGAGGAACGCGACATGGCGAGGGACGATCGCGAGCGACCGCGCTTTGCCGAATGCCGCCGACTTGATCATCTGTTTATGCACGGTGAAAGAATAGGGCTTGCTGCTGTTGCGGGCATCAACTTATTCGGCCTATCGGTCTACGGCTCTGCCAGTCGATTGCGTGCCTCGAAGGCGTCGAGCAGGCACGGCGCCTCGTCAAAGAGCGTGTCCGATGATGGCCGTGATTTGGTTCCAAACCCTGGGAATCAAAATGGCGTGTTGGCATGGGCGCGCTCCCCGCGTTCGGTCCGTTGGCCGCACAAAGTGGACGCGACGGCCGTTCGGGGTAAAGGTGCGTTCTCGTACGCGACCGGTTTCTGACTCATTGGTTTGAGGCGGTCCAGTATCATCCGGGGCATGGAACGATCCGGCTTATTCGAGGACCGGCGGTTCGGGGCGGCGGCCCGCGGCACGGTGTTGATCCTGACTTGCGGAGGGCTGCTCTCCTCGTGCAAGGGGATCGCGCACGAGGGGAAGCAGCAGCCGGTGTCGATCTTCGAGGCCTTCACGCCGACGACCCCCGCGATGGCCGCGGCGTGGGCGGCGGATGAGTACGACGCGGACAAGCGGTACCGCGGAATGCTCCTCCTGGCGAACGCTCCATTCGGCGGCGAGCGCGTCTATGTCGAGATGTACACCAAGGCCTCGGCCGACGCGGACCCGGCGGTTCGCTCCGCCGCTATCCGTGGCCTGGCGCTCCACGGCTCGCCCGAGCATGTCCCCCTGATCCTTCAGCAGTTCGATGATCCCGACCGCCTCCTGCGGTGGGAGTGCGCCCGGGCGCTCCAGAGGCTGCACAACCGCGAGGCGATCCCGGCGCTGCTGAAACACTCGGCCCAGAGGACCGAGGAGGAGGCGCTGGTCCGCGCGGCGAGCGCGGACGCGCTCGGCCAATACGCCGAGCCGCGCGTGATCGATGGACTCACCGCGGCGCTGGGCGATCGTGACCTGTCCGTGAACGAGGCGGCGC
>JAEUIV010000064.1 GCA_016795005.1 Phycisphaerae bacterium
CCCATGAGGAGCGTTGCGGTCGATGGTCCCTGTCCGTCGAGGTCAAACGAAGCGAACGCCTCGATCTTGGTTCCGCTGCTGAACACGACGGGATACCGATGCCCCGATTGATTCGGTGCGAGCGGATCGTGCCCCGGCACGGACCAATCGCTGCCGCTCCATCTCGAGACCCGTGCCGAGGTGGAGATGACGCTCGGAACTCCGGCGACGTAGAGCGCGGGCCGGATCGGCCCCGGGCCGTCGTCGTCATGTACCGCCATGCGTCCCCGGTTGACCTGCCCCCCTTCGAACTCAACGAACTCGGGCACCACGCCGTGGTGCGTCCATTGTTGGCCGTTCCATGAGAGCAGACCTCGAGGGGTTCCGTCGATCGGATTGTCGGCCGCCGCGACGTACAACTCCTGAGTGGCCGGCCCGTTTCCGTCGGGATCGAAGAGGGCCAGCCCGAGCGCCGGGCCGGGTTGTCCCGGCTGTCCCGCGCCGATCGGTTCCCACTGTGCGCCATTCCACAATGCGAGGTAACTCGGCCCGGGAGGGCTGTCGGCGGAATGATCGAAGAGTCCCGCGGCGATCAGTCTTTCCGGCATGGAGCCTGCGCCGTCGGGATCCCACACCATGAGGTTGGCGACGGCGGCGTTGAGGGGCGTTGATCCGACGGTGGACCATGCGTCGTCCCGGAGCCTGAGCAGGTTGTGAACGCCATCGGCCGCGGGCAGATGGTCGCAGGCGGCAAAGAGCGCCGGCGCGAGCGGGCCTGGGCCGTCTTCGTCGAAAACCTGAAGGTCGAGGATGCTCACGTGGCCGGAGGTGAATCCCATCGAGACGTGTGTCCACGCGGCGCCGTCGAACCTGGCGATTCCGTAACTGGTCCGGCCGTCGCGTGTGACGCGGAGGCTCCTTGATGCCGCGTAGAGCGCTGGCGGCAACGGGCCTTCGGCGTCGGGGTCGTACACCGCGAGCGCGCCGCGGACGGTTGCGGCGCCGACGCTTTCGAGTTCCGGGCCGCCGACCGGCTCCCAGCGACGCCCGGTCCAGCGCTGGACCGGGCGGCGATTCGCCGGGTCCACGTCCAAGTCCGAGGTGGTGCTTGCGTACGCCTGGAGCGCGACGAGTGTTGTCGGATTCGGCCCGCCGGCGTCGAAGTCGAAGAGGGCGAACGCGCGGACGGGGCCGTGGAGGTCGCCGCTCTCGAACGTGGGCAGCCAGTCGGGCACACACGATTGACCGTGGATCGACGCGGAGAGGACAAGGGTCAGTATCGACCCAGCGGATGCACTGAGGCTACGCATGCGCTCGCTCCGAAGACCGGCGGGAAGTGTACGGAATCGCCCGCACGCCGCGCGGTGCGGGATCCGGGTTGCGCCTCGTGGTCGTGACGTGCCGGGTGTACGGTCATCCGGAGCGGGACGGCAGGATTCGCGCGGCCTACACTCTGACCCTGTTCACACTCCTTGAGGAATCGCCCGCCATGACCGAACGCCAACCGCCCGTCTTTGACCCGGCTGCGCCGCATCAGCAACGCCCGAAACTGCGCGCCATTCGAGGATTCCCCGCGCAGCACGGCGAGCAGACGCTGCTGGGTCTGGCCGATGCGCGGCAGATCTCGGACGAGGTGGTGTTCACGTCGCCGGCGGCGCAGGTGATCCTGCAGCACATGGACGGGAGCCGTGATGTGGACGGGATTCTCGCGGCGGTGAGCCAGGGGTTGCGGCGTTCGGATCTCGAGATGCTGATCGCGCAACTCGACCAGGCGGGGCTTCTGGAGGGGCCGACGTTCCAGGAGATGCTGATGAAGGTGCGGCGAGAGTATGACTCGATGCCGTACCTGCCCCCGGCGGGGACGGCGAACTTTGCCGATGCGCTCGCGGCCCAGGAACTGGGCGAGAACGCGACGAAGGAGCGGCTGGCGGAGGTCGGCGCGACGAAACTGCGCGAGCAGATGGACAAGTGGATGGATGAGGCGCTGAAGGACGCGCCGGACCCCGCGTACACCGCGCTGCCGAAGGCGATCATCGCGCCGCACCTCGACTACTGGCGCGGCTGGCAGAACTATTCGCACGCCTACGGGCGGCTGCGGGTCGCCGATCGGCCCGATCGCGTCATCATCCTGGGGACGAACCATTTCGGCTTCGGTACCGGAGTGGTCGCGTGCGACAAGGGATTCCAGTCGCCGCTCGGGCTGTGCGAGGTGGACCAGGCGTTCATCGACACGCTTAATAGGCACCTGAGCGCGGAACAATCGAGGCTGCTCTTCGAGCACCGCTTCGACCACGAGCGCGAGCACTCGGTCGAACTCCAGATCCCCTGGATCCAGCGGGTGTTCGGCGAGAGCGACGGCGGCGCGTTCCCGAAGGTGCTCGGGATTCTTGTTCATGACCCGGCGCCGAACAACGGCGAGTCCTACGACGGGAAGGGGCTGGGGATCCTGCCGTTCATCGACGCGATGAAGAAGACCGTGGCCGAGATGCCCGGGCGGACGCTCATCGTCTCGTCGGCGGACCTGAGCCACGTCGGGTTTTCGTTCGGCGATCGTGTTTCGATCGTGGCGAATGAGCCGGAGTCCGTCGCGTTCCGCAACAAGGTGGTGCAGCACGACCGAGAGATGATCGAACTGATCCGCCAGGGCAAGGGTGAAGAACTCGTCGCGTCCATGGCGTGGCAGCAGAACCCCACGCGCTGGTGCAGCGTCGGCAACCTGGTTGCGACGATGAAGATTGTGGGCGGGGGCGATGTGCGGTTGCTGAACTACGCGATCGCCACCGACCCGCAGGGTGCGGCGGCGGTGTCGTCGATGGCCGGCGCGATCGTGTAAAGCGGCCGTGCCCATGCAAAGGTGCCAGACTCCATGCATCCGATGATCCCGGTTGCCTTCGCCGCGCTGCTGGCTGTCCTGGGCGTTGTCGCGTTCATCGCGGCGCGTCGGGAGGAGCGGCCGCGGTTCGTGCTCGCGGGGGTCGGGACGATCAGCCACGTGACGCTGTACGTCGGGGGTCTGGCGGCGTTCGCGGTGGCGTACCACGTGCTGGCGTACGCGCTCGACCTGAAACAGTTCCGGGCGCCGTGGTGGGTGGCGGTGGGGATCGCGCTGGCCTCGGTGCTGCTGTCGCTCTGGATCGACGCGCTCGAAAATCGTCGCGACGAGGCCGACGGACGGAAGCCCTGACGGCTGCGGGCGATGCGGCGCCGCGTACCCTTGTGCATCCACTACCATCCTGCGGACTCGCCCCCTCCCCGGAACTCATCATGCCCGTCACCTTTGAGCACGCGACGCTTCCCAACGGACTGACCATCATCAGCGAGACGGACCCCTCGGCCCACACGGCGGCGTGCGGGTTCTTTGTCAAAACCGGCGCGCGCGATGAGGAGCGCTCCGTCATGGGCGTGTCCCATTTTCTCGAGCACATGATGTTCAAGGGGACGGAGAAGCGTTCGGCGGACGACGTGAACCGCGAGTTCGACGAGATCGGCGCGTCGTACAACGCCTTCACGTCGACCGAACTGACCGCGTTCCACGCGGCGACGCTGCCGGAGCACCTTCCGAAGGCGTTCGATCTCCTGGCGGACATCCTTCGTCCGGCGCTGCGTCCGGCCGACTTTGACACGGAAAAGGGAGTGATCCTGGAAGAGATCGCGATGTACAAGGATCAGCCCTTCTGGGTGCTCTACGAACGCGCGATGGAGGAGTTCTACGGCTCGCACGCGCTGGGATTCCGCGTGCTCGGGACGGACGACACGATCAAGGCGCTGCAGCGCGACCAGATGAAGTCCTACTTTGACTTCCGCTACTCGGCGGACAACACGGTGCTCGCGCTCGCGGGCCGGATCGACTTCCGGGCGATGGTGGATCGCGCCTCGCGGCTGTGCGGTCACTGGACGCGGACCGGCGCCGCGCGCGACTCGTCGCCGCCGGCGTGCCGTGACTCGGACTTCACGATCCACGATGAGAAGGTGACGCGAGGGTACCTGCTGGTCGTCAGCCCCGGCCCCGCGATGCGCGACGAGCGGCGGTACGCGGCGATGATGCTCGCGCAGGTGCTCGGCGCGCCGGACAACAGTCGGCTTCACTGGGCGCTCGTCGAGCCGGGGATCGCGGAGGATGCCCAGGCGAGTTATGACGCGCACGACGGCATCGGTTCGACGTTCTTTTTCGCGTCGGGCGACCCGGAACGCGCGGACGAGATCCTGTCGGTCATCGACCGCGAGGTGGCGGGGCTGGTCCCCTCGCTGACCGAGGACGACCTCGCGCGGCTGCGGAATCGGCTTGCCACGAGCGTCACGCTGGCGGGCGAGCGCCCGAGCGGGCGCATGCACCGGCTCGGAAAGTTGTGGCCCTACCTCGGAGAATACAAGTCGCTCGAACAGGAGCTCGACTCGATCAACCGCGTGTCGCTGGACGATCTGCGCGCCGTCGCCGAGGCGTTTCCCTTCCGCCCGCGGACGGTGGGACGGATGCTGCCGAAAGCGAAGGGGTAGCCGTCGCGGCGCGCGGATTACGCCGACGCGGCGAGCACTTCACGGAGTTTCTCGATCGTGGCCCCGGCGTCTCGCCGAGCCTCGGCCTGGCTCGCACGGAACTGCTTCCACATCAGCGGGATGCTGAGCGCCACCAGCGGCAGGTACCACCACCAGGTCTCGATCGTGTACCACGAGAAGTAGATGCTGAGCATCGAATCGGTCAGTTGCAGCCCGGGGACGATCGTGAAGACCAGGAGCAGGACCGCGATGATCGGCACCTTGCGCAGGAGACGCATCTCGAACTCGATGCGCGAGCCCGTGTCGTTGGGACGCGGGTGGATGATGAGGTCGTAGTCATAGATCCCCCCGAAGGCCGTGACGGCGGCGCCGCCGGGAAGAAGCCGGAACCCCGCGAGCCGGCCTCGCTTGGATTCGCGCGCCAGTCGGGCGATGACCTGCTCGGGTGTGAGGCCGCTCATGAGAACAGGAAGGGGATCCGACGGCACGTTCCCCTTTGTGTTGCCGGGGAGACCGTCTTGGCCGGCCGATGCTGGCAGGGGCTGAGCGATCGCCCCGGCGGAGACGACTGGCGTCGGGGTGTGTTTCATGCCATCATCATTTCGACACGGACGTTGTCCCGGTTCGACGTGCATGGACGCTCAGAGTAGCCATGTCGCCTGTTGGTGGGGTTATTTCGTTTCGGCACGCCCCATGCAGCAAAGAAACGTCCGATGGACCTCTCATCCCACACACCCAAACATTCACCGGCTCTCCGGTTGATTTTCCCGGACCAGAGTCCGAGCCTGTTCGAGGCGCAGGCTCGGCGCGCGGTCGCGGATGAGAACCGTCATGCCGCGGACCTCGCATCATCCGACGGCGACCTGCGGAAGATCTTCGCGCTGCGGGCTTCGCAGATGCTCGAGGGCGGCCGGGCGGCGATCATGCCCCCGGAAAGCCGCCGCATGCTCGTGGGGGAGGCTCGACGTTTCGGACTCCGCGCCTTCGAGGCGAACCTCATCATCGCGATTGTCCAGGACGGGGCGAGGCGAGGCCAATCACCCGTTTCGGCGGCGACGGCCGAGTTGATCGGTGTCATCCCGACGCAGCGCCGTCGTGAAGCGAAGCAACTCCTGGCGCAACGGCTGATTGTCGCGGCCCTCATGGGCGTCGGGCTGCTGACGATCCTCATCCGCTGGATCAGCGGGTGACGCGTACTCACGTTCCGCTCGAACGCTAACATTCGGTGCATGCCGTCGGTCGATCCCACTCCCCCACTGCTCGACGTGCGCGACCTCCGGGTGTGGTTCCCGATCCGCTCGGGTGTGTTCCAGCGTTCGACGGGGTGGAACAAGGCCGTGGACGGCGTGTCATTTCGAGTGCGCAAGGGGGAGACGCTCGGCCTCGTCGGCGAATCCGGTTGCGGCAAGACCACCGTCGGGCGCGCGGTGCTCCGGCTCATTCCCCGGACCAGCGGCGCGGTCCTCTTCGATGGGAAGGACGTTCTCTCGGCCCGGGGCCGGGCGCTCAAGGCGCTTCGGAGGCGGATGCAGGTGGTGTTCCAGGACCCGGCCGGTTCGCTGAACCCGCGGATGCGCGTGGACATGATCGTGGGCGAGGCGATGCTCGTGCATCGACTGGCCGTCTCACGCGACCAGATGCGCGGGATGGTCGGCGATCTGCTGGAGAAGTGCGGACTGTCGAGGGAGGCGCTCGATCGGTACCCGCACCAGTTTTCCGGCGGTCAGAGGCAGCGGATCGGGATCGCCCGGGCGCTCGCGCTCCGCCCGGAGTTGATCGTGTGCGACGAGCCGACCAGCGCGCTCGATGCCTCGATCCAGGCTCAGATCCTGAATCTTCTCGCCGATCTTCGGAGCGAGTTCGGGCTTTCGCTGCTGTTGATCAGCCATGACATGGCCGTCATCCGGCACGTGTGCGACCGCGTGGCGGTGATGCACGAGGGGCGGATCGTCGAAGAGGGGCCTCGGGATTCGGTGCTCGATGCGCCGGCTCATCCGTACACGCGCACGCTCCTGGCGGCGGTGCCGGGCCTGCGTCCCAAGCGCCGACCGGCCCACGCGGGGGCCGAGGCGTGAGCAGGCCGGTTTGCGAAGAGCGAATCCGGCCGGTTGAGCCGGCGGATTTCGACGCGATCGCCGCGCTCACCAATCACTTCATCGTGAACACGTCGATTCACTTCGGGTACGACCCTGTGACGCCGGATGATCTCCGGGCTTCCTGGGAACAATCACGCGGCCGATACCCCTACCTGGTCGCGGAGATCGGCGAGGCGCCGGCGCGTCTCATCGGGTACGCCAAGAGCGGCCCGTGGCGCGACCGCGCGGCGTACCAGTGGACGGCGGAGGCCGGAATCTACGTCGCTCCCGACATGCACGGTCGAGGAACGGGACGGCGCCTGTATGCAGAGTTGATCGCTGAATGTCGGCGGCGGGGGTTTCATTCGCTGGTCGGCGGGGTCACGCAACCCAACGACGCATCGATGCGCCTGCACGAATCACTCGGGTTCGTGCGGGTGGGCTGCTTCCGGCATGCCGGGTGGAAGTTGGGCGCCTGGCACGATGTCATGTGGTGGCAGTTAATGCTCCGGGACGAGGGGCACACGGCGGGACGCCTCCCCGATGCGATTCCGTGATCGCAAACCGCGTGCCTGAGCCGCCGGCGTTGCGTCCATCAGAATGGATGACCGTTTCTCCGCGGATCGGGGTTTACACTTGATCATCCAACCGCACTTGCCGAAATCGTTGCCGAATATCGCAACGTACGAGCGTGACGTGCGTAGGATGGAGTAGTTCCGCGGACCCACGGGTGGGGTGGTTGCCGAGCGAGGCGAGTTTGTTGTTTGTCGGCCGCTCGAAAGGAGAGTTGGCGATGGCACACGCGCCGGAAACTGCTGATGTTCGAGTTCTCGAGAGAAGCCGGGATCAGGCCCATGCGCTCGCTCCGGCGCGCGAGGAAGCCAAGGCGCTGCGTGCATGGGAACGCGATCTCGCGGCCAAGCCCCGGCCCGCAGAAAAGCGCGACGAACGGCCGACGGGCAAACCCATGGGCATCGTCTGCGAGCCGGTGAACTGAACGCGCCGGGGCGGATTGCGCCCCTGATCTTCAGCCGAGCGCCGGGGCGAACGAGGCTCCCGGCGCGACCTCGCACGAAATCAGGTCGCCTGCCTTGAACTGGCCGGCGTTCTGGCGCGGATCGGTCAACTTGCAGAAGATGGGGATTCCCGCGTTGATGACAAGGGTGTTGTCGCCGACATCGTTGGTGATGACCTCGCCTTGCACCCGCCTTGGAGAGCCTTCCAACGGCTCGACGTAGCGTCCGCCGGTGTGGACGTTGTCCACCCGCTTCGCCTGCACCCGGATCGAACCGATGATGCGCTTGCCGACCGGCGTCGTCGGCGGCTGGTACACGCGCAGGCGCAGGCGGTAGTTGGTTCCGGGGAACGAGACCGTGACGGAATCGGCGGCGGTCTCGGCGAGTACGCCGCGGGCGTGGTGAGTGTTGGTCGCGATGGTGTTCATGGTGCGTGAGTGTGAGCGGATGTCCGGGATGAACCTCGACGGCGGACCCTTGCGGTTCAGCGGCTAATCGACTGTCGGGAGCCACGCGGCGAGCAGGTCGCGCGCGGCTTCGAGGTCGCCCTTGTGCAACATCTCGGTGACGGTGTGGATGTAGCGTGTGCCGACGACGATCCCCGCCGCGCGGCATCCTTCGTTGGCCAGTTGCAGCGCCCCGCCGTCCTGCCCGCCCCGGGCGAGAATGGTGCGCTGGTGCTTGATCCGATGCTTCCGCGCGACCCCTTCGAGTTCATCGATGAGCGTGTGATCGCTGATAATGGAGGAATCCATGATGTGCAGGCCGCAGCCGTCGCCCTGGATCGTGACCGCCTCGTCCTTCGGGACGCCCGGCGTATCGCAGGAGAGCGAGACATCCAGCCCGATGCCGATGTGCGGGCGAACGGTCCGCGCCGCCGTGAGCGCGCCGCGCAGCCCGACCTCTTCCTGCACGGTGAACACCGAATAGATCTCGCAGGCGTGCGCCGTCTTTGATTTTTCGAGCGCCCGCACCGATTCGATCCCCAGCCAGCACGCCACGCGGTTGTCGAGCGCCTTGCTGACGATCTTCTCGCCCACCTCGATGCACGGCTCGTCCATGACGACCATGTCGCCGATGGTGACGAGTTTCCTGACCTTGGCCGCGGGGAGGCCGATGTCGATCATGAACTCCTTGACCTCCGGGATCTTCTTCTTGTCCTCTTCGGACGCGATATGCACCGGCCGGCCTCCGGGGTTCATCACGCACTTGATGTCCCCGCCGTTCTTTGTGCAGAGCAGCACGCGGCGCGAGAAGAGGTTCCGCGTGTCGAACCCTCCCGCCGCGTTCACGCGGATGAATCCGTCGTCGTCGATGTGACGGACGTAGAACCCGATCTCGTCCATGTGGCACGCGAGCATCACCTTCGTCGGATGGTCCGACTCCCGACGCTTCCCGCCCGATCCGCGCGGCCCCCGGCGGCAGATAAGCGATCCCATCGGATCGGTGGCTACGTCATCGAAGAGGCCCTTGACTTCTTTCTTGATCAGTTCGCGGACACGCTCTTCGCGGCCGGGGATCCCCGGGGTCTCGCACAGTCGCTTGAGAAGGTCGAAGTTCATGGACCACAGGGTACCGAATGCCACGAACGGCTACGATCTTGACCGACCCATGGCGATGAATTCCCCGCTCAACACGCTCCATCAGCAGGCCGAGGCGTCGTTTGTTTCCTATGGCGGCAACGAGGGCGGACCGGGCGCCCAGGTCGTCGAGACCTTCGGCGAGGTCGAGGGAGAGTACGCCGCGATCCGCAAGGGCTGCGTCCTGCTCGACCTGCCCCATCGCGGCACGCTCCGCGTCACGGGCAAGGATCGGATCGCGTTCCTCGACCGGATGGTAACGCAGGAGTTGAAGGGGGCAAAGCCCTTCAGCACCCGCCGGACCTTCTGGCTGAATCGAAAGGGGCGCATCGACGCCGACCTGAAACTGACCGAACTTCCGGATGAGACGCTTCTCGATTGCGACGTTCTCGCGGCGAGCGGCGCGGCGAAGTCGCTCGCGGAGTTCATCTTCAGCGAAGACGTCGCGATTCGCGACGAGTGCGAAGCGATGCACAGGCTGGCGCTGCACGGGCCGACGGCGCTGCCGCTGCTCCGCGCCGTGTGCGAGCACGTCGAGGGGGCGCCGCTGGAGGATTTCGGGGTGCGGCTGGCCGCGATTGTGACGATCGCCGGGCGGCGGGTCGTGGTGGATCGTTCGGACACGACCGGGGAGGTGGGACTCGAACTCGTGATGAGCACGGGTGATGTCCCGGCGGTGTACGAGCAGATCCTCGAGCGCGGCCTGAGCACGAACGGGCCGCCGGGCGCCGGCCCAGCGGCGACGATCACGCCCGCGGGCTATCGGATGCGGCCGGCGGGCTGGCACGCGTACAACATCGCGCGCATCGAGGCGGGCACGCCGCTGTTCAACATCGACTTTGGCCCGAACTCGCTGCCTGCCGAGACCGGAGTGCTCGATGACCGCGTCTCGTTCACCAAGGGCTGCTACCTGGGTCAGGAAGTCGTCGCGCGGATGAAGTCGCTGGGTCATCCGAAGCAGACACTCGTCGGGTTGCGGCTGTACCCGACCGAGGCGCAGCAAGGCAGCGGCCGCGAATGCCAGCCGGGCGCCGGGGCCGTCATCGCCCGGTCGGCCCAGGGCGAGGCGGACCCGATCGGAGCCGTGACCAGTTCCACGCGCAGCCCGATGCTGGGTGATGCGATCATCTGCTTTGCAGCGGTGAAATGGGGGCTTCACGAGGCCGGCACCGAACTCGCGGCACGTACGGAGGCGGGCGCGGTGCGGGGCGTGGTGCAGCCAGGGCTGAGGTTCTGGTCGAAGGACTGACGAACTGAAACTCCGCTCGCTTCCGATCCGCCGGGAGTCGCCGGTTGCGTTCGGCCTCTTTACGTTTACAAGGTTGCCTTCTACGATTGCTCCTCCCCGCCACCCCCGGGGCGTATCCTCTCTTCACCGGCCAGGGGGGCCAGCCGGAGGAGACGATCCCATGACCAACCCGAAGTGGACCAAGAAAGAGCTTCTCTCGCGCCCCGTGAAGCACGTCGATATCACCCGGATCGACGCCCGCCCCGTCATCAACTCCTACCGCGACATGGCCTACTCGTCGCGCACGCTCGCCCAGGCCGCGGACATTTACTCGATGATGCTCGCGGACAAGGAGTGCGCGGTGATCCTGACGCTCGCCGGCTCGCTCATCAGCGCGGGGCTGAAGAAAGCGATCATCACGCTGCTCGAACACAACATGGTGGACGCCATCGTTTCCACCGGCGCCAACATCGTCGATCAGGACTTCTTCGAGGGGCTGGGGTTCACCCACTACATCGCCCCCGGCTCGCCCGAGGCGCCGCCGGTGGACGACATGACCCTGCGCAACCTGATGATCGACCGCATCTACGACACCTACATCGACGAGGACGAACTCCGCGCCTGCGACGATGCGACGAAGCAGGTCTTTGACTCGATCGAGGCCGGGGCGTACTCGTCACGCGAACTGGTCGACGCGATGGGGGCCTACCTCGCCGCGAACCATCCGAAGAATGAGTCCATCGTCCTCACCTGCCACCGCAAGCGCGTGCCGATCTTCGTCCCCGCGTTCAGCGATTGCTCCGCGGGCTTCGGCATCGTGCTGCACCAGGTGGAGCGAGCCGAGGCGGGCAAGCCCGCGGTGTCGTTCGACTCGGGCAAGGACTTCCGCGAACTCACGCAGATCAAGCTCGCCTGCAAGGACACCGGCCTCCTTATGCTGGGCGGGGGCGTCCCCAAGAACTTCGCCCAGGACATCGTCGTCGCGGCGGAACTCCTGAACGAGTCCAAGGGCGGCAGCGCCCGGGGCGAGATCGGCATGCACAAGTACGCCATCCAGATGACGGTCGCCGACTCGCGCGACGGCGCTCTCTCCGGCTCCACACTCCGCGAGGCCTGCTCGTGGGGCAAGGTCGATATCGTCCACGAGCAGATGGTCTTCGGCGAGATCTCCGCCCTGTTCCCGCTGCTGGCGAGCGATGCGTACCACCGCGGCGACTGGAAAAAGCGCACGGCCCGGAAGTTCGCGGACCTCTTCTCGGCTGCGGCGGTCTAACCGGGAAGCCTCCGCCCACCTCGGCGGCAGCGCGACAAACAAACTTTGTTCAAGGCATCCGTTCCGGGTGCCTTTTTCATGCTCGGGGAACGCGCCCGCCGAACGGTGTCTTGATCGCCCCGCGGTCGGCGTGGGCGGGCCGTGCCGCTAGCCGCGCCGTCGCAATCATCCATTACACTCTCCTCCCATGCCCTCCCCATTCCCGCTCTCACCGCAACTCTTCGTCGGGTGCATCACCGTCCTGGTGATGATCCACGTCATCCTCGGCATCATCCCCTTCCTCATCTACCTCGAGCGCAAGATCTCGGCGTACATCCAGGACCGCATCGGACCCAACCGCGTCGGCTTCGACCTCGGCCTGCCGCTGCTGAAGACTCTCACCCGAGGCTTCGGGTTCTGGGGGCTTGGCCAATCCCTCGCTGACGGACTGAAGTTCATCCTGAAGGAGGACTACCGGCCCTTCGGCGCGGACAAGTGGCTCTTCACGCTCGCCCCCGCTTGCGCCGTTGTCCCCGCGTTCGTCGGCTGGGCGATCATCCCCTGGGGCGGACACGTGAGCGTCCCCGAGATCAATCTCTTCGGCGCCAACCTGGTCTCCGCGGGCACCGCGCTCGTCGCCGTCGCGGACATCAACATCGGATTCGTCTTCCTCCTCGCGGTCGCCGCGGTCGGGGTCTACGGCGTCACGCTCGGCGGCTGGGCGTCCAACAACAAGTACTCGTTTCTCGGCGGCCTGCGTTGCTCGGCGGGCATGATCTCCTACGAGATCCCGATGGGGCTTTCGATCCTTGCGGTCCTGCTCGTGACGGGCACAGTCCGCCCGAGTCTCATCGTCGAACAGCAGATTTCCAGTCCGCTTTCCGGGACGGGCGGGTGGCTGTTCCTCGCTCAGCCGCTCGCCTGCCTCCTCTTCTACACCTGCATCCTCGCCGAGGCGAACCGCGCCCCCTTCGACAACGCCGAGGCGGAACAGGAACTCGTCGGCGGCTACCACACCGAATACTCCGCGATGCGGTTCGCGCTCTTCTTCCTCGCCGAGTACGCCCACATGATGACCAGCAGCGCCTTCTGCGTGGTCCTCTTCTTCGGCGGATACCACGTCCCCGGCCTGTGGCTCACCTACCCGGAAGAGACCGGCCTCCTCGCGGTGCTGGTCAAGGTCGCGGTGCTCGTTACCAAGGTCCTGCTCAGCGTCTGCTTCATGATGGTCATCCGATGGACCATCCCGCGCATCCGCTACGACCAGGTTCTGAAACTCTGCTGGCAGTCGCTCATCCCCGCCTCGATCACGCTGGTCGTCGCCACGAGCATCATGGTCTACCAGGGGTGGACTGCCACGTGGCAACTCTTCGTGATGAACGTGCTCGTCGGCGGCGCGATGATCGCGCTCTTCCCCTTGCTCCCGAAGGCCGACGTGAACAAGCGACTCCCCATGGCCGGCTCGCGCTTCAATCCACTGCCGGGCGAGCCGGTGATCACCGGGCCGGTCGGCGGCATCGCCCGCGCCGACGACCCCATCGGCGGCCTGGCCGGAAGCGCGTTCGCGCCGTCGCGCTGAGTCTCCTCCGTGGTAGATAGTTCCGAGGAACCATGCGTTACCTCGCCCTCGATCTCGGAGACAAGCGCACCGGCCTCGCCGTGGGTGACGACGAGCTTCGACTGGCTTCGCCCTTGCGGGTCATCGAACGGCCGATCGCGCAGATGGAGCGGCTCCTCGACGATATCGCCCGCGCCATCGACGAGCACAAGCCCGATGCGCTGGTCGTGGGCCTGCCTCTCAACATGGACGACACCGAGGGGCCACGCGCGCGACTCGTGCGCGACGTTGCCGCCCGGATCGAAGCCCGCACGTCGCTCGCCGTCCATTTTCAGGACGAGCGCCTCACATCGAGCGCGGCGGACTGGGACATGTCGCAATCGGGGCTGACACATGGGCAGAAGAAGCAGCGCCGGGATTCTCTCGCCGCCGCCGCCATCCTCCGAGACTTTCTCGATCGCCCGAGCATCGGGTAGCATCGCCCGGATCATGCGGCTCTCCATCTTCTTCGTCATGCTGCTCGCGCTGACCGGATGCTCCGGGTCCGCCACGCTGAGCATCCGATCCGACACCGCGATCATCCAGCCGACGGTCCGCACCGCCGTTTACCGCTTTGTCGATCAGAACACCGCTGACGTGTACCTGAGTGACTTTCCGCCGAACACGATCGTGGACCGCCTCACGGCGATCGAGGGCGAGCCGGGAACCATCGTCCACATCCACGTCTTCCTCGCGCCGCAGGCGGGCAAGACACCGATCGACTTCACCGCCAGCAACGCCGCTCTCAAGTGCATCGTGTTGAGCGGGCGGTCCATGGGGGTCTACGGCGGGGGCGGGTTTGTGCTTCCCGCGTCAACGCTGGGGGATATCTCGTTCGGCGCGCGCGTCCGCGAAGCAACGGTGCGGCTCGTCAGCAGTCGTGAAGGATTCGCCGACCGCCTCGGCAACGGATGGGTCGAGGGCAACATCGAAGCGCGCCGCGACGACGAACTCGCCGGGGAAATTTCCTCGGGACTCACTCGGCTGCTCCTCCGCTGAGCGCGCCGCCGGGAGCCGCCTTCGGCGTCGGGCACGCACGCGGACGACGCCGATGCAGGCCCGCCGCACGTCGCTGAACCCTGCGCCCGGTTCGCCCGTACAATCTTCCGAAGGGAATCAATAAATCCGGCCCTCAGGCCCGGAAACATGCGATGGCGGACGTGATCCAGCGTACCGATGAGGAACTCGTCGAGGACTACCTCGACGGCGATGTCGGCGCGTTCAGGCTGCTCATCGAACGCTACCACGATCCGCTCCTGAACTTCCTCTTTCGCCTCGTCGGCAACCGCCAGGCGGCGGAGGACGTCTTCCAGGACGCTTTCCTTCAGGTCCATCAGTCGCTCGGTTCGTTCGATCTGACGCGGACCTTCAAGCCCTGGCTGTTCACCATCGCCGCGAACAAGGGACGCGATGCGCTCCGCAAGTCCCAGCGGCGCGCGGCGGTTTCGCTCTCAATGCGTCCGAAAGACTCCCAGGGCGATGAGCTCGTCGATCTGTTGCAGATCGATGTTCCCGGACCTGAACTGCGACTGGAGGCCGAGGAAACCAGCGCGCTGGTCCAGAACGCCGTGGATGCCATTACACCCAGGCTCCGAGAAATACTCCTGCTGGCTTACTTCCAGAAACTTTCCTACACCCAGATCGCGGATCAACTGGGCATCCCCGTGGGCACGGTGAAGTCCAGGCTCCACGCCGCGGTCGCCGCGTTCGCCAAGCGCTGGCAGGAACAGGTCGACGCGCAAAAGCGACTGAATCAGCGCGAACAGCGCCCCTGAACCCGGCGTAGCAACCCCGTCGCATGACCGAACTTCCCCCCGATTTTCCGAACGATTCCCGAACCGGCGAACGCCTGACGCCGAGCGGCGAGCGAGCGCTCGAGTCGATCGTGAACGCCGGTTTCGCCGGCGAGACCGGCGAGTCGTGGTCGCCCGAGGGAAGGCGGATCATCCGGCTCCTCTCGCTGCTGGATCAATCGAAGTCGGAAACCGACGGATCACGATCGCTGCTCATTGATGTCACGATGGCCCGCGTCCTCCGCGCCTCGGAGCGCGATCTCGCGGGGCGCATTCACCCGAAGAACGCCCCCGAGGCGCTCACCCCCGAGTCCGCCAGGTCCGTGGACGAACTGGTCCGCTACGGCTGGCGCGAGCGCTCCGAGGCGGCGTCCGGCGCCGCGGCGCTCCTCTCGCTGCTCGACGCCGACGCGCAGACGGGTTCGGCCCGATCGCATCTGGTCGAATCGACTCTCGCCGGTGTCCAGCGTCAGATCGAGTCGGCTCGCTCCCGATTCCGGCTCTCGCCCGATCGGTCGCTCGGATCGCCGCGCGGCGGGTTCCGGCTCACCGATCTCGCCGCCGCCGCGGCCGCGATCCTTCTCGCCGGATCGCTCA
>JAEUIV010000132.1 GCA_016795005.1 Phycisphaerae bacterium
TGGAGGCCGCCGGAGACTTTGTAGGCGGAGCCTTCTTCGCCGAACTTTCCGCCGGCGTGGAGGACGGTCATGACGATCTCGACGGCGGGCTTGCCGTCGTACATGGGGTTCTCGTGGCGCTTGATCTCGACGGGGATGCCCGAGCCGTCGTCGGAGACGGAGAGTGAGCCGTCGGCGTGGATGCGGACGGCGACCATGGTGGCGCGGCCGGCCATGCACTCATCGATCGAGTTGTCGACGGCTTCGTAGACGAGGTGGTGGAGGCCGGCGGGGCCCGTGTCCCCGATGTACATGCCGGGACGCTTCCTGACGGCTTCCAGCCCCTCCAGAATCTTGATCTGGTCGGCCCCGTAGGCCTGTAGCGCAGGAGACGCGGCGGCCCCAGGAATCGCTCCGGGAGCAGGCTGGACTTCAATAGGTTTGGTCATGGGTGGAACGGCGGGCTTGGACAAGTGGGTCATCCTCAACGCCGCGCCAATACCCGAACAAATGTTCGGTATTTTTCGCGCGCGCACGCGCGTGCATTATAGGCGAAACCATTTCGGGTTGATTGCTTCTGTGAGCTTTCGACCGTTGCCCTAGACCATCGGGCAACCTCACCTTTGGCTACATGCAGCCATTCGTTGGAGCAACTCACCACGATTGAACCTTCCTACTTCCGCGCAATCAATGTCGCTGGTTTCAGAAATGCAACGACGCCCGCGAAGCAGGTCGCGGGCGTCGCTATCGAGATTTGGCAGCGAGAGAGGAGGAGTCAGGCTCGTTGCCGGAGAGAGATGTCTGGTTCAGCAAGAGAGGGCGACGGTGTCTTCGAGGTAGTCGGCGTCTTCGGTCATCAGCGTGCCGCGGGACTGGAGGAGCGAGGTGTAGAGGCCGAGGCCCAGGAGGACGGCGAGTTCCGGGACGGCGACGGCGTCTTCGGCGAGGAAGACGGTGACCGGTCCTCGGCCGTTGGTGAGCGGCTTGCCGATGTCGGCGATCGGGCCTCCCTTGAGGGTGACGATCGAGGCGGGCTTGGCGCTCGATGAGGGTCGGCGCCAGCGGAAGATGGGGCCTCCGGCGAAGTGCGTTGTGCCGTGGCCGGTGGTGGCCGGGCGGAAGACCGCGATCTCTTCGTCCCCTTCCAGAGGCCGGATGCCGACTCGCGGCGCGACGCCGCCGAAGGTTTCGCGGATTTCCCAGGCGCCGTTTGCGGTGCGGAGCACGGCGTGCGTCTGCTCCGTGTTCATGAAGGTGAACATCGCGAAGACTCGGCCGCGGCAGACCAGGCGCCAGGTATTCACGGAATAGCCGGCACGGGTCCAGACCATCGCGGTCGCCTTTGTTTCTGCGTTGATTGGTTCGAGGCGGTTGTTCATGGCTCTTGCTCCGATCCGGGGTCTTTCTCGTCCCCCATGAGGCAAGCGACGGACGGCCGGGGGACGCACCATGAAAAAGCGAAAAAAAACGGCCCGTGGGACGGCGCCACGGGCGTTTGCTCTGCGTTTGGTTGAGGATGGGGAACTTAGGGGCGGATTTCGACGGTGGCGTATTGTTCGACGAGCATCTCGTAGATCAGAGCGATGTCGTCGGCGAGCATGCGGACGCATCCCATCGAGGCGTCGCGGCCGATGGATTCCGGCTCGATCGTGCCGTGGATCCCGTAGCCGCTGAGGACTTCAGTCTGCGAATCGACGCCCGTGAGGCCGAGCCAGAACTCCCCGATGGGGTTCTTGGGATCGTCGGCGGCGAATCGTTCGCCCGTGCGCGGGTTGACCCAGTGCGGGTTCACGAGTTTGCTGCTTGGTCGGACGATCCACTTGCCGATGGGGGTGCTGTTGCTCTCGCCCAGGCCGACGGGGAGGGATCGGATGAAGAGGCGGTTGCCGTCGGGGTCGGTGGCGTCGGCGTAGAGGTCGAGTCGGTGGTCGCTCTTGTAGACGATGGCGTGGAACGGCCCCTTGACGAGTTTGATTTTCTGTCCGACTCGGAGGCGGCCGGGGTCGGACATCTTGTTCACTCGCTGGATGAATCGCCAATCCACCTTGAGGTCAGAGGCGTTGGCGACCTTGATGAGTCGGTCGCCGGGCTGGATGGCGTAGGTCTCGACGAGTGGATCGCCCGGCGCGACCGTGGGCGAGAAGACCAGAGTCTGGTTGAGGTCCGCGATCCTGGCGCGGAGCATCTCAACATCCGCATCGGAGGCGCGAGGGTCGTGCATGGCGCGGTTGAGGAGCGTGCGCGCCTCGGCCTGTCTTCCCGCGGCGATCGATGAGTCGGCGGCGGCGATGCGCATCTGGACGGCGGCGTCGCGTGTCGATTGGGCCGTGATGGGCGGAGGCACGGCGCCGGCGGGCGAGGTTGCGGGGGACGATGATTCGTGGGCGGCAGGATTGGCGGGGTTTGTAGCGGGCGGGGCGGCGGGCTGCGTCGCGGGGGGCTGAGACTGGAGTTCGGTCTTCGGAGCGGCGTTGCGCTCGAGAGCGGGAACGCTCGGCCCTTTCGGTTCACCCAGCGAGAGGGCGATGCGCTCGTTCGTGGGGAGGACGGAGACCTGGGGGGGCGATTCCATCTCGGCCGGGGCGACGGCCGGCCCGCCGCGCCAGAGCCAGACCCATCCGCCGAGGGCGCCCGCGACGACGAGGCCCGAGACGATCATCGCGCCCGGGACTCTTCCGCGGCCCATCCCCCGCGTGCGGAACGAGACCTGACGGCTGGTACGGGGCATCTGTGAAGGCAACGCCATGATTCGGTTCACTCCTCACCCCTCGCCGGCGTGACGAACGCGAGGCGGAGGGTGTCGATCATTGATCATTCCTGGACAGTTTCTTATCGGCTCGGCGGGGCTTTTTGCGGCAGAGCAGGACGCGCTTCTCGGTGACGATCCCGTCGAGGCGCTCATCGTGCGGTTCCGAAGGGATTTCCCCGACCAACTGGGCCTCGAAGCATACGCCCAGCGCGACGGCCTCGGGGCCGCGCCGGGCGCGGAAGGCCTCGAGGAACCGATCGTAGAAGCCCGCGCCGCGGCCGAGGCGGTGGCCGCTCTCGTCGAACGCCAGCCCCGGCACCAGGACGAGGTCGAGGCTCTCCAGTTTCGCGGAAGCCCCGCCGACCGGCTCGGCGATGCCGTGCTCGCGCACCTCGGTCTTCATGGCGTTCCAATCGACGATCAGGGGGGACATGAGTCGGGCGGCCCAGTCCATCCGCGGCACGCAGATACGTTTGCCGGCGGCGGCGGCCTTTTCGATCAGGGACGAGAGGTCAACCTCCTCGGGAGTGGCGAGGTAGACCATGATGGTGCGGGCGGCTCGGAACCCCGGCATGTCCCACATCTTGGCGCCGAGCGAGCGGGATCGGAGTTCGCGTTCGCGCTCGGACAGGGCGGCCAGCACCTTCCGGGCATTCTGCCGCATCATTCTCTTTTTCTGTGCGATCGGTTCGCCCGGCACGCGGTGTTCCTCTCTGGAGCACAATACACCCATGCCCACCCCGCTGTTCCACGTCGTGATGCACGAGCCGGAGATCCCGAACAACACCGGAAACATCGGAAGGACGTGCGTGGCGACGGGGTGCGCGCTGCACCTGATCCGCCCGCTCGGCTTTGATACATCGGAGAAGGCGCTTCGGCGGGCGGGGCTGGATTATTGGTCCCGGCTCGACGTCAGGGAGCACGAAAACTGGGATCGGTATCTGGAGTCAACGAGGCCCGACGGTCGGGGGGAGGGCGCCACTCCGCCGCGGATGTGGCTGACATCCGGCAAGCGAGGCCTTCCCCTGTGGCAGGCGGACCTGCGGCCCGGGGATCACCTGGTCTTCGGGAAAGAGACGGCCGGGCTGCCCGAGTCACTGCTCGCGGCGCACCCGGGGCGCATCATCACGCTGCCGATGGTGGCGGGGGAGCGCGGGTTGAATGTTTCGACGGTGGTGTGCGCGGTGGTGTACGAGGGGATCCGTCAGTGCGTGGCGCGGGGGGAAGTCGCGCTGGGATCAGGCGATGGTTCGCCCCGGCTGCTCTCGGCGCATTGATCGAGCGGCCGCGTGCGCGTTATTCCGCGGGCGGTTTCCGGATGCCGCTCCGCGGTCCCATCTCGCGGTATTGGGGGGTGGTGATGACGCGGCGGGCGAAGTCGAACTTGCGGTCGAGTTCGATGGTGGCGCGTTCGGGCTGTCCGGCCGAGGGGGCGGCGCCGAAGGCCTGCATGTGGAGCGAGGCGCTGAGTTGGTCGGCGTCGCGGTGGTGAACGATGACGTTGCCCTTGGCCGGGGTGGCGTGGCCCTGCCCGTTCCAGACCTGCTCCAGCAGCCACGCTTCGGAACCCGGCCCGCCCACGCTGATCGGCTTGTCGAGCGCGAACTGGTCGGGAAGTGGAACGATCCACGTCATTCTCCCGGCGATGTTGTCGCTGCTTTCCGAGACGATCGGGTCTTCAACGATGAGGAGGTCCTGCCCGGCCCGGTGGACGAGGGCGTAGTTGGTCGATCGTCCGAGCGTGACGAACCGCGGGGCGGCGGCTTGGACCCACATCGGCGAAGGTTCAAGCGGCGCCCGGTTTGAACACGCCGATAGCGACGCGGCGAGCAGGAACAGCAGTGAAAGACGTGAGAGCGCGGCGGTGTTCATGGGTAGTTCTTCGTCCAAGTGCCGGTGAACGCTGCACGCGGCGCGGGCGGCTTCAAAAAGCGCAACGCCCCGCCGATCGGTGCGGGGCGTTGGCATACGAATGAACCTGCTGGTTCGGCACTCCGTGCTGAACCCTTGAGAATCAGTGATTACTGGCGTGAAGCGACCGGCTCGCCCGCCTTCTCGGCTTCGGGGGCCTTCTGGGCTTCCTTCGCGCCCTGGTCGCAGTGGGGGCCGTCCTTCTGGCAGGGGGTGCCGTCGGGGCGCGTGCCGCTGCCCTTGCAGCAGCCGGCGGGCGCGGCGCCGTCTTTGGCGGCCACGGTTTCAACCGCCGCGGTCTTGCCCTTGCAGCAGCCGGAAGCGGCTTGCTTCGCGGCGACGGTTTCGACCTTCGCCTTGTCCGCGCAGGGGGTGTTGCAGCCGCCGACTTCCTTGAGGCTCGCGGTGCAGAAGCTGGCCTTGTTGTTGTAGAACATGGCGGGCATCGCGACGGGGACTGAGCCTCCCATCATGTAGAAGCCGCGCTTGGCGGACGCGACCTTGTCGCTCGAGCAGGTCTTGGCGCACTCGCCGGATTTCGCGGCGGCGGCGACGGTCTTCCCGAGCGGGCAGCAGGACTTGGCCGAGCCTTCCTTGGCCGAGGCGGTGGTGACGTTCTTGTTGTCCGCGTTCTGAGCGGTGTTCGATTTTTCGCCGCAGGCGCTGACCACGCTGCAAAGCGACTTGCCGGTCATGGTCATGTATCCGCCCGCGCCGAGGGCGGTCGCGCCGGCGAGGACCATCACACACGAACCGAACGTACAACCGAGAGCGCGACGGATCATCATGAACCTCCAGGGAAGAAACGTGTTTATGCGGCAGGGCCGCGACGAAACCGATCAGAACGAATGGGCGACCACCGCCCACCCACCAACCCGATTATGGAACCGGGCATTCCGGTCATTGTTGCACATCGGCGAGCGGACTCAAGGTCAATCAGGCGATTTTGAGCGATTCTTCCTCACAAAGACCGAATCTGTCGGCGGCGGAGGATCAGGAGGCCTGACAGTCCCGCGAAGGCCATGATCCCCGGGGCCGGGACGACCTGGATCTTGAATCGGATGTTGCTGTCCTCGCCGAACGAGTCCGTGAAGTTCACGAAGAAGTTGTAGGTGCCGAGGTCGTTGAGATCGGGGGTCCAGTCCAGGGTGATCTCGGCCGGGTCGCCGGGGGAGAGGATGCCGACCATCAGCCCGGCGGCCTGCGCGTTGTTCAGGTCGATGAACGAATCAATGGTCACGAGGTCTCCGAGTTCGGGGCCGATGAACTGGAGGAGCGCGTTCAGCGAATCGCCCGATGAGACATCGAGCAGGTAGCACTGATTCTCGGGGAGTCCGACCGCAATGGGCGGCTGATTCTGGAAGCCCGAGGCGCTGAAGCAGAGGTCGAGGTTGTCGAGGAACGAGACGCCGTCGGAGAGGCCGCCCGATCCGTCGTAGTCGTTGCCCTCGTGATCGAACCGGCCGATCTGGAAGAAGTCGAAGCCGTTGCCGCTGTTGACGCCGACGGTCGCGGGGGTACCGCCGAAGCCGTTGACTCCGTCCGAGGCGTCTCCCGTGGTCCATTGCATGTCGTCGTAGGAGAAGCAGATGTTGTTCCCGAGGCCCATGAACGGGTTTGAGCCGTCCGAGATGGCGACCTGGAACGTGTTGGTCTTGTCGGCCTTGGAGTTGTAGTAACCGACGTTGTCCCAGGTGACGACGAGGGTATCGACCGCCGAGTCGCCGTTGCCGTCGATGAACTTGTAGTAGACGGTTCCCGAGAGCTCGTTCCGAGTATCGACGTCCGCCCAGAAGGGGGCGACCATCGGGAAGCCGGCGACCGGGAAGCCCGTCGAGGTGAAACTGGTGAAGCCCGCGCCGAAGGAGAGGTTCCCGTTGTTGTTGAGGAAGATGTCCGAGCCGGTGTAGTTCGTGCCGTAGAGATTGAAGTTGAACGGGACGCTGGGCATGCCGACTCCGGCCTGCGCGTAATCGTCATCGTTGCGTTCGAGCAGGTCGCCGATCGACGGGCCGTTGCCCTGCGGCCCGTTGGCGGCGAAGGGGACGACGCTCCACGAAGCGTCGAGGGGGAACATGAGGCTCGCGGCGTTGCCGGCGACGGCGAGCGCGGGGGCGAACATCGCGAGTCCGAACGACATCCCGGCGATTGATACGACGCTCTGAGTCTTCATTTTCCCGCTCCTCGTTCTCGATCCACCCTGCGCTCTCAACGACACCGCATCAAGCGTTCCGTGCGCGGCGACGCCTCGCAACGGCTCTGCTCTTCCAACGCTGATGCTCCGCGGAGGCCTTGTGCGTGCCCTGGCGGATGACTCCTTGCGCATCAAGAGTACGCCAAATTGGGTGGCGGGCAAGGAAAATTGCCGCCGAGCACGGGAATTCGGGTCATTCCCGAGGATCGGAGGGTGTTAGCCCACCGCGTCGATCCGGGCCGCGCTTTTCTGATCCTGGCGGGCGAGGGCCTCGGCGTCGATCGCGCGGAGGCGCTGCCGCTCTTCGACCACGGCCTGCGCTTCCCGGCGGTAGCGTTCCGCGAGACGTTCGGCCTCCTCGTTCTCCAGTCGTCGGGCTTCTTCCGCGCGGTTCCGGCGCGCTTCCTGGGCGCGCTCTTCCTGCTGGCGGGCTTCACGCTGCCGTCGAAGTTCGGCGGCACGCTTGAGTGATTCGTCCACGACTCGGAGAACGGTTCCGGTGTTCTCGGCGCGGGCGCGGGCGACGAGCAGGCGGGTGTCGGATGGGTTGATCGGGGGTGGCATGGCGCGCCGCCCGGACGGGGCGGCGTCGCACACTTCGGAGCGTCTTCGCGTCCACGATGGGTTATCGCCCCATTCTTCTGGGGTGGTGGACGGTCTGGAGCGGTTGTGCCGCGGGAAACGGCGGTGTAGCCCCCCTATGATCCCCCATGGCGGCGATCAAGTTCAAGGCTGGCATCGAGCGCATGTCCGACGAGGGGGCATGGGCGATGGTGCGCTTCCCCCTGAACGTGAGCAAGCGGCTCGGCACCAAGGCGCGGGTCGCGGTGAAGGGGTCCATCAACGGGTACGCGATCCGCACGTCGGCTTTTCCCAACGGCGACGGATCGCACCACATCATGTTCAACAAGGAGATGCGCGCCGGGACGAAGGCCGACATCGGCGACACCGTGCTCGTCGAGGTCGAACTCGACACGGCCGAGCGTGCGCCCCTGGTGCCCCCCGAGCTGAAGCGGGCGATCGACGTGAACGCCTCGGCGAAGAAGGTCTGGACCGCGATCACCCCTCGCGCCAAGGAAGAATGGGTCGAATGGATCGCCTCAGCGAAGAAGGACGACACGCGAACCCGCCGGATTGAAAAGGCGGTTGAGCGTCTCTCCAACGGCGAGCGCCGCGTCTACGACTGAAGGCTCCGCTTCGGGAAAGGATCAGCGCTGGATGAGCCGATGTTCCGCGGCACGCCGGAGCTTGGTCGCGGCGGCGTCGGCGGCGCGGTAATAATCGGTGCTGTACGATTCGACGACGATGGGGGACCGCTTCGCCACCTGGGCGACGATGCGGCAGCGCTTGTCCACTCCTTTTTTCTCGCCGTTAATGTCGGTGAACCGGACCTGCACGCGAACGACGTGCTGCGCAACGTGCTTCAGCGCCTGATCGATGCGTCGGGTGACGCGAGCGAGGAGAGCGGGGCTTGAATCGGCCGGGCCGTCGAACAAGCGAACATCCATGCGTGCCTCCTGAATCTGGTTGACCGAGTTTCGGTGTGCGGTCCGTTCGTCGAACTGTGGTACGGGCGGAGGGCCGGCGAGGTTCTGATTAATTCGTGTTTGGCT
Organism: Phycisphaerae bacterium; assembly: GCA_016795005.1. Lineage (GTDB taxonomy): Bacteria > Planctomycetota > Phycisphaerae > Phycisphaerales > UBA1924 > JAEUIV01. Next base: position 8,447 of record JAEUIV010000132.1, read on the forward strand.
CCCGCAAGGCGAACCGATGGCGTACCCTGTCGGCATGGCGAAAGGACAACATCTCAGCGCGTACCAGAAGGGCATCGTCAAGCGCTACTACGAGCACCAGGACACCGTCTTGACGCAGCGGCTCTCCGAACTCGTGAGCGAGGTGTACCTCGCGACGGGCGAGAAGCAGGCGGACAAACTGTGGAAAAGCGTTGAGCAGGCGCTGGCGAAGACCCCCGTCGAGCCGGCGCGCATCGGGAAGATTCTCGCGACGCGAGACGTGAAGGAACTGGCGCGGGCCGTCGCGGACCTTTCTCCCGGCGGTCGTTTGGCGCGATGATGGTCGTGTGACCGGAGCGGGTGTCGGGCATCCAACCCTCTCGTTCCGCGGGGGCGGTCGAATCCGGCCTCGACGGGCGGGCGAACCCGATCGTAGCCTTGGCCATGGAGTGAACGAAGATGAACCATCCGTTGCTTGCCGCCGCCGCGGTATCGTCGATGATGGCGCTCGTCGCGTGCGACTCGCGCGTGCCCGGCGAGGCCTCCACGGGAGTCCGAGCGTCATCGTCGCCGGTTTCGTCACGCACCCCCGAGCCGCCCATGAAGATCGAGATCAAGAAGGACAAGGTCGTTCGCAGCGAAGAGGAATGGAAGCGGACGCTGACCCCCGAGCAGTTCCACATCATGCGCGAGAAGGGGACGGAGCGCGCCTTTACTGGTAGATACTGGGACACCACCGAGCCGGGGGTCTACCGCTGCGCGGGCTGCGGCCAGGTGCTCTTCACCTCGTCATCCAAGTTTGATTCGCATTGCGGGTGGCCCTCGTTCGATCGCGCGTTCGCTGACGGGACGATCACGGAGACCCGTGACACGTCGTTCGGCATGGAGCGCGTGGAGGTGACGTGTACGCGCTGCGGCGCACACCTCGGCCACATCTTTGATGACGGGCCGACGGAGACAGGGATGCGGTATTGCATCAACTCCGCGTCGATCGAACTGGAAAAAATGCCAAACCCGCCCAGCGAGGACGCGAAGCGCTGACCGTGGGATTCGGGACGGCGTAGCGCTTCGCTCCATCGGGCGGCACCCAGCAGCGGAAGCAGGCGTACCAGAGGTTCGCCTGGACGCACTGGCCAGCCGAGCCGTCGGGATGCCGACCTTCGTCGTGCTGGTCATGGGATCGGTCCACCGCACGTTCACGCCCGAGCCTTTCGGCCACCACGACTCGTCAGCGTCCACCGAGCGCAGTTGCAGGCCGCAGACCGCGTCGAAGCGATGGTCGTTCGATGCGGGCACGCCGCCGCAGAAGACGGCTCCCGTCTCTGGCGTCCAGGCCAAGTTCGCCTGTGCCCACATGACGAAGGTGAGCAGGAAGCGCGCGAATCAACGGCGGTTCAATCCTGCCATGCCGATCGCCGACGACGTCGTTTCGTTGTGCTCCCGGTCGCGTGCCGTTGGTCACCCGAGAGCCAGACTGGGATACAGCAACGATGCAGCGTGGCACGGTCGGGCAGGTCGATTCCGCTTCGCGCTCTGCCGGATCCGTCGTCAAACACCGCGTGAAACCGGCCGAAGTGCTCGCCGAAGAAGTCTCCGTCGGCGCGGATTCCGCGCTTACGGAGGTTCCCATGCTCAGCACCGAGACAGCCGGCGGGCCTCGATCGTTGCGGGACCGCGTTCTGCGGTTTGTTCGGCGTGAGGTCGTTCCCTTCCTCGCGGTCGTCATCGTGCTGATGACCTTCCGCTCATC
>JAEUIV010000145.1 GCA_016795005.1 Phycisphaerae bacterium
CCTGATCTCGTCGTGGGATGTGCCCTGGGTCGCGGGCGCGTGCGTGGCCGTGACGGGGCCGAGCGGCGCTGGCAAGTCCACGCTGTTGCGTCTGGCGGCGTCGCTGGCTCGGCGGGCGCAACAGAGGGTGGTGACGATTAATGTTGATCCATGCCGCGAGGGATGGATCGCGGAGCGGCCGCTGGTGGACCTCTTCGGGGGGACGGTCGAGCGGGCGATGCGGTCCCTGTCGCGCGCGGGGCTGTGGGAGGGGGGTTGCTTCGTTCGTCGGCCGAGCGAGTTGTCCGCGGGGCAGTTGTTCCGGCTGCGGCTGGCGCTGGCGATGGAGCGGCTGGCGGGCGGGCGCGGGCCGAGATTCCTGATGATCGACGAGTTCGGATCGGCGCTCGACTCCGTGACGGCGCTGGGGGTATCGGCGCTGCTGCGGCGCTTCGGCGAGCGTGTTCCCGGCGTGCGGGTGATCGTGGCGACGCCGCGCGGCGAACTGGCGGCGGCGCTGGGGGCGGCGCGGATCGTCGCGGTGGGGGCGGGGCATCGGGTGATGGTGTCGGCGGCGAGGAGAAGAGGGCGCGGAGGGTCCGGCCTCGGACGGGTGGTGATCGGTCGCGGGACGGTCGCGGAGTATCGTTCCCTGGCGGCATTGCACTACCGGTCGGGTCGGCCCGCGACGATCGCGCGGGTGATGACGGCGCGTCTGGCGGGCGAGGTGGCGGGGGTGCTGGTGGTGTCGATGCCGACGCTGAACGGTTCGTGGCGGCGTCGGGCGTGGCCCGAGCGATTCGCGCTCGCTGACAAGCGTGAACTGGCGCGGCGGCTGAATGATCCGGTGGAGGGGGTGCGGTGCCTGTCGCGCGTGATCGTCGATCCGAGGTTCCGCGGCGTGGGTGTGGCGACGGCGCTGGTGCGGGCGTACCTGTCGCGGCCGATGACGGCGCGGACGGAGGCGGTGGCGGCGCTGGGGGGGTCGGGGTTCTTCGAGCGCGCGGGGATGGTCCGTCAGGCGATCGGCGTGAGCGCCGGCGACGCGCGACTGCTGGACCTTTTCGAGCAGTCCGGGCTGGAACGGTGGGAGTTGTCGTCTCCCGGTCGTGCGTATGCGCGTGCGCGGCGGCTGATCGGCGCGCGGCTGCTGTCGCGCGAGCTGGCGCGGTGGGGACGATCGTCGCGCGCGGCGCAGCCTCCGGCGAGCGAGGAGGCCGGGACGGAGTTGCTGTTCGCGCGCGCGTGCCGCCGGTTGGGGGTTCGCCCGGTGGCGTTCGTGGCGTGCTCGGCTGGCGGGAGAGAGAAGACAAGGGGGACGCGGTGGCGGACAAAAGAACGGGCGGTCGGCTGGGGGCGGACGCGCTGCCTCACGCGCTAACCTTTTTCCTGACGGCGGGCGAGCGGCGATCGGTTCTGTCGGCGCTTCGGGCGCATGGACGGGATCGGCGCGTGGCGCTCCTGCGGGCGCTGCAGATCGGCGCGGGGGCGACGCGGAGGAAGAAGAAGAAAGGCGGCGGTGATGGCGGACGATTCGGTTCGTGATGATCCAGGGAACGTGGTGTCAAAGAATCGCGCGGGGCCGAAGTGCCAGGCGCTGATCGTGGAGGACCTGCTTGGCGGCGAGGCGGACCTGGCGGCGCTTTCGCGTCGGCACTTCTCTGGGCGGGGCGGCGCTCCCCTCGAGAAGCTGGCGAAGTGGTACAAGGGGAAGGGGGCGTCGGCGCTGATGGCGGGGCTGCGGCGGTTGCTGGAAGACCGGGCGGACCTGTTGACGGCGCAGGCGCGTGCGATGGCGGCGCGTCGGATGTTCCTGATGGCGCGTGACGACGGCTCGAAGACGCCGGACGTGGTGCGCCGTGCGTGCATCGACCTTTTGAAGTTGGGCGGCGCGTCGCGGCAGGCGGGCTTGCGTGAAGCGCCTCGGGAGGCGGAGGGGGAGTCTCGCGCGGAGGAGGATCGCTGGCGCGCGGTGATGAACGCGGTGCCGATGGCGGGTCTGGAGGACGAGGGGGAGGCGTGATGCGGTGTCGCGGCGGCGGGTGGGCGAGAGTGATCGGGGGACCGGATGGGCAGGCGAACGGCGGCGGACGGCGTGCCGATGGTGGCGAGCGAGCGTGCGTGGCTCGGGAAGAAGGTGAGCCGGGTGATGCCCCGGACGCGCGAGGAACTGTCGCGGTGGGTTCAGATCGTGCTGGGTGTCGAGGCGACGGGTTCGGCGCTGCTCGATGGGAGCGATGCGCCGCTGGACTACCTTGAGTGGGCGTTTTTCGGGTGTGTCGGCGGGGTGGCGGACGGGCGTCATGATTGCGTGGTGTGGGCGTCGCGGGGCGGGGGGAAGACGCTGTACGCGGCGGTGGCGACGGTGCTGGACCTCGTGTTCCGTGCGGGGATCGAGGTGAAGGTTCTGGGTGGTTCGCGCGAGCAGTCGCAGCGGATGCACGCGCACCTGAGGAGGTTTTTCGAGCGGCCGGGGCTTTCGGAGCTGGTGGACGGGAAGTTCGGCGAGCGTCGCGGTCGCCTGCGGAACGGTTCGTCGGTGGAGGTGCTGGCGCAGTCGGAGCGGTCGGTGCGCGGGACGCGGCCGCAGAAGTTGCGTTGCGACGAGGTGGAGTTGTTCGACGAGGAGGTGTGGTCGGCGGCGCAGTTGGTGACTCGTTCGAAGCGTTGCGGGCGTGGCGAGGGTCGGGTGCTTGTGCGCGGGTCGGTGGAGGCGCTCTCGACGTGTCACCGTCCGCCGGGAGCGGGGGGGCTGATGTCGCGGCTGATCGATTCGTCGAAGGCGAGCGCGTCGATGCGTCTGTTCAAGTGGACGGCGATCGACGTGCTGGAACGCTGTCCGGCGGAGCGCGTGTGCGATCGTTGCGAGTTGTTCGAGGACTGCGGGGGTCGGGCGAAGAATCGTCCCTCGGCGGGGTCGTGCGGCGGGCGTGGGCATTTTCTGATTGATGACGCGGTGACGATGAAGCGGCGTTCCGGTCGGGAGGCGTGGGCCTCGGAGATGCTGTGCAAGAGGCCGATGCGTCGCGGGGCGGTGTTTCCGGAGTTCGATCCGGCGGTGCATGTGTTCGGCGTGGAGGGGACCGGCGGCGAGTTGATCGCGGGGATGGACTTTGGTTTCCGGTCGCCGACGGCGATCGTGTGGGCGGTGGTCGAGGCGGGGGTGGTGCGGGTGGTGGACGAGCGGGTGGAGTCGGGGGCGCTGCTGGAGGAGCATGTGCGGGCGCTCCTGGAGCGCGGCGCGGGGATCGTTGATGGGGGAGCGGCTTCAGGCGAGCGCAGGGTGATGCCGAGGTGGATCGGGGTTGATCCGGCGGGGAGCCAGCGGTCGTACGAAACGGGGCGAAGCCCCATCGGCGCGCTGCGCGGGGCGGGGCTGGTGGTGCGGGCGCGTCGCTCGACGATCGAGGAGGGTCTGCGCGTGATCCGTTCGCGGCTGGCTCCGGCGATCGGTCCTCCGACTCTGCTGGTGCATGAACGGTGTGTACGGCTGATCGAGTGCCTGATGAACTACCGGTACTCGGAGGATGTCCGGCGTCTGACCCCCTTGAAGGACGGGCATGACCACGCGGTGGATGCGCTGCGTTACATGCTCACGAACGTGGACGCGGCGGACGGCGTCGGCGTGAAGCGGTACTGACCTGTCCGGCGGCGCGTGATTCAGCCGAGGCGGTAGACGATGAGTTCAACGATGATGTAGGCGGCGACGGCGAGGCCGATCATCCCGCCGACGACCTGCCCGGTCATGAGGAGCGACTGCTGCCAGTACTTTGACAGGTCCTGGAGTCGAACGGCCTTGTAGGCCATGCTGATGCCGAGGGCGAGCGGTATGAGCGTCCACCACCAGAGGTTGTGGAGGTCGAGCGGATCGACGAAGGGGCGGTAGGTGTGCGTGGCGGCGGCCTGTGAGACGGAAGAGGTGAGGAGGTGGATCACGTTTGTTCCCCCTTCTGGTTCCGGCGTCGTGGAGCGGGGGATCGCCATGCGGCGTCGATGATGGCGATGAGGTTGAGCATTCCGGCCATGGCTGTGTAGAGGGAGCCGACTTCGTTGACTCTGCCGAGGGATTTCCTGGCGGCGGGCGGCTGGTTGTTCGGGTTGTCGGCGGGGTTGGGTTGCGGGCTTTGTCGGACCGGGCCGCGCGGTCCCCGGACCTCGATTTTGAAGAGATTCTGGTGGACGGCGTTCGCGGCGAAGGCGGTGGGTCCGACGCCGGCCTGGAGGATGAACCACCACTTGTCCTCGGTGCGGTCGATGACGTCGATGCCCCCGATGAGGATCCCGCCGAGGAAGAGGCCCATGATGGAGGCGAAGATGAGCGCGGCGCGTTTCAGGTCGTTGAGGTAGGCGTGTCCGAGGCCTGGGAGGGCACAGGCGAGGAGGAAGGCGACCGGCTGAAAGGTGTCATCTCGATGTCGGCCGGTCATAGGGGGATTTGCTCGTTGGGACGTTTGCGGGGGTGCCCGGCGGGTAGCCGGCTGGGAAGTGGCGAATTCATATTGACAGATCGGAGTTGCTCAGTAGTGTACCGGGCGCTTGGCGGCCCCGGGGATGTGTACCCGGGCCGAGTGAGGGGAGCGCGAGTCTCCCACGAACACCGGGCCGGGTTCGGCCCCAGTCTGAAGAGGTTGACGATGCTGCTTCTCCAAGGGCCGATGCTGATTGATGAGACGATCCCGCTCGATGGCTTTGTCTCGGAGGACGGGGCCGAGGTGGTCGAGGTTCCATCGGAGTGGTGGGTGGCGCCATCGGTGCTGATGGAGGACGACATCGAGGACGAGGACGCGGACGACGATGATTTCGAGTGGGACGATGATGACGATGACGCCGAGGACGGCGAGGAAGAGTTGATCGAGGGCGATCTGGACGAGGTCGGCGCGGACGATGACGATCTGTTTGACGATGACGACGACGACGAACTGTGATGCCGGCTGATGCTCGGCTGGGCGCGCCGTCGTTGATGGTGGGGGCGAGGACACACGATGGCGCATGATGAACGCTTGAAGTCGGACGATCCGCTGAGTGACAGCCGCGAGGTGGTCGATCGTCGGAGTGGTCTTGATCGCCGCGAGGTGGAGAAGGCCGCGCGCGGCGGCGGTGGCACGGCGACGGGTCTGGAGCGTCGGCGGGGGCCTGGGCGTCGGCTGTCGGATTCGCTGAAGTCCGCGGAAGAGGGGGAGATGAGCAAGGAGCAGTTCCTGTTCCTGCTGGCGATCGATACGTTCAAGCGTGCGAATCACAAGACGTTTCCGTCCTGGACCGACGTGCTGGAGGTGATCCGCCTGCTGGGGTACCGCAAGACGTGCAAGGCGGACGTGAGCCTGGCGAACGCGGAGGACTGGACGGAGAAGGCGGACGCTCCGGCGGGTGTGCGGCGCGAGAAGGCGTGACGCGCGTTTCGTGCGTGTTCAGGCGAGGAAGAGGATGAGGACGATGGTTGCGACGCCGTTGTGGATGGCGTGCGCGGTCATCGGCGCGATGAGCGAGCCGCGCCATTCGCGGAGGAGGCTGAAGTTGAATCCCAGCGCGGTGAGGACTGGGACGGCGCCGATTCCCTGCGGGTGGATGGCGGCGAAGACGAATCCGGTGATGAGCGCGGCGGGGATGACGGTGAGCGCTCGGCGGCGGCCGGCTGAATGTGCGGATTCCGCTTGTTGAGATGGGGTCGACGCGGCCGGGGTTGCGGAGTCGCGTGCGAACAGGCCAGCGGGTTGTTCCGCTCGCGTGATCGAGTCGGGAGAGGGCGGAACGGGGCGGCCGCGAAGGTGTGCGTAGAGCGCTCCGCGGAAGAATGTTTCCTCGACGAGCGGCGCCCACACGGTGGCCATGAGGAAGAGGACGATGATGGCGAGCGGTCCGCCGGAGGAGAGTTCGTTGACGATGGGGTGAGTGGCGTCGGTGCCCGAGAGGGTGATGATGAGCACCGAGAGGACGACGCCCAGGATGATGATGGGGATGCCGGCAAGGTAGCCCGTGATCCCGGCGGCGATTTCGCGGACGATTCCTTTCCCGCGGCGCCAGCCGAGGTCGTCGCGGAGTTGGGTCCAGGAGAGGCCTCGCGACATGGGCCAGAGAGCCAGGACCGGGACGATGCAGAGGAGGACGAAGGAGAGGTCGAGTCCGGTGAGCGCGTGGGCGACCAGTGCGACGCCCGAGGCGACGAGGAAGGCCGCGAGGAAGAGGACGAAGGATTCGAGGAAGGCGTTCGAGGCGGCGAGGGGAATGGGAGTTGTCTGGGGTGATGCGGCGGCGAGCGCCGGGCGGATTCTTCCGGCGCCGATGAGAACGGCGGCGATGATGAAGAGGACGAAGCCGGCGACGCCGGCGGTGAGAAAGAGGATGGCGAGGGCGATGATGCCGAGCATGGCGCGGTTGGCCTCGGCGGCGAAGGATTGTCGTTCGGGGTCGGAGTCGGGCTTGCCGAAGGAGAGGGCGAGGCGGGCGAACCAGTGGTGCCGCGCGGCGAGTTCGTCGCGTTGCGGCTGTTCGAGCGTGTCGGGGTGTCCGGTGTAGATGGCGCGGAGAGCGGCGGCGTCGCGGCGGAAGGCCTCGTCAAGTGCGGGTTCGGCGGAGAGTTGTGAGTCGATCGAATCGAGGCGTTGGATCGCGGCGTCCGTGCCGACGAGTTCGGCGGCGATGGGGACGACGCGGATTTTTTCGATGATGGTCGGCGCGGCGTCGTCGAGCGCATCGAGCGCGTCCGCGGATTGTGAGAACGTGGGAGCCGACGCGGGTGGCGCGCCGGCGCCGCCGGAGGAGGCCCAGTTCATGAGGTTGCTGGCGCCCATTAGGTAGCGGCCGTAGAGTTTGAGGATGGGGCTGTCGATCCTGGCGGGGTCCGGGAGGGCGGTGGCGGGTTCCTTTTCGAGGTAGTGGATGGCGGAGATCAGGGTGCAGAGGAGGACGAGGAGCGTCCACCAGGGCCAGGCGCGTGGGGGTCGGAACGACTGTGTGAGGGGCTGGAGTTGGGTCATGCGGCGGGGGATAGGGTAGGGTGTGGGCCGGTGGTGGGTTGAAGTTCGGGTGTTTGACTGGGTTTGTTCGCGTGCTATGCTCTGCACCTCGCGTTTGGCCGGTGGGGCCGGGCGCGTCAAGTTGGTTTCAGGCCCGCGTCTGGATTTTCAGGCGGGCACGAAGGCGAATGTGGGCCTTCGAACCTGCGGTTTCCCTGAACGGGCAACATGCGGGGATCGGGATGTTCGTGTCGGCTGATGACGGGATGAAGAAACTGAGAAGCCGGGAGGCACGGGCGCGACGCCCGGGGCACTCGAAGAAGTAGAAGGATTGATTCCATGCGTCAGACATATTTCTGCAAGAGCCACAAGCCGTATGAAGGCCGCATCTGGCGGCAGGTCGATGCCGACGGGAAGGTGCTGGGTCGTCTGGCTTCGCAGATCGCGACGGTGCTCCAGGGGAAGCATCGGCCCGACTTCACTCCTCACGTTGACATGGGCGACTTTGTGATCGTGACGAACGCGGAGAAGGTTCTGCTGACTGGTCGCAAGGCCGAGCAGGCGACGCGGACGCGGTACACGGGTTATCCGGGCGGTTTCTACACGAGCACGCTTGGGCAGATTCGGAAGGAGAAGCCCGAGGAGTTGATCCTTGTGGCGGTTCGCCGGATGCTGCCGAAGGGGGCGCTGGGTCGTCAGATGCTGACGAAGTTGCGTGTGTTTTCGGGGCCGACGCATCCGCATGCTTCGCAGCAGCCGATCCCGCTGGAGATGGTGAAGGGTGCGTAAGGGTTGAGGTCCGGGGTGTTTTGACGAAGTGAGTTGCATGCGACGGTGAGTCGCTTTGAAAGAGATGAACTGCCATGACTGAGACGACCGGAATGATGATCGGAACGACCGCCGCCCCTGCTCCCGCGCCCGCGCCTCGTGCGCCGGTGAAGCCCGACTCACAGGGTTTCTGGAAGGGGACGGGCCGTCGCAAGACGGCGGTGGCGCGTGTTCGTCTGAAGCCGGGGACCGGCGAGATCAAGATCATCATCAACCGGAAGAAGACGAAGAAGGTCGATGAGTACTTCACGGAGATCCGTGACCGCTCGGACGTCCTGTCGCCGCTGAAGGTGACGGGCACGGCGGGCAAGATGGACGTTGTGGCGCGTCTGAACGGTGGCGGGTTCATGGGCCAGGCGCAGGCGATGCGTCTGGGGATCGCTCGAGCGTTGAAGGACTACGATCCGGCGCTGGAGGGCGCTCTGCGTGACAACGGGTTCCTGACGCGCGATCCGCGCGAGGTGGAGCGGAAGAAGTACGGGCAGGCCGGCGCGCGGCGCCGCTTCCAGTTCTCGAAGCGTTGATGCGAGTTTCGATCGTTCGGCGTGGTGTCGGTGCGCCTCGGAATCCACGGCGGCACGGGCGATGTTGCGCGCGTTGCGTGGAGTGGATGTCCTGATCTTCAGTTCAGTCCGATCCATTCGCCGACGATGGGGCCGAACTTGACGATGAGTCCCGCGAAGACGACCGAGACGATGGAGATGAGTTTGATGAGGATGTTGAGGGCCGGGCCGCTGGTGTCCTTGAAGGGGTCGCCGACGGTGTCGCCGACGACGGTGGCCTTGTGGTCGTCGGAGCCTTTGCCGTAGACGTAGGCGGCGCCCCGTCCCTGGCGCTGGAGTTCCTCGGCCTTGGCGAGGAGTCCTTCGCGTATTTCGAGGGGAAGGGCGTCGCGGACGGCGGGGTCCTTGAGGTAGGCGTCGGCGGTGATCCGGCCGTAGGACTCGATGAGTTTCTTGGCGTTGTCCCATGCTCCGCCGGCGTTGGCCATGAAGACGGCGACGGCGAATCCGGAGGAGAGTCCCCCGGCGAGCATGCCCATGACTCCAGCGACTCCGAGCGTGAGTCCGACGATGATCGGCACGGCGATGGCGAGGACGGCGGGGACGATCATCTCGCGCTGGGCGCCCGCGGTGGAGATGGAGACGCAGGTGGCGTAGTCCGGGTACTGCTTGCCTTCGTGCGTGATCTGTTTCGGCCAGTTTTCCGGGTTCGAGATGTCCGAGGCGGACATGCCCATGGCGCGGAGGCCTTCGCGCATCTTGGCGAACTGTCGGCGGCACTCGCCCATCATGGCGTAGGCGGCGCGGCCGACGGCGCTCATGGTCATGGCGCAGAAGAGGAAGGCGAGGAGGACGCCCATGAAGAGGCCTCCCAGCACGGCCGGGTTGGTGAGGGTGACGTCATAGAAGGCGAGGACATCCTGGACGGTCGAGTTTCGAGCCGCGACGATCTCCTGCTCGTACTCGTGGGTGTGGTCGCCGTGCGAGATTTCCGCGGTGACGCGGAGCAGCCGATCGGTGGGCGCTCCCGCGACGGGGAGGACCATGCCCGGTGCGAGCGAGTCGAGGATGTGTTCCTGGAGGCGGGAGCGGTCGATCATCCCGCCGTCGTAGGCGGGTTCGGAATCCGGTCGCGGGAAGACGATGGCGAACTTGCCGTATCCCTCGTAGATGGCGTGCGGGCGTTCGCGTGTTGCTTCGCCGACGTATTTCGCGGCGGCGTAGTCGAAGGTTCTGGCGAAGGCGGCGCCCTGGGAGGTCTGTTGTGTCTGGACGACCTGGACGTAGGCGGCGAAGAGGGCGAGTGCGGTGAGGGCGGCGGAGCCGATGGCGAAGCCCTTTCCGGTGGCGGCGGTGGTGTTGCCGAGGGAATCGAGCTTGTCGGTTCGTTCGCGGACGAAGGGGGGCTGTCCCGACATTTCGGCGTTTCCTCCGGCGTTGTCGGCGATGGGGCCGTAGGCGTCGGTGGCGAGCGTGAGGCCGAGCGTGGCGAGCATTCCCACGGCGGCGATGGAGACGCCGTAGAGACCCATGAGGAAGTTGTGCTTTCCGCCGGCGAAGACGAATGCGGCGATGACGGCGACGACGACGGTGAGGAGTGGTACCCAGGTGGATCGCATGCCCGTGGCGATGCCGCTGATGATGACGGTGGCGGGTCCGGTCTGTCCCTGGATGGCGATGCCTCGTGTGGGGGCGTTTTCGTAGGAAGTGAAGTACTCGGTGGCGCGTGCGATGATGACTCCGGCGAAGAGTCCGGCGCCGATCGAGACCCCCAGCCCCCACCACTTGAAGACCTCTCCGGACTGAACGAAGGGGTGTTTTCCGAGGAGGAAGAAGAGGAGCGCGAAGGAGGCGATGAAGATGAGGATCGAGGAGAAGAGGACGCCGCGCTGGAGGATCTTGAGGAGTTGTGAGAAGGTGGCGTCCTCTCCCGCGCGGATGGTGAAGATGCCCGCGATGGAGCAGAAGATCCCGACTCCCGCGAGGATGAGCGGCGCGGCGACGAGCAGCATGGCGAGTTGTGCGGCTTCACCCGAGGCGAGATCGGGGAGCGTGAAAGCGGCGGCGGCGCCGAGGGCCATGGTGGCGAGGATCGAGCCGTAGTAGGACTCGTAGAGGTCGGCACCCATGCCGGCAACATCGCCGACGTTGTCGCCCACGTTGTCGGCGATGGTCGCGGGGTTTCGTGCATCGTCTTCGGGGATTCCGGCTTCGACCTTTCCGACGAGGTCGGCCCCGACGTCGGCGGCCTTGGTGTAGATGCCCCCGCCGACACGTGCGAAGAGGGCCTGGGTTGAGGCGCCCATCGCGAACGAGAGCATGATGGTGGTGAGTTCGCGGATGTCTCCGTTGAGTCCGAGCGACGAGGCGAGCGTGGTGTTGAGGATGACGAACCAGATGGAGGCGTCGAGGAGGGCGAAGCCGACGACGTTCAGCCCCATGACGGCGCCGGATCGGAAGGCGACGGTGAGTCCCTCGTTGAGCGAGGTCTTCGCGGCGAAGGTGGTGCGTGCGCTGGCGTTGGTGGCCATGCGCATTCCGAACCAGCCGCAGAGTCCCGAGAGGAATCCCGCGATGGGGACGCCGAGCATGGAGAGTGCGGGTTGGAGTCCGAGCCACGACGAGAGGCCGAGGAAGGCGATGATGCAGATGAAGACGATGGCGACGACGCGGTACTGTCTCTTGAGGTAGGCCATGGCTCCTTCGCGGACAGCGGCGGCGATTCGGACCATCTCGGGGTCGCCTTCGGATCGGCGGAGGACCGAGGCGGTGAAGCCGCGGGCGAGGATGAGCGCGGCGACGGCTCCGACGGGAGCGAGCCAGAAGAGCGTCGGCAGGTCTGCGACGGATGCGAGGGACAGCGAAGATGGCTCGATCGTCATGTCTGGCTCCTGAGTGAGTTTGAACCGATGGGGCCGAGGATACACGCGCGCGGTGCAAGAAAAAAGGGACCGCTCGGATGATCCGTCGGTCCCCAGTGTGCGGTGTGAAGCGCGGCGTGACGTGAGCCTCGGTTACTCTTTCTTTTCACCGGCGGGTTGTGATGATTCGGCGAGTTTCCTGACTTCCTCGGGCATGGCGAAGGCGTCGGGGGCGAGGTCGATGTTCTGCCTGAGCGACTCGATGGTCATGATGATCTGCATGCCCATGGCGCTGGAGATGGTGGTCTTGTGGGGCATGGTGATGCCGTCGACCTGCTTGAAGTCGGTGTAGGCGGATTCCATGGGGATTTCTCCCATGGGGCTTTTGGCGACGGTCATGGTCTTGACGAGGAGTCCGCTCTCTTTTTCGTAGTAGTTGGTGCTCTTCTGTCCGTCCGGGGTGGTCATGGTGACGGCGTAGGCGGGCTTGCCGTTGACTTCTTCTTCCGCTTCGGCCTTGGCTTCCTTGTAGACGGATTCCCAGTTGAGTTCGCCGTTGAAGGTTGCCTGTCGGAGCATGGCGGCCTTTTCCTCGCCTTCGAGGATGCGTGCGCCCTGCATGGTGTCGATGCTCCATGCGTCGTGTCCGTCGGTCCCGGTGGTCTGGCTGCCGAAGCCGCCGAGGTCGATCCTCATTCTCATCTTGTTGGGCGCGGCCTGGAGCATGGTGGTGGTTCCCTTCAGTCCCTGCTGCGGGATCTCCATGGTTCCGACGGTTTCGCGGTTGGTGATTTTTTCGTAGGCGGCGCGTCCGCCGGTGACTTCGAGGTATCGCTCGATGATCTCCTTGGCGGTGGGGCCTTTGTATTCCGGTCGTGGGGCTTCGGCGGCGGCGGGCGAGGGCATGGTGACCGGCGCGTCCGACTGTGCCCAGGCCTGGGCAGTGCCGGCGAGCAGCATGAGGGCGCTCGCGATCGACGAGCCGAGTGAGTTGCGTTTCATTGGATCGGTTCCTTTTGGTTCACCTGTGTTCGACGCCGGGTCGAGCCGTTGCGACGGCGGGATCACCCGTGTCGTGAACCCGGACAGGATACCGTCAGTCGGTCTTTTTGTTGCTTTTGGAGCGGATCCAGGCCTCGGCGGCGTCGATCATGGTGTCCCTTCCGGCGAGCAGGGAGGCCTTGTCGTGGGGAATGAGTTCGTCGGGCTGGACGCCCGCGCCTTCGAGCGCTTTTCCGTCGGCGGAGACGTAGTTGGCGGTGGCGTACTGGAGGCCGTCGCCGCTGGGGAGCCTGATGACGAGCGAGGGGAGCGCCATTCCCGCGGTGGAGAGGCCGAAGACCCTGGCGCGTCCGATGGCCTGGAGTCCTCCGGCCATGAACTCGGAGGTGGAGGCGGAGGTTTCATCGACCAGGATGGCGAGGGGTCCGGTGTAACGCCCGGCCTGCGGGGTGAAGACGAAGTTCAAGGTGGTTTCGCGCGTGGTAAGTGTTCCGAGTTTCTGGTTCGGTTCGCTGACGAGCATGTTTCCCATCCCGATGGCCATGCCGCCGATGCCCCCGGGATTGCCTCGGAGGTCGATGATGATTCCCGGCGCATCGGCGTATTCGGCGATGTGTTCGCGGAACCAGGGCATGAGCGTGGCGGGATCGAAGAAGACGCTGAAGCGCATGTACCCGGCGCCGCTGTCGAGTCTTCGCGCGTCGCGTTCGAGGTGCATGGGCGGGAGGTGGCCGAAGACGACGGGGTCGCCCGACATCGGGACGATTTCGAGCGGGATGGTGCGGCGTCGTCCCTTTCCGTCGGCGACGCGGAGTTTCATGGTTTCGCCGACGGTTCCCGTGACGGCGTGGCGCATGGCGAGCGAGCGGAGCGAATCGCGTTTCGGGTTCTGCGCGTACTGTTTGTCGAGGCGCTGGAGCGCTTCCTTGATGCTCCGGCCGTCCTGTTCGAGGATGGTCCATCCGGGCCTGATGCCGGCGCGGTCGGCGGGCGAACCCGGATCGACGCGGATGACGACGAGTTCGTTGTCGATGACGCGGGTGTCGAGTCCGACTTCTCCCTGCGCGCCCCTGGATTTCTCACCCGGGGCTGAGCCGGCGACATCCTCGTAGGTGTCCTTCGAGATGATGCCGAAGTGCGACTGGCCGAGGCGATGGATGGCCTTGTTCATCAGGGCGACGGTTTCGGCGTGGGTGGTCGCGGCTTCGACGAGCGGGCGGAACTCTGTTCGCACGGCTTCCCAGTCCACGCCGTTGAGTTTGGGATCGAAGTGTCGATCGCGGATGGTGGTCCACATGACGTCGAAGGACTGGACGGCCAGGTCGCGCTGGTCCTGGGTCATCGGCGGTTCAACGTGGCGAGCCGGTCGGGCGGCGCAGGCGGTGAGGGCGATGAGCGTGGCCAGGGTCGTGATGAAGCGGGTGGCGTGCATGGGCGTGATCCTCCGTTGAGGTGGATGGTACTGGGGCTGAACGGATGCTTGCGGCGGGTGGCGCGAGGGGGGTTGCCCGGGCGGCGTCGGAAAGGGTGTCGTTACACTTCCGCTCCGCGCGACTGCGTGAAGCGGCCGCGCGAAGGAGATTTCGAGATGCGCACGTGCCGTTCCGTCGTTTGTGCTCTGGCTGTGTTCGGGCTGTCGTCGGTGGTTTCGGCGCAGGGCGGTTCGAGGCCGAGCGCGAAGATGCTCCAGCAGCCCGACGTGAGCGCGAAGGACATTGTCTTTGTTTATGCGAACGACCTGTGGCTGGTGGGTCGCGATGGCGGGATGGCGCGGCCGGTGGCGTCGCCTCCCGGGCGTGAGAGTTTTCCGAAGTTCAGCCCCGACGGGAAGTTCATCGCGTTCGTGGGCAACTACGAGGGCAACCGTGACGTGTATGTCATCCCCGTGGAGGGGGGCGTTTCGACGCGGCTGACGTATCACCCTTCGAACGAGGTGATCACGGACTGGACTCCCGACGGCCGGGTGATGTACTTCGCGTCCGGGCAGGGGGGCCTGCAGCGCCAGGAGCAGTTGTTCACGATCGCGAGCACGGGTGGTCCTCCGGCGCGGCTGCCGGTGCCGTACGGGGCGATGGGGACGATCTCGCCCGATGGTTCGTGGCTTGCGTACACGCCTTCGACGACGGACTTCCGCACGTGGAAGAGGTACCGGGGCGGGTGGGCGCAGGACATCTGGCTGTTCAACCTGAAGGATCACTCGTCGAAGAAGATCACGGATTGGGAGGGGACCGACACGATCCCGATGTGGCAGCCGGGCAAGGGTGAGGTGCTGTACTACCTGAGCGATGACGGGGCGTCGCACCGGTTGAACATCTGGGCGTATGACGTGAAGAGCGGCGGGCGCTCGCAAGTGACCGATTTCAAGGATTTCGACATCAAGTGGCCTTCCATCGGCCCCGGGTCGAACGGTCGGGGCGAGATCGTCTTCCAGAATGGCGAGGACCTCTACCTGATGGAACTTCCGGGCGGCAAGGCGCGCAAGGTGGAGGTGATCATCCCCGGCGACCGGCCCCGGCTGCGCGATCAGGCGGTGGACGCATCGCAGTTCATCCAGCGCGTGTCGGTCTCGCCCAGCGGGAAGCGCGTGGCGATCGAGGCGCGCGGCGACGTGTGGACGGCCCCCGCGACGGAGGGGGTCACCCGGAACCTGACGCGGACCAGCGGGGTGGCGGAGCGCGATCCGGAGTTCTCTCCCGATGGGAAGTGGATCGCCTATCTCTCGGACGCGACGGGCGAGTACGAGTTGTACGTGGTTGATGTGGAGGGGAAGGGGCGGGCGAAGCAGTTGACGCGCGACGGGGGGGCGTACCGATTCATGCGGGGATGGTCGCCGGATTCGAAGCACATCCTCTTCGGCGACAAGACCGGGACGCGGTACCTGCACACGCTGGGCGGGGCGGAGCACGACGGCTCGGCGGAGGGGACGACGAAGGTGGTCGCGAAGGAGTTGTGGGGGAATCTCCAGCCTTTCTCCTGGTCGCACGACTCGGCGTGGATCGCGCTGACGCTGGGGCACGAGAACACGCAGAGCCAGGTGTGGCTGTACGAGGTGGCGACGGGGACGCTGACGGCGGTGACGAGCGAGATGTTTGATTCGGGGTGGCCGGCGTTCGATCGGAAGGGTGACTTTTTGTATTTCGTTTCGAGCCGGACGTTTGAGCCGACGTACAGCGACCTCGACGGGACGTGGGTGTACCGGCGCGGGGAGAAGTTGTACGCGGCGCCGTTGCGGCTGGATGTGAAGAACCCGCTGGCGCCCCGGAGTGATGAGGAAGAGGCGAAGAAGGACGGCAAGAAGGACGAGAAAAAGGACGGGGAGAAGGCCGAGCGGCCCGCGTACGCGGGGGTGTGGAAGGGGACGAGCAAGCAGGGGGAGGGTGAGCCTTTCGAGATCACGCTGAAGTTCGAGGCGGGCGCGGAGGGGGCGATCAGCGGAACAGCGACGGCGATGGGCGAAGAGTTCGCGGTGCGGAATGCCTCATGGGATGCGGAGAAGAAGTCGCTCTCGTTCGAGGCGGTCGGCAAGGACGCGACGTACAAGGTGACGGCGACGATCGAGGGTGAAACGCTCAAGGCGACCTGGACCGGGCCTGGCGATGCGAGCGGGACGATCGAGGCGAAGCGCGAGAAGAGCGAAACGAAGCCCTTGAAGATTGATCTTGACGGGGTGGAGGGTCGGTCGATCGAGCTGCCGGTCAAGGCCGGGGCGTTCTCGTCGCTGATGGTGAGCGAATCGAACAAGTTGGTGTACCTGCGCGCGGGCGACGGCGGGGACGAGGACGGGCCGACGGGGGCCGGCGACATCAAGATCTTTGACCTTCTCGACGAGAAGCCGAAGAAGGAGGAGAAGTCGGTTCTGTCCGGCGTGGACGGGTGCCAGATGACGGCGGACGGGAAGAAGCTGCTGGTGCGCAAGGGTGACGATTACGCGGTGGTGGACGCGGCGCCGGACCAGAAGATGGAGAAGAAGGTGCCGCTCAACTCGATGAGCGTGATGGTGAACCCGCGCGAGGAGTGGAACCAGGTGTTCACGGATTGCTGGCGGATTTTCCGTGATTATTTCTACGACCCCGGGATGCACCAGGTGGACTGGAAGGGTCAGAAGGAGGCGTACGGGCGGCTGCTTGCGGACTGCGCGAGCCGGGAGGACCTGACGTACGTGATCGCGGAGATGATCAGCGAGTTGAACGTGGGTCATGCGTACTACCGCGTTCAGGACGTGGACGCCGGGCCGACGGTCGGGGTGGGGCTGCTCGGGGCGGATTTCTCGCTCGAGACGCAGGACGGGATCACGGCGTACCGGATTGCGCGGATTCTTCGCGGCGGTGTGTGGGACATCGATGCGCGTTCGCCGCTGGCGATGCCGGGGGTTGACGTGAAGGAAGGGGAGTTCATCCTCGCGGTGAACGGCACGCCGATCGACGTGTCGAAGGACATCTTCGCGGCGTTCACCGGGACGGTGGACAAGCCGACGGCGATCACGGTGAGCGCGGCGCCCGTGATCGATGCGAAGGCGCGCGAGGTGATCGTGAAGCCGATCGGGAACGAGGGGATGCTGCGGATGCGTTCATGGATCGAGATGAACCGTCGCTACGTCGAGGAGAAGAGCGGGGGGAAGATCGGGTACATCTACGTGATCAATACGGGGGTGCCGGGGCAGTCGGACCTGGTTCGTCAGTTCTATGGTCAGCGGCACAAGGCGGCGCTGATCATTGATGACCGCTGGAACGGGGGCGGGCAGATCCCGAACCGGTTTGTCGAGCTCTTGAACCGGCCGCGGACGAACTACTGGGCGCGTCGTGATGGGAAGGACTGGGCGTGGCCTCGGGATTCGCACCAGGGGCCGAAGGCGATGCTGACCAACGGTCAGTCCGGCTCGGGCGGCGACATGTTCCCGGCGCTGTTCAAGCAGGCGGGGCTGGGCAAGTTGATCGGTCGGCGGACGTGGGGCGGTCTGGTCGGCATCTCGGGCAATCCGCAGTTGATCGACGGGACGGCTCCGAATGTTCCCACGTTCGGCTATTACCAGACGGACGGGACGTGGGGGATCGAGGGGCACGGCGTCGATCCCGACATCGATGTGCTGGATGATCCGGCGAAGATGGTGGCGCCCGCGGGCGTTGTCGCTGACCCGCAACTCGACGCGGCGATCGCGCACCTGCTGGGCGAGGTCCAGACGAACGGGTATCACCCGCCCGCGCGTCCGGCGTATCCCGATCGGCGCGGGATGGGGCTGCCGGACGCGGACAAGTGAGGCGCGGCGGCGCGTGCGGCCGGTCGGTGGATGCGTTCAGTGTCCCGCGGGCCACATGGCGGCGAAGATGGCGCCGGTGATGAGGCCGTAGATCACGCCGTCGATGATGCACATGAGGATGGCGCGCGGATAGGACTGGAACCAGATTCCCGACGGGATGTGCGAGATGGTGTAGGCGAGGATTCCCGCGGTTCCGAGGACTCGGAAGGCGGCCGCGAAGGACGGCGATTCGCCGCGGAAGGCGTTCCAGCCGAGGTAGGCGATGAGGACGCCGGTGACGAGGTAGACGATGAAGGTGAGGAGCATTGGCTTGGCCATGCTGCCGTCGGGCTTCCAGATCTGGACGAGGCCGACGGGGCCGTTCTTCCACTTGTTCTGGAACTCCGGGTCCTTCATCGCCTTGTGGCAATCTTCGGCGTGCGGGAAGCCGTAGTTGCCGGGCGGCAGGTTGAGTGCGCGGACGGCGGAGGTGAATGCGTCCTCGTTCGGGAGGCCGATCCAGTCTTTCTTGTGATGGCCGACGACCATCCAGCCCAGGGCGCTGGCGATCCAGACGGCGACGGCGGAGAGGACGATCGGCATCCAGAGCGCGGTGATGAACTCCATTGCAAAGCCTCCCTTTCGATGATCCCGGAAGGTTGTGTCCGGGAATCATCGAGATCGGCCGAACGTCGGTCAACTGTGCAACGACGCCGATTCACAGTCCTCCCCGGAGGGATCGGGGGGTTCGTGGGGTTCTGGACGCGGTGGGTTTGGAATGGGTCGTGTTGAGCGGCGGGCCGGTGCGGACGGTGGTGCGTCCGCGGTTTCCCTCGAACGGATACTCGAACTCGATGGCCCGGTTCTTGAGGAGGCGATGGAGTGCGGCGGCGATGCTGCCTCGGAATTCGCTGGCGTTCCAGCCGTGGATCACGATGAGGCGGGCGCCTTTCCGTGTGGCGGCGGTGGCGGCGTATGCCTGTGCGAAGCGGGCGAGCGCCTGTTCGACGTGCAGGCCGTGGAGGTCGATTTCGTCGGGATCGGATCGTGGCATGGCGTTGGTTCGACGGGATGACCATACCGCCCGCGGTTTCTAGGGCGGAATTCCTAGAAGCGTGGCGGCGTGGTTCGCGCGCGGATTTTCTGCAAGGAGTCGGGCGAGCGCGGCAACTCTGGATGTGGGCGGGCGCGATCGCAACGAGTTACAAACGGAGGTTCGTCATGCGTATGAATCGGCTGCTCGGGGTGCGTCCTGGTGTGTTCGTGCTGGCTTGCGCGGCGTTGCTCGTGGGGATTGCGCCGCCGACGGCGGACGCGATCGTGTTCGTGTACGCGTGCCTGTGCTGCCGACCGGATGGGAGCATTGTCTACAAGACCGGCTGGACGACGAACGGGTGCGCCGGGTTCGAGGGCAATCCGCTCTTTGTTGCGTGCGACGATCTTTTCACGGCGTTTGTCATCCACCCCTCGGGCGGGGTCGGCAACGGGTACGCGCCGGCGTTCGACCGCGCGGTTCCGCTCGGCTCGCCGATCCCCGGCGGACCCGGCGCGCCGGAGACGCGCATCGTGCAGGGGTATTACCCCGCGGCGGATGTTTTTTCCGCCGGGTCGTACCACACCACGGTCTTTGCCATCCGTCCGGCGGGGATTCCGGGCGCGCCGAACTTCTATGCGCCGATCGCCATCGACGAATCGGGGCTGAGTCCGAGCGCGCATGGCATGGTGCTGACGACGATCCGACCGGGCGATGCCGTCCCCGGCCCGTATGACGTCGGCGGCTCGCCGCTCAGCGAGCGCGGCGACGGGATTGATGCCTATCTCGTCCTGGAGACGTACGACACCGCCTCGCCGAACGTTGCGATCGACACTCGCCTGATCCCGGTGAACTTCGACGCGCTGACATGGCAGGCGGCGCCGGACCTGCCGCCGGCGTGCGTCGGGGATTGCGACCGGAGCGGGCAGGTCACCTTCGCGGACATCACGGCTGTTCTCGCCAACTTTAATCGCTCTTATCCCGTCGGCGTGCTGACGCCCGGCGATGCGCAGGGCGACCGCGTGGTGAACTTCAGCGATGTAACGGCGGTGCTGGCGAACTTCGGTCAGACGTGTGAATGATGCGGCCCTCGCGGCGCCCCCTCACTCCAGCACGAAGTCGGCGATCTCCCTTGCGACGAAGCGGTCGGTCTCTTCGCCCATGCGGAAACCGGTGCAGCGGAAGCCGCACTTTTCGAGGATGCGGTGCGACGTGGTGTTGGTGCGTGCGGCGGTGGCGTGGAGCGGCCGACGGGTTTCCTCGGCGAGGAACATGGCCAGGGCGCGTGAGGCGATTCCCTTTCCCCAGTGCGTGCGAGCGATCCAGTAGCCGACGCAGTCGCGTCCCTCGGCCTGGAACCGCGCGATGCTGCCGACGACCACGCCTTCGAGTTCGATCACGCGCGAGTTGACGCCGGGGTCGGCGAAGTTTTTTTCCCAGGCGGCGAAGAAGGCTTCGCGCGAGCGCGGCTTGGTCCCGGCCATCTGGTTGGACTCGGGGTCGGTCTGGAACTCAAAGAGGGCGGGGAGGTCGGCGGGCGATGTGGGGCGGAGGCGGAGGGAGAGCGCATCGCGACGGTTGGAGGGAGTGGTGGGATTCATGGGGCATCGCGGGGTTCGGGGCGCACTCGCTGAACGGTCGGATACTCGGCGTGAAGGCTTATCCCCGCGCCGGCGTCAACAGCCCTTCCGGCTTGCCGAGCAGTTCGATGATGAGGGCGAGGCATCGCGCGGCGTCGGCGCCGTCGACGCTGCGGTGGTCGCAGGTGAGCGAGAGCGGGAGGAGTTTGGCGACGTGGATGCCG
>JAEUIV010000078.1 GCA_016795005.1 Phycisphaerae bacterium
TCCATCCGCTTCCCGCCGGTACGCCGAAGATCGGTGTGTGGAACTATCCCGAAGCGCTGGAGGAGGCGATCGAGGACGGGTTGATGTACATCAACGTTCACACGGCGGCGTTTCCTGGTGGAGAGATCCGGGGCCAGGTGGTGGCATCGCTGGCGGTGATGGACGGGCGGCAGGAGGTTCCGGCGAACGGGTCTCCAGCGTGCGGCTGCGCGTTCCTTTCACTGAGCCGCGCGACGGCGACGCTCGGCTTTGATGAACGGTTCTTCGGTCTTTCGTCGGCGGAGACGGCGGCGCACATCCACGGTTTCGCGCCTGTCGGGGTGAATGCCGGGGTGATTCTCCCGCAGGCGGCGGGCACGCCGAAGCGCGGCACGTGGACCTTCGGCGCGGCAAACCTGCTTGCGATGCTCGACCAGCGCACGTATTTCAATATTCATACCGCCGGGATTCCGGGCGGCGAGATTCGCGGGCAGATCACGCTCCAGAAGGATTGCCTGCAGCCCGGCGATGCGGACTACGACGAGGATGTTGATTTCGGAGACATCACGACGGAGCTTGCCAACTTCGGCAACGTGTACGGCTTGCCGGCGTATGACCCGGCGCATCAGGGCGACGCGGACTACAGCGGCGTCGTGGACTTCGGTGATATCACGACCACGCTCGCCAACTTCGGCCGGTGCTATCAATAAGCGCTGGACTGGCTGAGAGGAGTGATCGAGAGGGGTCCGCGCGGCGCGCGGCCCCTTTTTCATTCCGGAGACTTCCGGGCGGTCACCAGAGTGTGCGCACGCGGATGGTTTCGGGGATCTTCTTCAATCCTTCCTTAACGGCGTCGCCCTCGACCGGCTCGATGTCCATGATGACGTACGAGTGCTTCGGATTGCTCTGGAGGTATTCGGCGGTGATGTTGACGCCGAGGTCGGCCATGAGGCGGTGGAGCTTGCTGAGAACGCCCGGCACGTTGCGGTGGACGTGGAGGATGCGGTGATTGCCCTTGTGGAGCATGGGGAGTTCGACTTCCGGGACATTGACGGCGGTGCTGGTGGAGCCGTTGTTCATGAACTTGATGAGCTTGGTGGCGGTTTCCTCGCCGATGTTTCGCTGGGCTTCCTCGGTGCTTCCGGCGATGTGCGGGGAGAGGATGACGTTGTCGAGGCCGACGAGCGGGCACTTGAAGGGCTGATTGTTGTTTTCCGGTTCGTCCGGGAAGACGTCGAGGGCGGCGCCGGCGAGGTGCCTTGAGGTGAGGGCCTTGGCGAGGGCGTCGAGATCGACGATATCGCCCCGTGCGTTGTTGATGAGGGAGGCGTCCTTTCGCATGAGGGCGAGTTCTCGCGTGCCGATCATGCCGCGGGTCTGCGGGGTGCTCGGCACGTGGAGCGAGACGACGTCGGCGGCGGAGAGGAGGTCTTCGAGTCTCCTGACGGCGACGGCGTTTCCGAGCGGGAGCCGGTCGGCGGTGTCGAAGTAGATGACGCGCATGCCGAGCGATTCGGCGAGGACGCTGACCTGCGAGCCGATGCGGCCGTAGCCGATGAGGCCAAGGGTTCGACCGCGGACTTCGTGGAACCCCGAGGCGGACTTGATCCACTCACCGCGGTGCATCTGGACTGATCGGGCGAAGAGGCCGCGGTTGAGTGCGATGATCTCGGCGATGGTGACTTCGGCGACGGAGCGTGTGTTCGAGAATGGGGCATTGAAGACGGCGACGCCGCGCTCGGCGGCGGCGTGGAGGTCCACCTGGTTTGTGCCGATGCAGAAGCAGCCGACGGCCCACAGTCGTGGCGTGTTCTCGAAGAACTCGGGTGTGAGTTGCGTCTTGGAGCGGATGCCGACGAGCGAGGCGTCCGCGGCGGCGGCGCGGAGTTCCCTGCCCGAGAGGGCCTTGGCGTGCTGTTCGACGGTGAAGCCCTGCTCTTCGAGGAGTTCCACGGCGCGCGGGTGGATGTTCTCGAGGAGTACGACCTTGATCTTGTTGAGCGGGTAGGAGGTTGACATGGGATCGGGTCGTTGTTTTCGGGCCTGAAGGGTAACTGGGGGCATGATCTGGTGTTTCGACGGGATTCCCGGCGGAGTTCAGCGTGTTGCGGGGCCGGCGCGCGGGGTTGCCGGTCAGAACGCGGCAAGGCTCGTTGTTTCGATCCTCTGGCCGGAGGTTGGATCGTTGAAGGCGAGGTATGAGGCGTGGAGCATCATGCGGTCGGCGGGGGCGAGTCGTCCGAGTTCGCCCGGTCGGCGGTAGTTGCTGCCGTAGAGGACGTCTCCGAGGATGCAGTGTCCGATTCCGCCGCAGGCGATGCTGGTCGCGGCGTGGACTCGGAGTTGGTGCGCCCGCCCGGTGACGGGGGCGAACTCGACGCGGGTGCGGTCGATTTCGTGAGCGGTGACGCGCCATTGAGTGATCGAGTCGCGGCCGTGGATCGCATCGACGATCTGCCACGGTCGATTGGCGGGGTCGAGGCGGATGGGGAGGCGGACTTCCCCTTCGCGTGCGTGTTCGACGATTCCGTCGAGGAGCGCGGTGTAGCGCTTGGTGACGCTTCGTTCTTCGAACTGCTTCGAGAGCGCTCGCTGGGCCTGCGGGGTGAGACCCAGGACGATGAGGCCGGAGGTATCCATGTCGAGCCGATGGACGATCAGCGGTCCTGCGGCGTCGGGGAACATCGCGGCGACGCGCGCGGCGACGCAGTCTCTCTTCCGTGGATCGTCTCCTTTTCCCGGGACGGACAGCAGGCCCGCGGGCTTGTCGGCCACGACCCAGGTTGATCCCCGCGCGATGATGCGGAGCGGGGCGAGGTCGGAGTCGGCGGGTGGTTGCGGGATCACGGTGAGCGTTCTTCGCATTGGGGTGTCGAGCGACTGGCGGTCTTATTCGCTTCCCGCGAGTTCTCCGACGAAGCGTATGGCGGCGGTGTTCGTCGCGCCCGGCTCATCGAAGGGCTTTCCGCCGAGCAGGACGATCGGCTGTCCTTTTTCCGCGAGGGCGTTTTCGATGATGTGCCAGTCGGCGATCCGCGCGAAATCTGATCGGTGCTGCGGCACCTGGGCGACGAGGACGGGTCGAACGGCGAAGAAGAGCGACATTCGCCTGACGGCGGCGGGGGAGGTCGAGAAAGCAAGGATCGGCATTCGGAAACCGATGCGTGAGAGGTATCGCGCGGCCTGTCCGTCCTGCGACCAGACGACGGCGAGAACGGCGCCGACGTCCTGCGCCATGTGCCAGGCGCCGTGGGCGACGGCGGGGATGCGTTCCCGTGCTTCGCGGAGCCTTGCGGGCGGCTTCGGCTCCTGGTTCTGATCGCGGAGTGATTCCTCGGTCGCGAGGGCGACTCGGCGCATCATCTCGACGGCGAGGACGGGGTATTTTCCGACGGCGGTCTCTCCCGAGAGCATGATGGCGTCGGCTCCGTCGTAAATTGCGTTGGCGATGTCGCTGACTTCGGCCCGGGTGGGGTTCGAGTTTTCGATCATCGATTCGAGCATCTGGGTGGCGACGATGCAGGGCTTGCCGAACTCGTTTGCCTTGCGCATGAGGAGTTTCTGGATGACGGGGACGCGTGCGATCTCCATTTCCACTCCGAGGTCGCCGCGGGCGACCATGATGCCGTCGGCTTCCGCGAGGATCGCGTCGATGTTCTTCACGGCCTGCGGGGTTTCGATCTTGGCGATGACGGGGATGTCCGAGACGTTCCCGGCGTTGGGGACGATCGAGCAGGCGCGGTGGAGGCATTCGTTGATGGCGCGGAGTTCATCGGGCTTTCGGACGAACGAGAGGGCGAGGTAGTCGAGTCCGTTTTCGACGGCCCATGCGGCGAGCAGGAGGTCCTTTTCCGTGGTGGCGGGGATCGAAAGTTCGGAGTCGGGCAGGTTGAGGCCTTTTCCGCTGATGATCATTCCGCCGGTGGTGACCCGGCAGAGGAGTTGCTCGCCGTCGGAGACGACGGTGAGCATGCGCACGGCGCCGTCGTTGATGAGGACCCGGTGTCCCGGGTCCACTTCGGCGGCGAGTTTCTTGTAGTTGCAGGCGAGGACGGGCAGGCCGCCGGTCTCGGGGCTTGCGGGTTTGCTCTCGATGAGGTTGCCCCGGATGAGTACGTCCTGTCCTGCTTCGAGCCGTATGCCGATGCCCTCGTGAACGGCGGGCACCTTGGCGATGCGGATCTTCGGTCCGGGCAGATCGCCGAGGACGGCGAGGGGTTTCTTGGTTTCGTCCGCGACGGAGCGGACGAGGGCGAGTCGTCGTGCGTGTTCTTCGATTCCGCCGTGCGAGAAGTTCAGGCGGAAGAGTGCGGCGCCATGCTCGACGAGTTTGAGGAGGACGCGGCGGTCGTCCGTGGCCGGGCCGAGCGTGGCGAGGATTTTGGTGAGAGGGGGGGCTTCGTGCGGCACGGGTTGACTCCGAATCTGGTGTGCTCCGGGTGGGGAGATGTTCGAGGGAGGCCTTGTCTTCGTGCGCGCGCTTGGCTGGACGGTCTCCTGGTTTCGACGCGGATTGCGGTATGTCGCGGCGGGGCGCGGGATCGCGTGAGCGGGCGTGTTCAGAGAGGTTCGGACGCTTGGGTGACGATCTGCTTGTACTGGTTGCGGAAGAACGCGGTGTATGCGAGCCGGATGGCGGTCATGCGGCCGTCTTTTTCGGCGTCCCGCCAATCGGCGCGGATGGCCTTGTAGTTTGCTTCGGTGAAGGGGAGGCGGGATCCGTCCTTCATCGTGTGCTCGGGCCAGGCGTAGAACATTTGTTCAAGGCGGTGGACGGATTCTTCGGACGCGCCGAGGGCGCGGGCGTGCTGTATGGCCTTCCATGCTTCGACCTGCTCATCGTGCAGGTCGATGGCGAAGGCTCCCATCATGAGTCCGATCGACGATCGCCAGTTCTTGTTCTCCGCCTTGGAGGCGATTTCGTAGGGATGGACGCGGTCGATCATGCGGTCCGCGTATTTT
>JAEUIV010000005.1 GCA_016795005.1 Phycisphaerae bacterium
GGAGTTGAGTTGCCGGGCGGCGCAGCGCAAGCGACGAGTATGTGCGAACTCGAGTACTGATTGGATGTGAAGCGATACGCAGCGTACGTGATGTTGAGCATGTCACAAGCGGCGTTTCCGCTCGAAGGAGGACAGGCGCAACCTTCTCCCACACAGTTGTAGTTTCCCACGAACACCTTGCAGCGGACCTCGTCGAAGGACCCGAGATTGGCATTGGCGCTCGCAGACACCTCGTTGCAGAGTCCGAGAGAATCAACACGCTCGTTGCCGCAAGCATCCGCCGAGTTATCCGCCGCAGCGGTCTCGTTGAAGGCGCTGCTGCCAATTCCGATAATGATATCATATCCGTTAATATTATAAATGTCTCCGTCGCACTCGGGGATCTCCGCGGAACAAAGTACATCGCAATCCACCGAGGCGATGCCGATCGCCCGCGTCGGGCCGACGGCCTGATTCGAAGTAAACGTGTTACCCGCCAAGTTCAACCGGACCTCAACCGTCGTATGTGAAGGGAACTCGCCGGGATAGCACTGCGGCCTCGAAGTTGATGCAACGCAAAGAAAAAGGATGAAGGCGATGAGCGCTCGAATCTTAACGAGAACCTCCTTGGTGCACGCACGATGCCTCGCATCTGAAATCAGGGACGATCAGCGTCGAGTCTATTCAATCGTCGTCCGCAACGGATTGCGTGGATCGTACCCAAACTGTGCACACTCGGGATCGGTGCCCGCCCCATGCTTGTAGATCGACCTGCTGGGGGTCCAGAAAACCGGATTCTTTGATTCAGTTTTCTTGAGCAACTGCACGTGCCCATCCCACATGCAAGCGTCCATTCGACCGCCATGACGGTATGACAATTGGAGAGTCGTGCTCTCGGCTGATGGTCCTTCGTCGCCTCGGACACCCCACGACTTGCAGTCCTTCGCCATCGGCGAATCATCGGTGAATGAACCCCAGGTGGTGCCGGAGTTACTAGCATCAAAGTCGAGGGCAAAGCCGGCGCCGCCGACACGGAGATAGCGAAAACCGTCCGCGATCGCAATCTTCCGAGACTGAGAGCCTACGTTCGATACCTTTGGTACAAATGCCGTGGGCATTGCAACGGTCGTCGTCAAGCCTCCCCAACTCGCATCGCCGACGCGGATGGGCCTGCCATTCGCGCCGAGTTGGTCCGTGCCGCCAAATAACTGGAACCGAATGGGCATGAGAAAAGACACGCCATGGGCCGGTTCGGTCGAGTTTTCATCGATCCATTGGGCCATCTCGGCGTTGCCACGTGGCCCAGCCGTGAAGACCGGAGTACGTTGTTTCATCGCTGGGTCTGAAAACTGCTCCAGAATCTGAAAAAAACGATGCTCACGATCGAGCGGCAGGCCGCTGTCCGCTCCGACGCATGGGCTGATCCAGTCATACGCCTGCACCGGAGCGTTTGCACGGCTGTTCTGCCAGGTAACTCGATCTTCGGGAATCGAGTTTGCACTGCCCCCGCGATAAAACAAAGACAATCCGCTCGTGTTGAGACCCACAATCCAGTCGTTGTTGTCCGCAGCATACGCGAGGATACCGACGACCAACTGTCGCTGCATGCTGCCGCTTCCCGCTTGCCACGCTGTCTCACGCGCCTTCCCCAGCGCCGGCAGCAGGATCCCGATCAGGATCGCGATGATCGCCACCACGACGAGCAGTTCGATCAGAGTGAAGCCGCGAGAGGGGAAACGCGTGCAGCGAGCGACACGCGGCGTTGGGGCATGGATCGGGATCATTGAACTACTTCGCTCCCTTCACTTCAAGAGTCTCGATATCAACCTTCAGCCGGGCATCACCCTTCATCGAGTCGAGGGCATCCTTGTAACGGTCCTGCACGTAAATCCTACCGTCGCGGCGTTCCAGGGGCAGCAGCACGCGCTCCCCCTTCGAGTTCCGAGCCGGGATCGACTTGATCTTGTTCGAGTTCAGATTGACCACTTCGCCGCTCATCACGTCCACGTATTCCAGCGCCCCGGGGATGGGGTTGCCGCTGGATGATATGAACGTGTACACCCCCCAGATGAGCACCAGCGGGGCGATCGCGAGCACGGCGTATTTCACCCAGTTCCAGTTCATGCAGCGGTCCCGTTTCAACCCCGGCCGCGCCCGTGTGAAACGCGGGACGCCGGCCGGATCAGACGCCGAAAGGGTACCGGGCGGGTCGGCGGCATACAAGAGAAGAACCTCGTGCTCGCGTTTTTTCCGCCCCTCGGACCGCGTGCAGCCTTTCGATCGCGGGCAACCGTCGGCCCCAACCCGACAGGATTTCGACACGTCCGGCTCAGTGAATGCGGTTCCGCATCGGGTCGGTCGGGTCGACGCCGAACCCCTTCGAATCGGGATCAAGCGCCACCGCGGGCATCAACATCGACCCCGAAGGCGCCCACAGCCCGGGGTCGCGTGAGGCTCGCATTCCCAGGGGTTCAACGTGACCGTCCCACATCGCCGCGTTGATCCGTCCCGTGTGGCGGTACACCACCGAGAGGTTGAACCCCGTCCCGCCGCCGCCCGTCCGGCCCCACGACCGGCTCTCGATGTCGCACGCCGATCTCTCGCTGAATGACCCCCAGTTCGCGTGCGTATACGACGCATCAAAGTCGATCACGCGCAGCCCCAGATAACGGAACCCGTCCGCGACGGCAATTTTTCGTGAAGCGGCGCCGACCGAATCGACGCGAGGCCGATAGTCCCCTCGCAGGCGGCACACGCGCGCCAGTTCCTGGAGTTTCGTTGAAGAATGCTGCGTGATGATCGGGTCGCGCGGCACGCGCGGCCCGCCGTAGAGTTGAAAGTTCGTCGGCATCAGGTACGACACGCCGCGCGCCGGCTCGCGCCCCCGCTCCTCCATCCACTCGAGCATGTCAAGACCACCGCGGTCGCCCCCCGCCCCGCCGAACCAGATCGGCGCGCGGAGCTCCATGCACGGACAACTCATCTGCTCAAGGAGCCAGTAGAAACGCTCGTGCCGATCCGTCGGCAGCGGATTCCCCGCGAGCGCCGGGCTGATCCAATCGTTGATCTGCACCGGCGCTTCGGAATGGCGCGAGAGCGCGCCGATCGCCCGTTCGCTCGCCGAGGGCCAGAGCGAGCGCCCCGACGTGTTGTAGCCGGGAACCCACTCGTCCTGGTCCGCCGCGTACTTGAGAAGCCCGCCGACCAGTTGCTTCTGCATCGCGGCACACGCGGACTGCCTCGCCGCACTTCTTGCGCCCGAAAGCGACGGAAGCAGCAGCCCCGTCAGCAGGGCGAGCACCGCCGAGACCACGAGGAGTTCCGTGATCGTGAACGCGGCCCGCGTGTGGATGGCTCCACGCCCCAGCATCGGGTCGGGAGTCTACCCACCGGTCAATCGAGCCACAATTCAGAGTGTTTCACAGACCTTGCCGAAGTGCGCCAGCACCGTGGTGACATCGTTGAAGTTCACGACACCGTCGAAGTTCGCGTCCCCCGGCCCGCCGACGCCGGGCGTGTACGTGTTGCCGAAGTTCGCGAGCACGCTCGTCACGTCGGCGAACGAAACCATGTTGTCGCCGTTGGCGTCACCGGTGCAAAGCGTGGGCGGCGCCGCGATCTGCGGCGCGATCAGCATCACGGCCTGGTAGGACTCGGGAGTGCCCGCGTTGTTGTACGTCATCTGGGCATTCACGATCAGGCCGCCCGCGGCCCGCGGATCCGCGGCGTTCGTGGGATTCTCGCCCGGCATCAACGGCTGAAGCACGCTCGAAGAGAAGAACGTCCCCGAGGCGACGGAGTCCGAATCGCCGAGCGTCAGCCGGTCGATCGTGTACGGGCGCGTCGAGTTCGCGCCGACGAACGACTGCCCGCTGGCGAGGATGCGCTCAAGCCGATAGCCCGACGCGGTGTTGACCGCCTTGATGAGCGCCGTGCCCTGAGGCCCGACGTTGGGCTGGTAGGCCGCGACGAAATAGATGTTCCCCGAGAGGTCGGCCCCCGGCGCGGAGAACGCCACGGGGGAGCCGTTGGCGATCGTGCCGATCGAGGCGCCCGTCGGACCGTCAAGCACCGCCTTGCCCTCGAACGCCGCGACCGTCCACGTGACCGACGCGCCGAATCGCGCCACCGCGATGAACTCGCCGGCCGTCGGGTCGGTCGCCGTCGCCGCGGCGATGAACGTGCCCGTCAAGGGATCGAGGCCGACGGCGACCTGTCCGTTGCCGCCGCGGAAGACAGTCTGGCTGAGGTACTGCCGGAACTCCGCGTTCGACGCGAGATTGGCCGTGAATCCCTGCCCGTCGCCGATGCCCGTCGGGAGGGTCGCCCCCCGCGTCGCGACGACCGCGCCCGAGGAACTCACGGCAAAGAGGTTCAGGCTGTCCGTGCGCACCCCGGCGGGCGTCCGCGCAAGAGAGGCGACCGTGCCGACGCCGCCCATCGCGTTGACCGTCGAGAACGAGGGATTGCCGCGATGAAACCCGAGGCCCGAGGCGATATGCGAGGAAACGCCGGCCCCGCCGCCGTTCCGGTAGCCGTTCGCAAGGTCGAGGATCAACGCCGTAGCGCTCCCCAGGCTCGCCGGGATCGCCGAGGGCGTGCTCACCGTCGTCGTGCCGGCGTTCATGAGGAAGAAGGTCGCCGACGTCTGATCCCCGCGATTGATCGTCCCGTTGAAGAACAGGGTGTTCGTAAACGCGTTCCGCCCCGGCAGGCTGATGCGCACAATGTTCTCGCCCACGACCTGCGCGCCGCCGCTCGCAAAGTTGTCGGCTCGAACGTACAGATTGCCCGAAGCGTCGATCGCCCCCAGCGTGATCGTCGAAGTGTTCGGGGCCATCGGTTCGGTCCGGCTGATCGCCGCCGCTGTGCGCGTCACCCAGAATCGGTTCGGCTCGGCGGCGGTCTGCCCGATCAGCGCGCCGACCGCGTTCGTCTCCACCGTCGCAAAGTCGGAAAACCCGACGCCGAACTGCCGGGTAAAGGCGGCCACGTTGACCGACAGCGGCAGGGTGTTTGATTCGGAACTCAGGCCGGGACCGGCGCTGTTCCACACCAGGTAAGGCGTCGAGACAAACGTGAGATTCGTCAGCTGGTCCGCGCTCATCGCCACGGAACCCAGCGCCTGCGTGTTGAACAGCGGGTCCACGTCGGCGTGCGCTTTCATCAGCGGCGCGATCCGGAACGCCCCTCCCCACGAGGAAACCAGCGGAACCGTATCGACGACGTACCGGTTCACGGCGACTTCGTCATACACCACCATCGCATCGCTGTTGCCGGGGATCACCGACACGCTGTCCTGTCCCCGCGCCGGCGAAATCGACCCCGCGACGAGCGCGATCAGGACAACGGAGGAAACGGGTCGCTTGGTCATTTCGATGTTCTCTCTCAGAAAAAAGCGCGGCGGCGCGCGGAGACAGCGGGAACGGCGCAGCCGCGCCCGAACGGGCGGTCGCCGGCATGGATCATGGACGACGCTTGGGCCTCAGTCAAAGAGATCGGCCGGAATTGCCCGATTCAAGCCGGTCGTTCGCCGTTTGATAGGTCCGCCGGCACGCACGGAAGGCGGTCGGTCCTAGAACTGCTCGTGCGCCCGCACCGCGGGGAGGCTCTCGATGCGCGCCTTCTGGAGGCGCATCCACTCCTGCCACTTCCGGTCCTGCTCGAGCATCAGCGCACGCTCAAGCCATCGAAGCGTCTGGGACGACCCCTCGCTCAGCAGGCTGTCAGCGCGGATCACCCCCCGGAGCGCCGGCAGAAAGTTGTCGTCACGGTCGAGCGCCTTCTCGTAATAACTTCGCGCCTCGCGGAGGTACCCGCGCCGGTCGTAGAGCAGGCCCAGGTTGTAGAGCGGACGGGGATCGGTCGCGTCAAGCTCCGCCGCGGTGTTGAACGCCTCCGCCGCCTGAAGATACTGCTGATCGTTCATCATCAGCACCCCGAGGTTCGTCCACGCGGACGGAAACTCCCGGTACTCGCGCACGGCGTCCTTGTATTTTTCCGCGGCGCGCGAGGGGTCCTTGATGCTCTGGGCCTCGCTCGCGAGTTGACGCGCGACATTCAGGCGACGCGCCTCGTCCTCCGCCAGCCCCGGCGGAAGACCGACCGAGATCTTCTTCGAGCACCCGCCCGCGAAGCACATCGCCGACGCGATCGCCATCCACGCGACCAGGTGCGCCGTCCGCCTTGCTGTGTTCCGGGCGCTCCGGCCCGTCGGCTGATTCACTCGGGTATCTCCTTGCGACGAGTCCTACTTCTTTTCATACACGGAGAAGCGGAAAGTTGCACGCCACCCCGTCCCCAGGGGGGTCAGCTGCGCCTGCGAAACAAACGCTCGATCCTTCAGATAAGGATGGTTCAGCGTGGCGTCGGCCGCCCGGAAGATCGCCTCAATCTCCTCGTTGTTCACCGTCACCGTCACGTCACTCCGCGAGATCAGCGACGCATTGTCCACCCGGGCCGACGTGGGCTGGCTCACCGTGGGCGGCTCACGAAAACCACGCTCGGGGCTTTTCCACGTCTCGTCGCCGACCTGTGAACCGAGGAACGGCGCGGGCGGGTAGATCGAAGCGAGGTCGATGCTCTCCTTCTGCCTCCCCTTGATCTCGGCGATCAACCCCGCCACCCTGGCCCCTTGATTCTGCATCGCCGTCGCCATCGACCGGGACGACGCCAGTCCGCGGAACGACCACGCGCTGTAGAGCAGCGCCACCACCAGCAGCACGGCTGGGAACGTCAGCATCGACGCCGGACGGTTGGCGCGGTCGGCGGCCGAGGCAAGCGCCGTCAGTTGAGCCTCGATCTGTGCCGGTTTCAACGCCATGCATCCGATCCTGTTACTTGTCCCACACCCCCGAGAGCCTGACCACCTGGTCCGTTCCGGCGCCGGGAGACTCGGTCCATTTCAACGACCCCGGGTTCTGCGCGAGCGCCAGCCGGACTTCTTCACCCGTCCGTCGATCGGGCACGCTCAGTTGCAGCGTGATCGGCGTGCGGATGTCGATCGACAACTGCACCATCCGCACGCCCTCGAACCGCGCGAGAACCTCGCCCAATCGCTTGATTTCCTCGTAGATCGGCTTCGGCGCGGGCGGCCCCTTCGGAGGCTCCTGCGAACGCATCATCAACGCCTTGGATTCCAGCGCCTTCACGAGGTTCGGCGATTGAAGCAGCGACGGATCACCGAGTGACTCGACCAGCGCGCGCGACTCCGCGCTCGCCTGCACCGCCAGCGCGCGCACCTCGGCGCTCGCCTTCATCATCCGGTACCCCAGCGCCGCCACCGCGCCGGCGAGGCACACCAGCGCCGCCGCCGCCCAGAGATACTGCGACCGACGCGCCCGCGTGGGCCTCTGCGTCAGGCTCACCAGGCATCGGCGCGGGTCCGCTTCCGCCGCCGGCGCCGCCGACGCCTTGTTCATCGTCACCGCGATCGGGTCGGCGACCGGCTCAATCCGAACCGGGATCGCGGGCCAGCGCTCCGCGATCTTGGCGTGCAGCGCTTCGCTGCCCTCGCCGACCACCACGATCGAAGACGGAGAAACATTCAGATGCGCCGACCACGTCAGCCAGTCGAGCGCCAGCCTCCCCGCGGCCCGCTCGGCGGGATCGCTCGGAACGGATTCCTCGGGCGCCGCCTCGCCGCTGCGCTCGTCGAGGATCGTCCCCCCCACGATCAGCCCGCCCCCACGCCCCCAGCACCACTCGGTCCGAACTCCAGGCTCGTTGACGAGCACCGCCGTCACCTCGCGGTCGCTCCCGGTGCTCCACGCCGCCGCCATCGCATGCCACAGCGAGGACACCGCCTCCACGCGCACGCCGCGCGCGTCCAGATCATCCAGGAACAGCCGGACCAGCGCCAGCGGCGCCGTGAGCACGGGGCTTCCATGAGGCGCGGCCGTGGCCGCACCCTTCTGCCCGACGGGCCTCCGCAAGGCCTTCAACAACCCGCCTGACCCGGAGGGATCCAGGGGCGCCGATTCCACCAGGCGCTGGACCGAACCCGCGGCGATCGAGTCTCCCCAGTCCTGCGTCACGTTCCGCAACGTCGCCGCGAGCACCGGCTGCTCATCATTCGGCGAACGGAGCCAGAGGCACGTCGAGCCGTCCGTGTCGATGCAGACCAGCGACACCCGCCGCTTGGAACCCAGCACCCCGGCGGCCCAGTCAGCCGCCTGCGACGCGCGCGCGCGCAGCATCTCGACGTCGGGTTTCTGGTCGCCGATCTGCGGCACCGCCGACCATTCACCGGTCGCGTCGCCCAGAAGCCGCGCCTTCCCCAGATCAGCCTGGATATCACACAGCACGGGCACGCCGGGCTACCTCCCCATCCCCGAAGCCGACACACGACCACTCAACGGGTTCGCGAGTTCAGGCTTCTGCAATGGGAGCGACTCTTCGGTCTCCCCCCGAGACACCACCATGTGATCGGAGGCAATTTCCCGGATCACGATCCAAGGCCCCTCCGGATTGGAAGGATCAGGCAGGTGCTGACCCACGAACACAAATCTGGACCGCCCGTCCGCCAGCGTGACGAGCGCCGCGCTGCTCCCGGGGCCGTCGATCGTTCCCTTGAACTGCCACCCCAGGGGCGAGACCGTCTGAATCGGCGTGACCGGCGCCTCGGCCATCTTGGTCGCCGCGGGGTCGGGCGCCGGCGATTCCGGCGCCTTCTCACGCAATCCTTCGAGCGACGACGCCAGTGTCACCCATTCTTCTACCCGTGCCTTGGGCGCTTCCACGGCAGGCTTTGGAGTTTCCACAACCGGCTCCGGCGGCGGAGGAGGAGGCTGAGGCGCCCGCAGAATCGGAAGGGGGACAATCCACACCAGGACCGCCAATACCAACGCCGAGATCGCCAGGGCGGGCATCACGGGGCCTTTGGTCGGGATGGGACTGCTGCCGCTCGTCATTTCCAATGCTTCTTCGGTCAAAAACGCCCAGGGACGCCACCCGGTGCGGGGGTCATCGCGTCGCCGAAGAGGCTCTCCGCCTCGGCGTCTCCGACGGGCCTCCATTCGTGGAGTTCCGTCATGTTGTTCCGCTTCTCCGCCAGCAGCGTATACCGGTTTACGTGGTCCGGGTACACCACCTCGACGTTCAGACGCCAGAGCGAAGGCTCAAACGTCAGATACTGCGTCACGGCGTTCGCCGCCATGTCCTCAACGTTGTACCGCTGAAGCGAGGCCTGGAGTTCGGTGGGATTCGCCGCCCGCTTGTCCCGGGCGTCCCGCAGTCCCGCCGAGAGTTTGCTG
>JAEUIV010000027.1 GCA_016795005.1 Phycisphaerae bacterium
CGGACTTTGTGCTTCCCGCGGGACACTGGATCACCTCGATGACGGCGACACTCTGCTGGGATCGTCACGTGACGGATGAAACCGCCGCGGCGCCCGGGCTTTCCGACCTTGACCTCCGCTTCCAGTATTCGACCGACAACGGCATGTCGTGGCTGAACATCCTTTCTTCGGTGAGCACCGTCGACAGCACGGAGCACATCTTCAAGGAGGGGCTGGGCAGTTTCGGCCCCAACACGATCTACCGCCTGAACGTCGAGGTCTTCAGTCTCGCCGCGGGGGTGATGAACGAGCCTTTCGCGCTCGCGGTGCGATACAACACCATCCCGACGCCCGGGGCGATGGCGCTGGCTCTGGTCAGCGTGTTCGCGGCCGGCCGGCGTCGCCGTTGAACGATGAATCGACCGGCTATCCCGGGGCCGCCTCCGATGTTCGGAGGCGGCCCTTTTTCTTTCGCCGAGCGGGGCGTATGCTCGCGCCATGACACGAACGGCGTACACGGTGATCGCGCGGTTCAACCACGAATCCGTACGCGACGAGTATGTCGCGTGGCTCCAGGGCGGGCACATCGCCCGGGTCATCGCGGGCGGAGCCGAAACGGCCTCGATCGTCGTGATCGACCGCGAGACGCCTGATCAGTCCATGGCCGTGGAGGTGCGGTACGTCTTCCCGAGCCGCGAGTCGCTCGCGCGGTACATCGAGCGGCACGCCCCGGCCTTGCGAGCGGAAGGGCTGGCAAGGTTTCCGCCCGAGCGGGGCGTCACATTTCAACGAACGATCGGCGAGATGATCTGATCCGCCCCCGGATCACGGCCCGATCATGTTGAAGTTTGTGAGCAGTTGCGAGAGATCGTCGAAATCCACGTTGCCGTCAAGGTCCACGTCGCCGGAGAGCGCGACAATGAGCGAGCGCATCGTCTCGACGCTTGTCGAAGAGGTGGTCACCCGCAGTCGAAGCGTGTAGGCGCAGGGCCTGAAGCCCGTCGTGTCCCATCGCGCAAGCGTTCCGTTGACCACACCCGTCGCCGAGGAGGTGATCGGCACCCAGGTGCTCGAGTCGCCGCCCGTGTACTCGAGCGTCCAGCCGGTCAATCCCGGGCCGTTCGCCGTGCCGGCGACGATGATCTCTCCGGTTCGCTGCGTGCATGTGTTCGGGGAAGTGATGACCGCCGCGGGAGCGAGCACGGGAACAATCTGGAAGCCGTTGATCGCGCCGTTGATGCTCGCCTTATCGACGGCGATCACCAGCGGGCCGCCGGGATGGAACAGGGCATGCCGAGCGTGCGATCGACCTTCCGCGAAGGTGTTGTCAATCGGCGCATCGGCGATCACCTGCTGGGAGCCGTTGATCGTCACGCGGGTGGCGATCGTGCTGAACGACGGCGCCGCGGCATAGGTGTAGACGATGTAACTGCCGGCCGGCAGCCCCGTGATCGTGTACGAGCCGGGGCCGTCGATACGATCGGCGTCGTACACGAGTTTGGCGTAGTTGCCCGAGGAGCCGAGGTCGAAGGTGAATCCCGGCGAAGCGCTGCTCCGAGCGATCTGCGCGCCGGAGGGCACGCCGTTCAGCCCGACGAGATTGAACGGCCCCGGCCCGAATCCCACCGACGCCCACGAGCCGGGCTGTCCGCCCGCCGCCGCCCAGGATGACGACGGAACACCCGCGTGCGGCTGCCCGAAATCGTTGAAATCCACGTCGATATTGAGTCCAAAAGGCGTGGGCGGAGGCGGAGGCGGCGTCGCCGCGGTCGTGAACGTTGCGGGGAACGGTGTCGCGGTCGCCGAGCCGACCGCGTTGGTCGCAAGGACTCTCCAGAAGTATTGCGTGCCCTCCGTCAGCAGTCCGCTCGAAACCTGGACGGAGGTCGATGTCGTTGTGGTTTCAAAGACAGCGGGCGGAGCGAACGCGGCGTCGGTATCGACGGTCACGGTGTAGGACGCGGCGTTGGCCGAAGTATTCCAGGCGAGCGTAGGGGTCAGCCCGTGGCCCGTGGACCCGTTGCCGGGCGAAATCAGCGTGAAAGCGGAGGGCGGCGGCGGCAGGATGGGTACAAACTGAAATCCATTGACCACGCCGTTGATGCTCGCCTTGGCGGCGAGAATGTTCAGCGGCCCGCCGGCGTGCGTGACCACGTGCCGCGCGTGCGAGAAGCCCTCGGCGAAGGTGCCGTCCGTCGGCGCTGCTGCGATGAGTTGCGCAACACCATTGATCGTGATCCGAGTTGCGACCGTGCCGAACGATGGAGCCGCCGCGTACGTGTACACGGCATACTGGCCGGCCGGCAGCCCCTCGAACGTGTAGGTAAGCGTCGAGTCGATCCGGTCGGCGTCATAGACGAGCCGGGCGTAGTCGCCCGTCGCGCCGAGATCGATCGTCGAACCGGGCGGGATGATGCTGCGGGTGAGCGTCACCCCGGACGGTGCGCCAGACAGATTCGTGATCGAAAACGGCCCGCTGCCGAAGGAAACGGTCGCCCACGTGCCCGGCTGCGCCGCGGCGGCGCCGTAACCCGCCGACGGCGGCCCGCTCCCCGGATCGCCCGGGAAGTTGAAGTCGATGTCGATATTCAAGCCAATAGGCAGGTCTGCCGAGGCCGAGGACGACGCGAGCGAGGAACAGCCCACAACCAGCGCGGCCAAACAGAACCGCCTAACACTTGTCTGCATGATCGACGATCTCCCACTGAAGCGTTGCCTGGCGTCCTGGCCTACAGCCCCCCGCTTCAATTTCTCCACGATCCAAATCTACGATGCAATCAGGTAAGTGCAATCGACTCGACCGATGAACTTACTGAAATGGTTCCGATTTTCGGAGAATGTCCGGCGGATCGGCAGCATTCGAGGCCGAGGCGGACTAGCAGTTGTCTCCCCAGTTTGCGAGGACGGCCGTGATATCCCCGAAATCGACGACGCCGCTTCCGTCGGCATCGCCCGGATGGAATGGGGCGCCGATGGTCCCGTAGTTCGCCAGCACCGAGGTGATGTCGGCAAAGTCCACGGCGCCGCTGCCGTCGGCATCGCCGACGCAGGGCGGAGGCGGGGCGTTGATGAAGAGATCGGCGCGGCTCGCATCCGAGCCGGTATTTCCCACGCCGTCGCGCGCCACGACGCGGACGCGCCCCTGCGTGGTGTAGAGAGCGGGCACGGTCCATGAAAAGTGCCCGTCGTCGGCGGTGGCAGCGGCAATCACCACGGGCCAGGTGGCCCCGCCGTCGAGCGAGAGTTCGATGTCAACGTTGCTCACGCTGACATCGTCGTCGGTGCTCCAGCGAATATCGACATTTGTTCCGGGCGTGAGCGTTTCCGGCCCGCGCAGCGTGCGCAGGTACGCGGTCGGGTTCGCGCCGCCGAGGTGCGCCGGGACATGCATGACGATGCAGTGCATGACCCCCGCGGAGGTGACGATCGCCTGGCAGGGCACCTGCACGATGATCTTGGAGGGCAGCGCCGCCTGCCAGGTCGCGAGCGCCGGCGCGTTCGAGGGGGCCACCGTGGCGTTCGTGTACGAGGGCACAAGGACCAGGTTGTTGCACATCACGACATTGGTGTAGGTGTAGTGAACCCCACCCACGCTGAACGCGGGGACGCGCGTCACGGTCCACCCGGCGCCGGCCATCGCCGACGCGGTGGAGTCGCAGATGACATCTTGCGTTGAACCGCTGTTGCTCGGCCAATCCGAGATCATCACCTGCATGTCGCCGATGATCTGCATCCACATGTCGATGTGCTGCGTCGAGTCGATCGACGTCGGGAAAGGATTCGTCAGCGTCGTGTTGACATTCTGGTAGTTGTGCCAATACGAGATAATCTGCGATTCCGTCAGCGAGGGATTCTCGTTGGCGATGAGGCGCGTGGCCCAGGAGGGCATCAGCCCGCTGAGGTGATAGTTGCCCCCGCCGTGGACCAGCGGGATCTCGTACAGCGTCTGCTTCTTCTGCGTCGCCCAGAACTGCGGCTGGAGATCATCATTCGGACGCGGTCGGTTGTAGGTGTGATCGACGATGGATCGGACGTTGCCCTCGTAGATGTATCGAGGGCCGTAGTCGCGGATCCAGATGGTGTCGGTTGTGACGACATAGAACTTCACGCGGCTCATGTTCGCGCCCGCCGAAGTCAGGGTGGTAGCCACGCTCGATTGCTCGCTCGTGGTGTCCACCATGATGTACGCCTCGGCGTTGCCCGTGGTGGTGACCTCCTTGACCATCGACGAGAGGATCGGAGCGACGCTGCCGAAGGGTTCCCACGCGAAGATGATCCCCTGCATCGGCTCGTACTCGCCGGGGCATCGCACGTCGGAAAGGAAGGCGGGCGGCGGAGTGGTGCCGCGCGAAACCGTGAGCGGATGGTCGGCCACCCACTCACGCTCCGTCCGCGTCATCGACCGCGGGATCGCGGCACCTTCCGGGAACTCGAGTCCCTCCTCGGTGCGGATCGGCTCGGTGATCAACTGCGCGGAGGCCGATCCGGCGACAAACAGCAGCACGACGGCAAGGGAGTGATGAACGGTCATGGTCGAGACGGTCTCCTTTGTCGCGTCATGCTATGTCGGACATGCTCGGTGCGCCGTCCCGGCCGACCCCGATACTGATGCTTCAGCACGGGGACCCGAAGTTGGCCAGCACGGAGGTGATATC
This sequence comes from Phycisphaerae bacterium, assembly GCA_016795005.1. GTDB lineage: Bacteria > Planctomycetota > Phycisphaerae > Phycisphaerales > UBA1924 > JAEUIV01. The sequence continues at coordinate 4,635 of JAEUIV010000027.1, forward strand.
GGAGAAATCGACGACGCCGTTGTGGTCGGCGTCCCCCGCGCCGATGAGCGAGGGCAGATAGACCGCGCCGAAGTTCGCAAGGACGCTGGTGATGTCGGAGAAGTCACGATCTCCGTCGCCGTCGGCATCTCCGACGCAGGGCGGCGGGACGGTCGTGAACGTGGACGGATTGGGCGAACCATTGGTCGAGCCGCCGGCGTTGCTCGCGACCACTCTCCAGAAATACTGGGTTCCCTCGGAGAGCGTCGCCGCCGGGACGACAACCGACGTGAAGCCGGTCACGGTCTGGAACGTGTTGGGCCGTGCGAAGCCGGCGTCGGTATCGATCGTGACCTGGTACGACGACGCTCCCGGCGCGGCAGTCCACACCAGGGTCGGCGTGACCGACTGGTTCGTCGCGCCGTTGGCGGGCGACGTCAGAGAGAAGGCGCCGGGAGCCGGCGGGGGCGCGGTGGTGAACGATGCCGGATTGGGCGAGCCGTTCGTGGAGCCGGAGCCGTTGCTGGCGATGACGCGCCAGTAATACAGGGTGCTGTTGGAGAGCGTCGCGCCGGGCACGAGCTGCGACGTGGAAGCGGTGTTGTTCTGATAGACAAAGGGAGGCGTGAAGGAGGGATCGGTATCAATCGTCACTTCGTAGCTGGTCGCGCTGGAGGCGCTGCCCCAGGTCAGGGTCGGGGTGAGCGAAACTCCGGTGGCGCCGTTGGCGGGCGAAGTCAGGCTGAAGGCGCCGGGAGCGCCCGCCGGGGGCGTGATCGAGAAGTTGGAGTTTGAAATATCAAAGAAAATGTTCCCGACGGCGCGGACTCGAACCCGCGCGGAGGAGGTCGTGATCGCCGGGAGCGTGACCATCTCGCTTCCATCGTTGGGCGTGCTGGCGAGGAGGACCGTCGGCCACGTATTCCCGCCGTCGGTCGAGAGTTCGATCATCACGTTGGCGCAGTTGACCGGCGCGATGTTGGTGTTCGTGACGTTCCATGTAACGGTCGTGCTTCCCGAGAGTGTCCCGCCGCCGTTCGGAGCCGTCACGGCGAACGGCCCCGCGGACGTGGTGCTGGTGACCACCATGTCGTCCGTGGCGATGCCGCCGCCGCCGGCGCGATTGTCCCGGACCGTCAGCCGGAAGTTGACATTCCGATTGGTGACGGGGAGCCGCTCGCCCTTGATAAACGTGTTGGCCAGCAGATTCGGGACGCGGGGAATGATCCGCACCGGATCGGTGGTGGGGAGGAACGATCGGATGAAGGGGCTGCTGCCGTTGTCGACGAAGATGCCGCCCGAGGCGCCCTGCGCCGGCCCGAGATCGCGCTCTTCCCAGCAGTAAGTGATCGAGTCGCCGTCAGCATCGCCGCCGGTTCCGACAAGCATGAACGGCGTGTTCGCGGGAATCGTGTAATCCGGCCCGGCGTTGACGGTCGGGATGGTATTGCCGTTGGCAACATTGGCCGGGCAACCGCCGGTCGCTCCGGTGGTGAACGCCACGATGTCGTCGATCGACTTATGGATGAAATAGTCGTTCGAGTTGGACTGAAGGTCGTCCACGCCGCAGATGCCGGCGTAGGCCATGATGGTCGAGCCGCTGCCCGGTTCGTATGCGGAACCGGCGCTGCGGTTGCCCCCTGCGCACGAGCCGTTGAGGCCGTTGAACGAATGGTTCGCGCCGAACTGGTGCCCCATCTCGTGGGCGACGTAGTCGATATAGAAGGCATCACCCTGGGGCGAGGTAAGCCCCGTCACGCCGCGGGCCTTGCTGCTGTTGACGCACACGACGCCGAGCGAGGCCACGCCGCCGCCACCCGTCGAGAAGACATGCCCGATGTCGTAGTTGGCCGAGCCGATGACCGCGGTGATGTTGTTCTGGTTCTCCGTCAGCATGGTGACGCCGTTGCTGTTGGTGTACGGGTCCGTCGCGGCGTTGGTGTAGACGATGTTGATGTTGTTCGCGACCAGCGTCAGGCGGACGGCGATTTCGCGCTCGTACACGCCCGTCACGCGGTTGATCGCGGTGACGATGCCCGCCTGCCCGGCGGCCGCCGTCCCACCGAAGAACGCCGTGTACTCGCCCGTCGCGGCGACCGCCGTGCGATACGTCTGGAGGAATGTGCCCGAAGTCGTTCGGTCAACCCCGGTCGCGCCGCGACGCTGGAGCATGGGGAGGCCGGAGGGCCGCTCGGCACCGAGGCAGTTCCAGCCGTCAAGTCCACGCTCGCGCAGGTCGTTGCGCTCGTAGACCGCGTAGAACGTCGTGTCACCCTTGGTGAACGGATCAATGTAGAACGAGCCGCCCGCGGAGAGAACCTGCGAGTGGAACCCCATCGGCGTGATGTCCATGCGCAGCGTCGCGGTGGGATCATCGATCCCCTGCCCCGCCCACGTCTTGACCCCCGGCACCTGTGCCGCGAGATCGGGGTGCATCACCGGCGACTCCCACACCTCGAAGGTCTGGAACGTGCCGTCGGGCATCGGCAGTTGCATGATGACCGGCGCCTCCCAGGCGCGGTCGGTGAACTCCATCGGCGCATCCGCCAGCACCGCTTCGAAGACCTCCGCGTCGAAGTTCACCCCGACGAAATAGTTCGGACGAACCCAGGGAACGGCGCGCAACTGAGACATCGGGACTTCGTCGGCGATCTCCCACATCCCGTCTTCGCTCCGCGGCCCCGCGAGGACCGAGGACGATGCGAGCACGAGTGTCAATGCCCCAACTCCCAACGTGAAGCATGCCGGCGCGCGTTTCATCTCTCGTTCCTCCACGATGTGGGCTGAACGCGCGTGCCGCGGCACCCGTGCTCGCCATCCCTTTTTTCCTCGACCATGGTCAACAGGCGACCACAGCCCGCCTCCGCGGCGATGACCCCTTCAACATACCCCGAAACTGCGGAAAAGCGAGAAAAAACCAATTCCGGGCCATTCCGCACATTGCCCAAAATGAATCAGGCCCGAGAGGGTTGCTCCCGGGCCTGAACGAACGATTGATTATCGTCCTCCGCTCGCGGCTGCTCAGGGGGTGACGGGAGGCGTCGGATCGACGTAGTTGGCGAACGCGGACAGACCGTCGATCGCGGCCTGGAGCGCGTTATCCATCGTTGAGAAGGCCGTCCCGAGTCGGCTTTCCAGTTCCGCGAGCGCGGCCGCGGCTTCACCCTCAAGTTGCGGATTCTTCGCAACCAGTTTGTCGAGTTTCAACTCCGCCGCGGCGAGCGCCTTGTCGAGGGCCGTCTGGGCACGCTCGATCGCCTGCTCGAGTTGCCCGATCACGATCTCCGCCTGGTTGCGGATCGTGGCCTCCGGGGCGTCCTTCTGCACCAGCTTTCCCAGACGAGCGAGCGACTTCGCGAGCGTCTTGGCCTGCTTGCCGACCGCGGCGGTCGCGGCCTTGTCGAGTTTCAGCCCCGTCGCGACAACGAGCTTGTCGATCGCCGGGGTCTCGGCAACCGCCGGGGCCACCGGGACAAAGAGAGCAAGAGCGACAATGACGATGCTGAAGATCGAGAACGAACGCATGGCGACGGTGTCCTTGTTAAAAAAAGGTGAAAGATGACTGACCACTCTCCACGAGGCGATCGGTCAGGTCACGGCTTGAATCCAGTCGTCATCATCCCTACCGACGAGACTCGGGGCAACTTCAGGCGTCGCATGGGCCGAGAACCGTGCGGGTCGCTGGCGATGCTCGCGCGATCGACGGATGCCGATTCTCACGCTGCGGTCACGGCGTTGCCCGCCATCGGCTTCGACTCGACCGCGATCCCCAACTGAACCAGCGGTCCATGGGGACGCTTCGCCTCGTCCTCTAATCGCTGTTCCGCCGCGGGGTTCGAGTACGAGCCGAACATCATCGCCCGGATCGTTCCCCACATCCCGCCGATGGAACTGAAGGTGTGATCCACGGCACTCGGCTCGTACCCGCAGTGGACCATGCACTGCTGGCACTCCGGGTTCCCCGACGCCCGGCCGTAACCCCCCCACTCCGTCTCCTCCATGAGTTGCTGGAATGTGTCGGCGTACCCGTCCTGGAGCAGGTAGCAAGGCTTCTGCCAGCCGAAGATGTTGTAGGTGGGATTGCCCCACGGCGTGCATTCGTAGTCTCGCTTGCCCATCAGGAACTCAAGGAACAGCGGCGACTGATTGAAGACCCAACCCTTCTTCCGGTTGGAGAGCACCATCTCGAAAAACTCGTTGGTCTTCCTCCGTTCGCGGAGGAATGACTTTTGGTCGGGCGCCTTCGGATAGGCGTAGCCCGGTGACACCATCATCCCCTCGACGCCGAGCGCGGTCATCTCGTCAAAGAAAGCGCGAACGGCGTTCGGGTCCGCCCCGTCGAAAAGCGTCGTATTCGTTGTCACGCGGAAGCCCATCTTCACCGCAAGCGCGATCCCCTCCACCGCGGTCTTGTACGTCCCCTCGCGGCAGACGGCAAAATCATGATGCTCCTCCTGCCCGTCCATGTGAACGCTGAACGTCAGGTACTTGCTGGGCTTGAAGACCCCCTCTTCCAGGCGCTGCTTCAGAAGGAGCGCATTCGTACACAGGTAGATGTACTTCCGCTTGGCAACCAGCCGTTCGACGATCTCCTTGATCTCCGGGTGGAGCAGCGGCTCACCGCCGGGGATGCTGACCATGGGGGCGCCGCATTCGTCGACCGCCCTCATGCAGTCATCAGCGGAGAGGTTCCGCTTCAGGATGTGCGCGGGGTACTGGATCTTTCCGCACCCGGCGCAGGCGAGGTTGCACCGGAAGAGCGGTTCGAGCATGAGGACAAGCGGATACCGCTTCCGGCCGCGCAGCCTCTGGCTGAGCACATACGTCGCAACGGTCCACATCTGGCTGAGGGGTACGCCCATGGTTGGTTCGGATGCTCCAAAGTGATCCCGGGATACTAACAGGGCGCGTACTGCCTACGCGCAGCGGAGAAAGGTGTCTCCACGATGTGTGCCCCGCCGCCCACGCTTTGTTGCTTGCATGCAACGTGTTGACAAATCCCGCACTCCCCGCCCGCGGTCGCCTGCCGAACTATCGGGCATCCTGCGCCTCGGATGAGCTTCCCTTCCGCCTTCCCCGGGCTGAGAACCGCGTTGTTATCGGCATTGCACCCCCAGCCGGATACGGGAACGGATTGGCACGCGGAACTGTCCCGCCGTGGCAAGCGGGTTGTTTCTCCTTTTCCCTTGCCGCGGCACGAGGCCGGCGCACAATCACACAGAGGAGAAGAGGCCACCATGAACGACAGCGACTTCCAGAACAAACTCGGAGAACTGCTCGGCCAGATCGACAGCCTTCCCGAGGGGCAGCGCCAAGCCATGAGCGGCCTCGCGGAAGAGACCAAGGAACGCCACGAGCGCCTCAAGAAGACCGTGAAGGACCTCCAGGAGAGCCTCGATTACCTTCGATTGTCGGTGAAATATCTCGTGTTCGACCTGGAAGCGACGCGCCGCGAAAATGCGTACCTGCGGAAAATGCTCGACCAGGGCGCCAACGGCGGCGCTTCGAGCACCGAGGAGGAGTAACGGAAACAACGATCACAACCACGCACGATCCGGTCGGACGGCGCCCGATTGTGGGGACTTCACAACGCCGGTTTGACACGCCCGGAGTTCGGAAGAAAGAGAGACTGGGGTTCCGGGGCCGAGGCACGACACGGATCGACACCCACGCCGCCCGCCGCCTGAATAGGGCGGCGGGTGATTTTTCCCGGTGACGCCACGGGTTCCCGTCTCGGGTGAGCGGCCTAGGGGCACATGCTCCCGAAGTTGGCCAGCACTTCCGTGATGTCGGCGAAGTTGACCACGCCGTCGTAGTTGGCGTCACCCGGGCCGGTCGCGGGCTGATAGTCCGCGCCCCAGGCGCTGAGGATGGAAGTGATATCCGCAAAGTCCACTCCGCCGCTGGCGTTCGCGTCGCCCTGAAGAGAGGAAACGGTCAATGGGGCAGGATCGCTGATCACCTGGCCGCAGTTGGTGTTGACGACGCAGCGATAGTTGCCGGTGTCGTTCGCCTGCACGTTCGTCAGAACGAGCGCGTCGGTCGCGGCGGAGGGGTTGAGGTCGGCATCGATGGGGACGAAATCGACGTACCACTGGTACGAGAACGGGCCGGTGCCCGCGACCGACACAAAGAAATACACGGAACCCCCGGGGCACGCCGAGGCCCCGAATGGCTGTGCCTCGATGGTGGGCGGCGCGCACAACTGGGTCACGGTGAGATTGTCCGCGAAGAAGATCACGCCGTAGTCGTGGCACGTCGGCGGCGGTGACGCATAGTGGACGACCGCGCGGTTGAACCCGGATGGGACGGCGATGCTCAGCGTCCCCGAAGGGTACGTTCCGGGGATTGGGACGGTCGCCGTGTTCGTGCCGACCTGCACGCCGTCCATGAATACGGTGACCCGCATTGTTGCCGAATCATCGCAGCCGAGTTCCTGCACGGCGTACAGCATCGAGAAATCGACCAGGGTTGCGGAAAAGTCAACGATCAGGTCAGCGGGGAAGACGCTGTTCGGGAACAGATACAGACCCGAGAACCCCGGCGGCGCGATCCCCACGGTTCCGACGGGCTGCACCGAGAAGCCGCCGCCCGTGGCGGTGAAGACCGCCCCCACTCCTCCCGATGCGAGCGCGATCGGCAGCGATGTATGAACGGGCGCATCGTCAAAGTCGAACGTCGCCGAGCCGGGCGCGGAGACGAACTCCGCGGTCAGCGTGATGTCCGATGTCGCGGGGAATGAGTACGTCTGCTCGGTGCTCATCGGCGTGCCGAACCACGTCCACTGGGAAAATACGAAGCCCTGGTTCGGCGTCGCGACGACGGTCACGTTCGCTCCTTCGTTGTAGGTACCCCCGCCCGCGGTCGTACCGCCGTAGTCGGGCAGGCTGTTGGTGGACACGATGAACGCCGGGACGAAATGCGCTTCAAGCACGCGGCTGCCGGTGACGGTGAAGGCATAGGTCGGGTTGGTGCTGACCTGGTTCGCGTTCTCGGTCCAGTTCACGAACCCCCAGCCGTGATTCGGCGTGGCGGTGAGCGACGCGACCGAACCCACCGGATAGGTACCAGCCCCTGAGATGACCGCGGCCTCCGGGGGAACGCTGGTCGCGCTGATGCTCGCGCTCGGCCCGGCGGACGCCAGCAGGGTGAACGCGCAATCGCCTGTAATGGACGTGTAACTGCCCCCGGTGCCGCCGACTCGGCGGAAGTGCGATCCTTCCCCACCTGTGCCGCGCGCGAAGCTCCAATCGGGCGGCCAGTGGTATGTCGGGGTCAGTCCCTGCCACGCGATGATCTGGAGCCAATACTTCGTCCCGCCGGTCACCTGGAACGGCGAGGGAAGGACAAAGTGGTAGTCGTACATCGCCACGCCGCCCGCCGAACCGGCCGGCGTTTCCCCGGCGTTGCCGCCGACGAAGTACCGCACCAGCCGCCCGTTGACATCGGGCTGTGAACCGGCCGGGATCGACGCGTAGATCGCGACAGTGAAGTTGTAGACGGGAGCCAGCCCCGCCCCGGAAAGATAGTTGGTGTACGCGCCGCGCCACTGGATTTCCGTGATCGCGGTGTCCGCCGGGAGTGTGAAGGCGTCCCAGACGTATTCGTCGCTGTCCAATCCGTCTGGCGCATACCACGACGACTTGTACTGACCGCCCGCCGCGTTCGGCGGCTGGGTGCACACGGGCACATCGGCGCGTGCGGACCCGCCGAGCACCCCGAACAGCACCGCTAACGACAACCAGGACCGCCAACCGTAACTCGACGCGCGTGATCCGAAGGACATACTCGATCTCCCTGCAAGTGCGATATACGGACCTCGAACTCCGCATTTAGTCTAGGCGCGACGCCGCGGTTCGGCTTGCGCCGACCCCCTGTGGGAATCCCGCAAGCGGATTCGCGGAGCCAATGCTCGTTTCTCCGAGGGGTGAGGCCGCGCAGCGGCAACACCGCCTGAGGAACGAGGGGACTCTACCCCCGCTTCAGTCCCTCGCGGCTCATCATCAGGCTCAGCGTCTGCACCACGAACTCGATGTTCTTCTCCGTGAGGCGGTTGAAGAACGGGAGCGCGAGCGTTCGCCGGCTGACGCTCTCGGCGACCGGGAACATGCCTTCCTTGAACCCGAGTTCTCGATAGAAGGGCTGGAGGTGGATGCAGGGGAAATACGGCGCCGCGCCGACATCGTGGCGATGGAGGCCTTCGATGATGCGGTCGCGCTCGTCCTGGCTGAAACGGTCGCTCAGCCGCACGACAAACACGAACCAGCTCATGAAGGTGTCGTGATCGACCGTGGGCAGGATGATGTCCGGGAGGTCGAGCAGTTGCTCCATGTATAGGCGCGCGACGCGCTGGCGCTGCTCGACGATCTCGTCAAGTCGGCGCATCTGAGCGACGCCGAGGGCGGCCTGGATCTCGGAGAGACGATAGTTGTAGCCGAGCCGGTCGTGAGCGAGCCAGGACCCGGTCACGCCGCCCATCACCCCTCGGCCCTGGTTGCGGTACGAACGGCAGAGATCGGCGATGCGGTCGTCGTCGGTGACGATCATCCCGCCTTCTCCGGTGGTGATCTGCTTGTTGGGATAGAAGCCGAACACCCCCGCGTGACCGAAGGAACCGACGGGCTTGCCCCGGTACTTTCCGCCGAGACCTTCGCACGAGTCCTCGATCATCCGGATTTCGTGTCGGGCGGCGATGGCGCGGTAGTCGGGCATGAAGGCCGGGTTGCCGAAGGTTTCGACCGCGAGGATGGCCTTGGTCCTCGGCGTGATGGCATCCTCCACGCGCTGCGGGTCCATGTTGAGGGACTTGGGGCAGATATCGACGAAGACCGGCTTCGCGCCGACGTAGAGAATGCAGTTCGATGATGCGATGAATGAGAATGGAGTCGTCACGACCTCGTCGCCCGGGCCGATGCCCATGGCGAGCATGAGCATGTGGAGGCCCGCCGTGCCGGAGGAGCACGAGACGGCGTGGCCCCGGCCGGTTCGCGCGGCGACTGTCTTCTCAAACTGCTCGTTGACCGGGCCGATGGAGAGCCGCTTGGAGCGCAGCACGCGCTCGACCATCGCGACCTCGAGGTCTGTAATGTCCGGCTCGCTCAGCGGGATCTCGTCAACCATGGGGATCGCCTCCGATCCATATTGTCGGCATTCTCGGACCGTGGCATGATCCCGCCTGAAATCAGGCCAGTCTCACCCGCCGGCGAGGAGCCGGGCGAGCGTCTGCTCTTCCTGGTCGCGGATTTTGACCAGCAACCAGGCGGCCTGCGCACGCATGGGCGGGGAAAGCCTCGTGCCGACGCCCGTGGCGATCCCCTCGAGCGCCGGGGTCCAGCCGGCGGGGAACTTCGAGGGCTCGACGCTCTGGGCGTAGACCAGGAGTCCCACGGCTTCGCTCTGATTGTCCGGCCAGCGCGGCGGGTGGTTCACGTCCCAGACGGGGGGCGAGTTCTTGGCGAGCAGGGCCATGGTGATCGCCAGCGCAATACGGTCGTCGGTGCGCTCACAGGCCTTGACGAGCGCCGAAGCGAGGAACTCCCGATCGGCCTCGACCAGCCCCTTGGCGGCCGGGAGCACCGCGTCGCTGATCGGGTCCGGCGTGGAGGGGCGAGCGGCCCACGCGTTGATCATCGCGCGGCAGGCTTCGGCGGACGTCTCCGCATCCCACGTCTTGGCCCGATCCATGATCCACAACTCGACCGCGAGGTAGCGAAGTTTGATCAGGTCGTGGAGCGCGGGGATCGCCGGCTCCTTTCGCGCGAGCACTCCACCCAGGCGCCCCATCGCGGAGAGCACCTCGTTGTCCGAGGCGGTGGCGATTCGGTCAAAGAGGCTCGGGTCGGCGAGGTCGCTGGCATCAAGGGCGATGAGCGCCAGCCGGAGTTGCTCGGGCAGTCCCGCGGCCTTGTCCCACGCCTGGTAGAGAACAGGAAGCCCGTCTTCCGGCGCGAGGCGGATCCACGTGCGAAGAATATCCGCCGCCAGTGACGGATAACTCGTGTAGACCGCGTGCAGCCGACCGATCAGCGGTGAAGCCTTCGAGAGCCGCTCTCGACGAACCGACTCCAACAGCGGGCCGATGATCGCGCCCCGCGCGGGATCGGACAGAGCGAGCAGTTTGCCGGCGGCCTGATCGAGCCGACCCGGCTCCCCGGCCTGTGCCAGCACCGCCGCCGCGAGCAGTTCCGTCGAGAGGCCCCCCTTCTCGGCGAGGGATTCGACGCGAGCGCGGTCGAGCGCCTTCCCTTCGCGCTGGAGCCTGGCGCGGAGTGCGACTTCGATGTACGGCTCGAGATCGGGCCACGCCAGCATCTGTTCGATCTGGTCGGTCCCGATCAAATCGAGCGCAAGCCCCTCGCCCAGGAGCGCCGCCTGCTCGGCTCGATCCGGGATCCTGGAGAGCAGGAGCGGGTTGATCCGGGGCGGGGTTTCGAGTTCGGCGAGTCCGAGAACTCCCTGCCGTCTCTGGCCGGGGCTTCGGGCGGTCGAGAGCCAGGAAAACAGAGGCCGCAGCGAGGGGTCGCGCAGGTTTCGGAGGCCGTCAAACGCGATGTGCCCGGTCGGGGAGTTGGTGTCCCGGACTGCGGCTTCCAGCATCCGCGTGGGCGAGATCGCGGGTTCGGCGACCTGGGCCGAAGCGGAGGTGAACGGCAGCGCGGCGACGATGCTGAGAAAAAGTATTGTGCGGCGGTTCATCCCCTCAGTGTAGGGATTTTGGGGTGGCCCGGTTGCAGCCCTCGGCGCTACATGCCGTGGATCGGCGGAGAGGTATTGAGGACGAGGCGCTTGATCCGCTCGCACAGATCGTGGGCATTCATCATCGACCCGGGCGCGTCACCGTCGCATGATTCGCCGCGCTCGATCATCAGCCGCATCCGTTCGTGCCCGTCGATCATGGTTGAATGGCTGCCGCAGCCGAGTGCAGCGGCGATCTCCGGGTAGGAGTGGGTCGTCATCTGCCTCGCCAGATACGCCACGAGGGCACGTGCCAGGACGACGCGCCGATGCCGCTTCCGTCGGCGGATGTCCTCGAGTTCAACGCCCAGGGTTCGACAGACAATGTCCGCGATGACGGGGACTCGCACGGGTCGGCGGATGGCGGTTTCGGATGATCCCTGCCCCATCGCTCGTCGGATCAACTGCGGCGTGATGCGCCCGCCGGGGCCGCACGCTTCGGGCATCATCGCGGCGAGCGCGGCGATGCGGGTGACGACTCCTTCCAGATCGCGGACCGATCCCGGACAACCAGTGACCAGTGCTTCCACGGCCGTGGGTTCGAGAAGAAGGCCGCGGTTCCGCGCAAAGCGTTCGACGATCGCGCGACGCATCGAAGGATCGGGCGGCCTGATCTCGACGACCATTCCCGAAAGGCAGCGGGACACAAGCCGCTCGTGGAGGTTGGCGATCTCCCGCGGCCCGGCGTCGGAGGCGAGCGCGACGCGCGAGCCGTTCATGTCCAGCGCATCGAACGTGTGCAGGAACTCCTGCTGCGTGCCCGACTTGCCCGCGATGAAGTGAACATCGTCGATGCACAGGAGGTCGAGCCGGCGAAACGACGCACGGAACTCCTCGATTCGTCCGCCGCGCACCGCGGCGATGTATTCGTTGGTGAAGTCCTCGCCGGTGAGATAGCGCACCTTGGGATGAGATGCCGCCGCGCGGACCGTTGACGCGAGCGCGCTGAGCAGGTGCGTCTTGCCCACGCCGCATTCGCCGTGGAGGAAGAGCAGTTTGGCCGGAGGCGCGGAGTTCAGGTCCGCCAGTCGGGAGAGCATCACGAACGCCAGCCGGTTGCCCTCGCCGACCACGTAGTCATCGAGCGAGTATCGCTGGGGCGGGGCTGGCTTCTCGGAAGAACGTGCTTCCGGCCGCGGAGCACGGCGTGATTCGATCGGGTGAGGTTCGGGAATGGCTGATCGCTTGCTTGCCTTGCCGCTCTCGGGCATCGCGGGATCAACCGTCCAATCCAGTTGAAGGGATGCGTCTCCGGTTTCGCGCCGAGCGACCTGCAGGAGGTTGTCCCCGAACTTTCCGATCAGCCACTTGGCGTACATCTCATTCGGAACGGCGACACGGAGCGACCCCGAGACAAGTTCGAGCCGGGTGCAGCCGAAATACCGATCAAACCGGGACTCGCCGACATCCCGCCGTGCGCCGTCAACGATCCGGCTGCACACCATCTGGTTTCCGTTGGTGCCTGGCACTGGTGGGTCATCCCTGATCCAAGGCCCGAGCCGACGCGAAGGCCGCCGCCCGGGGCAACGATTGTTGTGCCCTTGAATCCGTTCCCGTGAACAGGCGATCGTGCGCGGCCCGACACCCGGCGCGTGAAGGCTCACGCGTGCCCAAAGGCGGTCGGCTGTCTCCGGCATCGAACGTCGAGGCGCCTTTTCAAAACACCCGGTGGCCTCGACGCAGATCGTACTGTCCAGCGGCCGTCCGTTGGCCGCACGCGAAACATATCGCGCTTTCATCGCGCGTCAACAACTCGACCAGCGCGGCGGATCACAATCCCGCCTCAGGCGTCGCAGACGGCGAAAAAAATCTTCACGAACTTTTCATCCACGATGATCGCGCGACGGTGTGGAATATCGTGGATAACTCCGCATCCGCCCATCATCACGCGGATTCAGCGATATTTCGGCGCGCACGACGCGATCGGCTTGACGAACGCGCGGCGTTGTGCGAACTCGTCGAACTTCAGCGCGCGATACAGCCGCAGCGCCGGAACATTCCTCTGATCCACGGCGCATGTCACGTGCGGCTCGGGACTTCCGATGAGATGGGCTAATCCGTGTTCGAGCAGTCGTCGGCCCAGCCCACCGCCGCGAAGCGACGGCGCGAGGCCGAGGTACACAAGCTCGATGCTCCCCATTTCCGGGCATGGATTGAACAGGAGCATCCCCTCGATCTTGCGGTCGCGTTCCACGATCCACCAATGTGCGGGGTCGAAGCGTCCGGCGGAACGGTGGCTGTCGAGCACGTCCGCGGTGTCGCGCAGGCCGCAAAGTTCGGGGCAATCAAGCGTCTGCTCGTAGGAGCGCTCGAGTCCCTCGATCAGCGCGGGGTCGTCGCCCGCTTCGTAGCGACGGACACAAACCTGCATCGGCCACGAGGCATGCGCCTGGAAGTGCTCTCCCCGCTTGGGGGTGACGCGACGCATGTAGGACAAAGTCCCTACTCCCAGGTATCCGGCCTGCATCAGAGCCGAACGGGCGCCGCGCTCGTGGTCTTCGAGCAACGCCTGCGCGATGTGAACCCCGGGCAATCGGGCCGTCGCTTCGGTGACCACGGCCGCCAGGTCGGCCTCCTCCAGTCCATCCCGAGGCTCGGAGGTGAACGTCATCGCCGACCGGCCTGAGCCAGGCACGATCAGACAGGCCTGCCCGACGCGGTCCCCGTTCCCCCAGAGCGAAACCCAGAAATGATCGAGGCTGATGCCGTGCTTTTCCGCCGCGGCCAGGAACTGGGCGGCGGAGTCCGGGCCACCGCGATTGGTTCCGACGAGCCTCGCTGCCGCCGCGCTCCTGAGACTAGACGTGACCCGCACAATCCGGGACGGAGAACCGGCTTGGACTGTATCCGTCTGGTGTGCCATGGCTCGATCCAAAGCCGACCGGGATCCACCGGCCGACGCCGGTGGTATTACACTACATCGAGGATGGTCCTCAGGAGATTCCAAGTGCTGAAATCCGCGTCGAATCGGGTTATTCGAGTTCTGGCGATGGTCATGGCCCTCGCGTCGGTCTCCATTCCGTCGGTGGTGTCGGTGGCAGCGCCGGAGCCGGAGGCCGTGCCGCGTCGTTGGCAGCTGCGTTTGCAGGCGGGTGACCTTCGTGTCGCGGTGATCGACGCGCCGGGCGTCGGGCCGCGGGCGTACCTGTACCTGACGTACAAGGTCATCAACAACTCGGGGGAGGACCGCGATTTTTCACCCTGGTTTGAGTTGGCGACGGACAAGGGGCAGATCGCCCGTGCCGGGCGGGATGTTCCCCACGCCGTGGTGCAGGAACTGCTGCGAAGGATCGACAGCCCTTTCCTCCAGGATGACCTCAGCGTCCAGGGCCGGCTGCTGCAAGGCGAGGAAAACGCCCGAGAGGGGTTGGTGGTCTGGCCGGCCAATGACATGACCGCCGGCGAGTACACGGTCTTTGCGATGGGTTTCTCGGGAGAGACCAAGGCCGTTGCCAGGCCGGACACCGGGGAAGAGGTGGTCCTCCGAAAAACGCTCATGCTGGTCCACGAGGGAACGGGCCGGCTCGACCCGACCACGGGCCGACCGCTGAACCGAACGGCTGAGCGTTGGATTCTCCGCTAGGAATCTGCTACAGTTGGCCCCCCTTCCCGGCGCCCTGACAAGGCCCGGGGGAAGTTTGAAGGATTCCCGATATGGCACACAAGAAAGGCCAGGGTTCAACCCGCAACGGCCGCGACTCCAATCCACAGTACCTCGGCGTCAAGCTTTACGGCGGCGAGATCGCCAACTGCGGGTCAATCATCGTTCGCCAGCGCGGCACCCCCGCGAAGCCCGGCTTCATGGTCTCTCGCGGCAAGGACGACACCCTGTTCGCCCGCTGCGACGGAACGGTGCTCTGGAAGGGCGGTAAGGTCCACATCGTTCCGTCGGACCCGAAGACGCCGCGTCCCTCTTACCTCTGAAACATCATCCCGACGACGGTTCACTCACGCCCGGCCACACCGGGCGTTTTTCGTGCGCATCAGCACCGGACAGCGGACATAAGTTCGGCCGCGATCGAGTCCGCGATCAGGAACCCTTCGTCGGTGAGCGCCCACCGCTCGCCGCTCATCGTCATCGCGCCGGTGTCGGCGTATTTCTGAGCAACCCGTAGCAGTCTCGTGTCCGCGCCGTGCATCGCCGCACGGGAGAGGAGTGGAGCCGATTCAAGCCCCTCCGAGAGTCGAAGGCCGAGCATGATGCGCTCCCTGAGAGCACGCCCCTCGTCCGGGGTTTCGAGGTCCACGACGGCCGAGATCCCTCGATTTGCCGCGATGCTCTCCAACCATTCGGACAGTCTTGGGATGTTTTTCCATCGTGCCCCGGCGACGTGCGTTGAAGCGGAGGGGCCGGCGGCGAGCCATTGCCGATGCCGCCAGTACGCGAGGTTGTGCCGGCACTCGGCTCCGGGTCGAGCGAAGTTGCTGACCTCGTATCGGTTGTAGCCGCGGTCACGGAGGATTGAAACGGTCAGCCGGTACATCTCCGACTCGGTCTCGTCGTCCATGGGCGTGAACTGTCCCAGCCTGAGGCGCTGGGTCATGGCGGTGTTCGGCTCGTAGGTCAGCGCGTAGCAACTCAGGTGCTCCACGCCCGGATCGAGAGCGAGCGCACGCTCGAGATCGCCACGCCATTCGTCGATGGACTGCCCCGGCACGGCGAAGATCAGGTCGATGTTCCGTCGCTCGATGCCGCCCTCGGCGGCCAGACGAAGCGCACGCTGGACGTTCGCGGGATCGTGCCACCGCTCGAGTGTCTTCAGGTGCCGCGCTTCGAACGACTGGGCGCCGATGCTGACCCGGTTCACCCCGCCCGCTCGGAGCGCCCGGATCAGGTCGGGGGTCACGGTTTCGGGGTTGCATTCCACGGTGAACTCGGCGTCGGGCTTGAAGCGAAAGGACTCGTGCAGGGCGCCAAGCAGCCTTTCCCAGAGATTCGTTCGGAGCAGGCTCGGCGTGCCTCCGCCGACGAAGAGCGTCGAGAGAGACGGCTTCCCAGCCTCTGGTCGGCCCCGGGACGCGAAGTCGGCCAAGCGGCGGACCTCGAGGATGAGGGCGTCCGTGAACGCCGGTTGTCGATCCTGAGTGTCCACGAACGAGTAGAAATCACAGTAATGGCACTTGTGGAAGCAAAATGGAACGTGCAGGTAGAGCGATTCCACCGGCTCATCAATCGCGTTCAGCCATCGCTCCGCTGAGGAGCCGGACCCGGCGAGGCTGAGCGGAATGGTCTGGGCGGTCATGGCGGTTTTTCGGTTGCTGGGGGCCGATTCTGCGGTCGTTCGGGAAATCGGCAGGTCGGCGGAACCGCCGATGCCCGTGGAACGGAACAGGCTTACAATAGAGCGGCGCGGTCGGCGGGGCTTTTCGGCGCCACGAGGCGCCTCGGTGTCCCGGATGGGCGCGTTGCCGGAGCCGTTAATCGCATGGATGTCAAACTGGTCATCTTCAAGCAGAACGGTTCGACGAAGGAGATCAGCGTCGGCCCGGGTCGCTACGTCATCGGCCGACGGCCGGACGCGGGGCTGCGAATCCCGCTGCCGAGCGTCTCGCGCGATCACTGTGAGTTGGTGCACGACGGGCGGTCTCTGAGCGTGCGCGATCTCGGTTCATCCAACGGCACATTCAAAAACCAGGAGCGCGTGAAACAGGCGACGCTCGGCCCCGGTGATCGGCTGGGAGTCGGTTCATTCACCATGACGGTGAAGATCGACGGCAAACCCGCGACCATCACTCGGCCCTCCGAAAACTCCGACGAAGAAGACGCGTTGATCGACACTCCGCCACACGGGACCATGAAGCCCCGCGCCGCAAGCCCGGATGATTCAGACCTGGAGGAGACCATCTCCAAGTCGTCCTCGCCTCCGGCAATGAGCGGGACCAAGCCCACGACGGATGACAGCAGCATCTTTGAGTTTGATTTCGACTTCGAGGACGACGACCGCCCGAAGTGGTAGGCGCGGGATGGTTCAGGCGGCGGACTTCTTGGCATCCTTCGCATCGGGGGGCGCGGCGTCGGCCTTTGTCTCGGCTTTCTGTGGGATCTTGATGTTTGTGCCGCAGGTCTTGCACCGCACGAGACGACCGCGCGCGTCGCTCGGGACCGCGAGGATCGATCGGCAACGAAGGTTCGGGCACATGACTCGGATCACGTTCTCGGGCATGGGGTCCCTCCGTGGAGCAGCGACCAGATAACCATCGGCGCGAATCCACGGCGTCTTGACCTCGAGTGCCGTCGTGTTTCCTCAATCGGGATATCGGTCTTTGATCGCCGCTACACTCGGGAGGCATGCCGACCGCGACTCCCTCAACTCCGTCCTCATCGAACGTCGGCCGGGGGCCGGTGCCGCTCGGATCGGGCACGGCGGTGGTCGGGCTTCAATGGGGCGACGAGGGCAAGGGAAAGGTCATCGACCTGCTGGCAGGCTCGTTTCACGCGGTCGTGCGGTACAACGGGGGCGCCAACGCCGGTCATTCGGTGGTGATCAACGGCAAGCGCCACGCCCTGCACCTGATCCCCTCGGGAGCGTTCCATCCGGGCGTCCGCGCGGTGATCGGGAACGGCGTGGTGCTCGACCCGGACGTGCTCTTTACGGAACTTGATCGACTCGCGGATGCCGGGGTCCACTCGCTGGACCTGCTCGTCTCGGACCGCGCGCACGTCGTGCTCCCCTGGCACAAGGCGGAGGACGCCGCCCGTGAGGCCGGGCTTGCGTCGGGTTCGAGCGGCTCGATCGGCACCACACGTCGCGGGATCGGGCCGGCGTACGCCGACAAGGCGCATCGCGCCGGGGCGATCCGGGTGGGCGACCTGCTTCGACCGGCGTCGCTCCGGGAAAAACTGGCGCGGATCTCGGTTGGGAAGGAGCGGGTGCTCGATGCGCTCGATCCTTCCGGCGGGGTCCGCGGCTCACTGCCCAGCGTCGCGAGCCTGGCGGATGACCTCCTCCGCACGGGCGAGCGACTGAAGCCGTTCGTCACGGACACGACTTACGCCCTGCACGACATGCTGGCGCGCGGGCACGGCATCCTCTTTGAAGGCGCCAACGCGACGCTGCTCGATGTCGATCACGGCACGTTCCCCTTCGTCACGTCGTCCAACTGTTCTGTGCTCGGAATTCCCGCGGGGACCGGGGTGCCGGGGGTGCATCTGAAGCGTGTGATCGGCGTCATGAAGGCGTATTGCACGCGCGTGGGCGGCGGGCCATTCCCCACGGAACAGGACAATGAAGCGGGCAACCGTATCCGCGAGCGCGGGCGGGAGTACGGCACGACGACCGGCCGGCCGAGACGCTGCGGATGGCTCGATCTCGTGGCGCTTCGCTACGCAGTGATGCTCAACGGCGTGACGGGGATTGCGCTCATGCTTCTTGACGTGCTCTCCGGATTCGACGAGATCCGGTTGTGCACGGCGTACCGGGTCGGCGGGCGGATGATTGATCGGTTTCTGCCCGACGCCGAGACACTGGCTGAGGTTGAACCGATCTACGAAGCCGTCACGGGATGGAAGGATGAAATCGGCGGGTGTCGTTCGCGCGACGAACTTCCCCCGGCGGCTCGCGCCTACGTGGAGATGATCGAACAGGCGACCGGAGTGCCGGTGGAGATCGTCTCGGTCGGACCGGACCGCGAGCAGACGGTTCTCGGCTAGCCGCGTGGGTTCAGAATCCGCTCGAGTTGCGGTTGCTGTTGCTGTTGCTGTTCCCCGACGATGAGGTTGAACCGCTCGACCGTGATGTCCGGCTGGAACCCGTGGTGTTCCGGGTTCCACGGGTTGATCCCCCCCCGCCCCCCCCGCCGGTGACGGTGGCGCGAAGGGCCGCGCCCTCCGCAAGGGCCTCGCCCGAGAAGACATCGCGTTCGAGAACGAGGGACGCGCGGTCGATGTGGTACTGCTTCATGTCCTCGACCGGGATCCGGTTGATATCGCGGGCGTACGCGATCGCCATGGAGTGAAGCTTGTCGGGGGCGACTTTCATGCGCTTGTCGCGGGCGGCCTCGGCGACGGCGGCTTCCAAACGCTTCCAATCGAGCGGCGCTTCCGCCGGATCAGCCGCAATGGCGGGGCGCGGTTCAACCTGCGCAGGGACGGACCCCGCCTTGGACGCGACGGGCATCGGAGAAGGCCGATTCGATGCGCAGGCAGAGAGAAGAACCAGCGGCAGGACGCGGACAACTGGACCGATTCGCATGAGGGAACTCCCGAGTTGCATGAGTGTAGATCGGATGTTCACCCCGGGTTGCTCAAGGTGAGCGGGAAACGGGAGGATTCCACGCGACGACTACACTCCCGGCATGACCGTACTGCGCAACGCTCCCTGCGTGCTCATCATCCGGGACGGATGGGGCCAGAACCCGAACGCCTCGCACGACGCCTTTAACGCCGTGAAACTGGCCGCGACGCCGAACGCGGACCGCCTGATGCGCGAGTACCCCTGGACGCTCATCAAGACAAGTGGTGAGGACGTCGGATTACCCCAAGGGACGATGGGGAACAGCGAGGTCGGGCACCAGAACATCGGCGCCGGCCGGGTCGTGGATCAGGAGAGCGTGGCGATCACCAAGGCCTGTCGCTCGGGGCTGGCGAGCCACCCGGTGCTTTCAGAGGCGGTCAGGCGGGCGAAGGCGCGCGGCTCGTCGGTCCACCTCATGGGGATCTGCTCGGACGCGGGCGTACATGGACAACTGGAGCACCTGTACGCGGTGCTGGCGATGTGCCAATCGCTCGGCATGCCGCGAGACCGCGTGTTCGTTCACTTCTTCATGGATGGACGCGATACGGGGCCGTTCACGGGGAAAGGGTTCGTGGAACGCGCCGAGGCGGAGATGAAGCGGATCGGCGTCGGACGAGTGGCGAGCGTGATCGGGCGATACTGGGCGATGGACCGGGACTTTCGCTGGGAGCGCGTGGCACGCGCGTTCAACTGCCTGACCGGGCGCGCCGGGGGCGCGCCCATCGCACTTTCCGCCGCGCTGGCCCTCCAGCACCATTACGAGGCCCCCTCGGACGATCGAATGTCGGGGGACGAGTTCGTTCCGCCCACGATCATCGCGCCGAGCGATGCGGACGCCGCCACATCGAGGATCAAGGACGGGGATACGGTCGTGTTCTACAACTACCGGGGCGATCGTCCGCGCGAAATCTCCGCGGCATTCGTGTTCCCGGACGCCGAGTGGTCGCGCGTGAAGGCCTCCCCGGACACCGGCCGCGCGGGCTTTGATCGAGGGTCGAGGCTGGACATCGAGTACGTGACGATGACAGCGTACTGGGAGGAACTGGCGCCGTTCGTGAAGGTGGCGTTCCCCAAGCCGCCGAAGATGAAATCCATCGCCGGCGAATACATGAGCCGTTCGGGCTTGACACAGTTCCGTTGCGCGGAGACCGAGAAGTTCCCTCACGTGACGTTCTTCTTCAACGATTACCGGGACGAGCCGTTCGCCGGCGAAGCGCGTGAGATCATCCAGAGTCCCAAGGTGGCGACCTATGACCAGGCGCCGGAGATGAGCGCGGCGGGAGTGCGCGACGCCGTGCTGAGACGGCTCGCCGCAGCGGATTGCGAGCCGTTCATCGTCGTGAACTTCGCCAACGGCGATATGGTCGGTCACACGGGCAGCCTGCCCGCGACGATCCGGGCATGCGAGGTCGTGGACGAGTGCGTCGGGATGATCGTTGATGCGACGCTGAAACGCGGCGGGTCGCTTGTTGTCACCGCCGATCACGGGAATGCCGAGCAGATGTGGGACCCCGCGACCAACGCGCCCCACACGGCACATACCACGTATGACGTGCCCCTGATCGTCGTGGGGGCGGACTTCAGGAAGCGGCGTCTGCGTGGCGGGGGAAGGCTGGCCGACATCGTGCCGACGATGCTGGAAATGATGGGAATGGCGAAGCTGCCGGAGATGACGGGCGAATCCCTCCTGACATGAACGGCTGTGCGATGAATCCGAATCTCGTCGCTCTCCGAAGGCATCGAAGTCGCGAGGAGAACCTCCATGCGACCGGCTACGATACCCCCGATGCACAGCCCCCCCACCGTCATCCCGGACGTCCAGTCCACCGCTGATTCGCGGAAGGTCGCGATCGACAAGGTCGGCGTGAAACAGGTCATGTATCCGCTGACCCTCAAGACCAAGGACGGCGGCCAACAGACCACGGTGGCCGCCGTGAACATGTACGTATCGCTCCCCGATCATCAGAAGGGGACGCACATGAGCCGTTTTCTTGAGGTGCTGAACACCTATGCAAGGCCGCTCTCGCCCGCCTGCTTCGGCGTCGTGGCGCGCGAGATCCGTCAGCGGCTGAACGCCGAAGAGGCGCACCTGGAGATTTCATTCCCCTACTTCATCGAGAAGCGGGCGCCCGTGACCGGGGCGCCCGGGCTGATGGACTACACGGTGACGTTCGCCGCGTCCTGCAACAGCCATGACGACTTCGTGATGACGGTTCGCGCGCCGGCGACCAGCCTGTGCCCCTGCTCCAAGGAGATCAGCGAGTACGGGGCGCACAACCAGCGCTGCGAGATCGAGGCCGCGGTGCGATTCGACGGCACCATGTGGATCGAAGACCTGGTCGAGCATCTCGAACGTGCCGCGTCGTGCCCCGTGTACGCCGTGCTGAAACGCCCCGACGAGAAGTTCGTGACCGAGCAGGCGTTCGATAATCCGAAGTTCGTCGAGGACATCGTCCGTGACCTCGCCGTTGCGTTGAACGCCGATGACCGCGTCCGGTGGTACTCGATCAGCAGCGAGAACTTCGAGTCCATCCACAACCACAGCGCCTACGCGCAGATCACGCGGGACAAGCGTTCAGGCTGAAGCGAGCGAACGAGCCAACTCCGGCGCGAGGATCGACACGATCCGTCCGGGCCTGAGCGAGGGAACGAGCATGTTCCCCGGCTCCCGCTCGAGCAACGCCCCGGCTGCGAGGTACCCGCTGCGCGTCGCCCCTTCCATGGTTCCGGGCCAGCCGGTCTGAACATAATCACCCGCGAGCACGACCCCCGACGGGCCGAAGGTCGTCGGCCGGAGGGCTTCGACCTCCGGCGTCGGGGCAAATGTGGCGAGTTTCTCCTTTACCGGGCGCGAGGATCGCAGGTTCGCCCGGCGCGCCGCCGGAAGGCACGCGTTCACATCCGCGAGCACACGGCGGCTGATCTCGCCTTCGTCAAGCGGCATCCACTCATCGGCGGCCGAGATGACCGCGTGGATGTGCGAGCCGAGCATCTCAGGAGGCTCACCGGGCGGCGACTTTCGGAAGAGCCACTGGGTCGGACGATTGACGAGCACCGCCGAATGCACCGGGAGCACGGGACGATCAAAGGTCATATGCACCCCGAGGATCGGACTATGAGTGATCCGGGCCATCGCGAGGAATCGAGGGTCCATCGCCTGGAGGTCCGGCGCGACCAGGCGAACCGCACGCTCCGGCGGCACGGCGCAGATCACGGCGTCGGCGCGGAGTTCTTCGCCCGCCGTCGTGATCACGCGGTCCCGCTCGATCGTTTGTATCCCCGTGCCCAAGCGGATCTTCCCGCCTTGGCCGCCGATCAGGGTTTCGGCGGTGTCGTACATCTCGACAAGAGGCACGGCGGCGACCCCGACAATCGCGGAGTCACGATGAGCCAGG
>JAEUIV010000040.1 GCA_016795005.1 Phycisphaerae bacterium
CGCGACCGAGGTCGTCGGCAAGCACCCCAAGGACTGGCGCATCGTCCACGAGGACGATGCCGAACACGTCGCGGGACACATCAACCGCCTCCACACCGGCGCCGAGCCGCGAAACCTCTGCCTCAACCGGAACTACACCAAGTCCGGCGAAGTCATCTGGTGCCAGTGGTACAACTCCGTCCTCTTCGATCCCGACGGCAAGGTCAACTCCGTCGTTTCCCTCGCGCAGGATGTCACCGAACGGCACCGCGCCGACGAGCGACAGCGACTCCTGATGCTCGAACTCGACCACCGCGTCAAGAACAATCTCGCCACCGTCCTCGGAATCGCGCAGCAATCACTCGCCGTCGCCTCCTCGCTTCCTGATTTCGCCTCCGCCTTCATCGGCCGCATCGAATCGCTCGCACGCGCCCACGGCCTGCTCGCCAAGGCCTCGTGGGAAGGCGTCAACCTGCACGAACTCTGCAACAGAATCCTGGAATCAGGCATCGCCGCCTCGCGCCCGCAACTCGCCGTCTCGGGACCGCCCATCACCCTCTCGGCGAGCCAGGGGTCCATCCTCTCCCTCACGCTCCACGAACTCATGACCAACGCCGTCAAGTACGGCGCGCTCTCCACACCGGACGGCGCCGTCGATCTCGCGTGGACAATCGAAAACTCGGGCGGTGTCCCGCAACTCCACCTCTCATGGACCGAACGCAACGGACCCCCCGTCGTCCCACCCGCAAAGTCGGGCTTCGGAACAACCTTCATCGAAACAGGAATTTCCTATGAACTCGGCGGCAACGCCCGGATGGACTACCATGTCTCGGGTCTTCGTTGCCAGATAGTCATCCCCCTTTCGTCGAAACCTCGGTCTGCCGCGGCGCGAACCGCGACAACAGGAGCGACGTCATGATGACGGGAAACGATCGTTCAGCTCTCAGCGGCCTCAAGGTCCTCGTTGTCGAGGATTCATACTTCGTCGCCATCGCTCTCTCCAAGCAACTCAAGGAACTGGGCTGCACCATCATCGGACCGGCGCCCAGCGTCGCCGCCGCCCTCTCGCTGCTCAAGACTGAACCGTGCGACGCCGCGGTACTCGACATCAACCTCGGCTCGGAAACCGCCGAACCCGTCGCCGATGCCCTCGTCGAACAGAAGACGCCATTCCTCTTCGTCACCGGCTACTCCAGCCCGCGGCTGCTCGCAAAGACCTACAGCACCCATCGACGCCTCGTGAAGCCCGTCACCCCCGAGATGCTCCGCGACGCGCTCGCCGCGGTGCTCAACGGATGACCCGCCACAGTACGCTGGGGGTATGCACGTCCCACACATGAGCACCGCCGAGTTCCGCCGCGCGGGCCACGAACTCATCGACTTCATCGCCGAGTACCTCAATGAAGTCGAGCATCAGCCCGTCACAACATCCATCCAGCCGGGCGACCTGTTCAGCGCGCTCCCGCGCCGCGCACCGGAACGGGGCGAACCCTGGCGGAACATCATCGACGACACGCGCCGCCACATCCTCCCGGCCATCACGCACTGGCAATCGCCGAACTTCCACGCCTACTTCCCCTGCAACAACTCCGCGCCCGCCATCCTCGGCGAACTCCTCTCCGCCGGGCTGGGGATCAACGGGTTCCTCTGGCAGTGCTCCCCCGCCATCACCGAACTCGAAATGTGCGTCATGGATTGGCTCGGCCGCGCGCTCAACCTGCCCGAACGCTTTCTCTTCACCGAAAACTACGCGTCATCACAAGGCGGAGGCGTCATCCACGGCACCGCCAGCGAGGCCGTCCTCACCGCCCTCGTCGCCGCGCGAGAACGGGCCGCCCGAGACTCGGACGCGCCTCCCGTCGCCTACGCAACATCTCAGTCGCATTCCTCAGTCATCAAGGCGGCCATGGTCGCCGGAATCGGACGACACAATGTCCGCCTCATCGAGATCGACTCACGACTCGCCATGCGCCCGGACGCGCTCGCCGCACAGATCGCCGGCGACCGCGCCGCCGGATGCAAGCCGATCTTCGTCTGCGCCACCGTCGGCACCACCGCCACCGGAGCCGTTGACCCGCTGCGCACGATCGCCGAGATCGCGGCAGAACAGAACCTCTGGTGCCACGTCGATGCCGCATACGCCGGCGCCGCCTGCATCTGCCCCGAGCACCGCACGCTCATCGACGGCGTCGAACTCGCCGATTCCTTCAACTTCAACCCCCACAAGTGGCTCCTCACCAACTTCGACTGCTCCGCCTTCTGGACCAGCGACCGAAAAGCCCTCATCAACGCCCTCAACATCACCCCCGAATACCTCCGCAATCAGCACTCCGAGTCCGGCCGGACCATCGACTACCGCGACTGGCAGATCCCCTTGGGCCGCCGGTTCCGCGCGCTCAAACTCTGGTACGTGCTCCGTCACTACGGCCTCGAAGGACTCCGCGCCCACATCCGCGAGCACGTTCGGCTCGCCGAACTCTTCGAGTCCCTCGTCCGAAGCGACGACCGCTTCGAACTCCCCACGCCGCGATGCCTCTCCCTCGTCTGCTTCCGGCTCAAGGGAACCGACGACAAGAACCGCGCCCTCGTCGAGCGACTCAACGCCACCCGACAAATCTTCCTCACGCCAACCACCGTCCCCCTCGCCCCGAACGGGACGCCGCGCTTCATCATCCGGATGGCCATCGGCGCCACACGCACGCAGGAACACCACGTCCGTGCCGCATGGGACCTGATCCGGCAGTCCGCGGACCAGCCGTGAACACCCGCTGATCAGCACCGGGCGCCGAGCCTCCAAATCGCTGGCGGCATCGGAACAACCACCCGCGACAGCCCGAACCGCACCGACCCGCTATCCTTTCGTCACTCGCCCGCGAGGCCGGTCTCTCAAGCCCGGCCCGACCGTCGAGGGGGTAGCCTTGTCACAGACGCCTGAACTGCTCCATCCCACGCCACGAACCGCCGCCACGCAGCGCCCCGGCCCCCCCGAAGGGTGCGCCAACGCGGTCCCGGGATGGAACCTTCGCAAGAGACTGCCCCCCCATCCGCTCGCCGAACGATTCACCGCTGTCAACTCGGCCGACAACACCCCGGCCCTCCTCTACCGGATCGGACCCGGAAACAATCCCGCGCCGACGCGCGAGAGGGCGCTCCGGTACCTCACTTCGTGCCGCCATCCCCACCTGCAACGGATCGAGCGCATCACCTCCGACGCCGAAGGCTCAACCTGGATCATCGCCGAGTACCCGGGATCACACTCCGGCCTGCTCACGCTCGCTGAACTCCTCTCGCACAAGCCCACGGGCACCCTCAGCGAACGGGAGGTCTGGCACACCACCTCGCACCTCCTCGCCGCGCTCGATGAACTCCACCAGCAATCGATCGCCCACGGAACCATCCGCGCCGACGACATCCTCGTCGATCCGCGCGGCCGAGTCCTCATCGAACTCCCGGGTGCGAACAACGCCCTCCATCCGACTTCACTCCCGCTCGACCACACCATCCGCGAAGACCTGCGATCCGTCGCTCGGCTCGTGTACGAACTCCTCACGGGCATCCCCTGCAACGACGAACGCCTGCCGGTGAAGAAAGCGATCGGCTTCCGCGGACGACGATGGGACCGATGGATCGGCCTCGCCCTAGAACCGGCAGGGGGATTCGCCACCGCACGCGAGGCCATCGCTCGCCTGGGCTGAACACCGAAACCATCGACCCGAAAAACGCCGGCGCATCGATCATCTGCCCCGCGCCGCTCGCCACCGCGCCGCCTGCTCCACCGTGAGCGTCGGCAGGAATCGCTCCTCAAACTCCGCGACGATCCGGCCCCCGGCTTCCCCCCGCCCGCATCGCTCCACGGCTTCAAGCCACGCCTCCGCAACCATCTCCCGCGAAAGCAACGGCGAGTCCGGCGCAACCGTCGCCGGCGCCACCGCCTCCGCATCGTCAAAGCGACCCATGCAC
>JAEUIV010000099.1 GCA_016795005.1 Phycisphaerae bacterium
GGTCAGCCCGATCGTTACCGGCTGGCGCCGCTGGGCCTCCCGAATGTCCGATCCGATGCCGACGGCTTTATCCGATTTGAGTTCAGCGAGTCTTTCGACGACTTCCCGGGCGTGGCGGACGGCATGTGGGAATCGGGCGTCATCGTCCTCTACGGCGGAGTGCTGACCCCGACACCGTGCCCGGGAGACATCGACATCAACTGCGAGGTCGGATTCTCCGACCTGACATCGGTGCTGAAATGGTGGGGAGTCTCCGGGCCGGGGATCCCCGGCGACACCAACGGCGACCAGCACATCAACCTGCTGGACGTCTCGATCATCTTCGCGAACTGGGGCCTGAAGTGCGGCCCGCAACTCGTCAATGTGCAGCGCGTACCGCGCGAGAGGTCCGGCCCAAGGCCGCGGCGCGAAGACGAAGCGCTCGGAGCAGACACGACCGTGCCACCGTTCTTCACGGTTGTTGAATGAATGGAGCGCGGCAAAAGGCATCCTTCACGTCACGCGGATCGGCCCGTGACCGGCCTTCTTTCTGAGCCAGTTGATCGAGGCCAGCAGCCGTTTTCTCCGCACGAGCCACCTCTCCACCCGGTACTTCGCGGGAAAATCCAGCATGAAGAACCCGATCAGCAAGGACAGCAGCCCCTGGCCCGGCAGGATGAGCATCGCGGTCCCGGCGACGATGAAGACGATCCCAAGAATGTTCTTGCCCGCATGAAACAGGACGCGCAGCAGGGGGTGATGATGCGCCCATCGACTCGCCGGCCGATGCTCGTGCGCGAAGTAGTCGTCGGGGATCCGCACGATGATCGCTGGCAATGCGAGAAGCGTCCCGACGAACATCACCGCCGACGCGGCCATCAGCCAGGTCAACAGCCCGCGATGGTCGCCGATCCAGTCAAACACGCAGCGAAATGATACGCACGCGCTGATCGCCGATGGTTCAGGCTTGCCGGGGCAACCTCCGCGAACCTTGACCTCCGGCGCGGCTTATCCTCCGCGCTTCCGTTCCTCCACCCACGCCTTCACCTGCGCGTCGAGCACCGCCGCCGGCACCGCTCCCTGCATCAGGACCGCGTCATGGAACCCGCGGACGTCGAACCTGTCGCCCAGTTCTTCCTCCGCCTTCGAGCGCAGGTCGCGGATGCGCAACTCGCCGATCTTGTACGCGACCGCCTGCCCGGGCCAGGCGATGTACCGGTCCACCTCGCGCTCGATGTTCGCCTTCGTCAGCGCGCTGTTGTCGAGCATGAACTGGATCGCCTTGTCGCGAGACCAGCCGAGCGCGTGCATCCCGGTATCGACGACCAGCCTCATCGCCCGCCACATCTCGTAGGAGAGGCGCCCGAAATCGTCGTAGGGGTCGGTAAACAAGCCCTTTCCCTTCGGATTCGAAGGGGAGCGTGCATCGTCACCCATCTCCAGTCCGAGGCGCTCTGAATAAAGTCCCCAGCCCTCGCCGAACACGGTGTAATCGACGGTCGTGCGCCACTCAGGAAGCCCGGCGCTCTTCAACTCCTGCGCAATCGAGTACTGGTGATGATGCCCCGGCACCGCCTCGTGCAGCGTGAGCGAGATCATCTCGTACTTCGGCCGCTGGTCAAGCAGGTATGTGTTCGCGATGAACCAGCCCGGCACCCCGTTTTCAAGCGAGCCGGGATAGTAATAGGCGGTCGGCGCCGACGGCGCGATGAACCGCGGCATCTCGCGCACCCCGTACGACAGCCGCGGCAGCGTGCGGAACAGCCGCGACATTTCCGGGTCGATCCGCTTGGCGATCCGCTGATACCCCGCCATCAGGTCATCCGCGCTCGTGTAGTAGAAGCGAGGATCCGTCCGCAGGTAATGCACGAACGCATTGAAGAGTTCCTCCCCCTTCAGCGAATCCTTCTGGGCAAAGTCGGAACGGGCGATCACCTCGAACATCTCGTTCCGAATCCGCGCCACCTCGGTCATCCCCAGTTGATGGATCTGCTCGGCCGTCAGGTCGAGCGTCGTCATCGCCCGCAGCCGGAAGTTGTAGAACGCCTCGCCGTCCGGGAGATCGCGGCAGGCAATCGTCGGCCGGCACGCCGGCACGTATTCCTTCTCAAGGAACTCCGCGAATCGCTTGAACGCCGGCACCACCGCTTCCTTGATCGCCCGTTTCCCACGCTCCGCCAGTTCCCCCGTCTGCCCCGACAACGGCTTGTACATCGCGTGCGCCGCCGGATCGGTCAGGAACCGATCCTCCGCCTGCGATGCTGCCTGCGCCGGAACCGTCCCCATCACCACCCGCGGCGGCGTCCGACCGGACCGCATCCCCTCGCGCATGTTCTCGATCGTCTGATCCAGATAGGCGGGCACCGCCTCGAGCCGCGCGACGTAGTCCTCCAGTTGCTCCGCTCCGCTGAAACTCAGGAAGTCCGGCAACTGCGGCAGGCTGTTCTGCGGCCCGTTCTGCTGCGTCACCGGCATCTGCCAGCCGTTGAACCTCTCCGCGTCGATGCGGAGTTTGAGTTCGTACCGGAGCAACGCAAGGTTGGTCTTGTTCGACGCCGTCAGCGCCGACGGATCGACCGATTCAAGCGCCGCGAGCCGGTCGCGAGCATCCTGCACCCACGCGGCCCGCGCCGCCGCGGAAAGATCGGGCATCACGCGGTCAAACTCGCGGTAGCCGCGACGGCTGGCGTCGAGGGGGTCTTGCTTGAGTTGTGCCTTGAAATCCTGATCGAGGATCACCAGAAGTTGGTCATCGGCGGGGGACGCCGGAGCGCCGGTCGTGACCAGGGCGAACAGCAGGCACGCAAGGGAGTGGCGGAGGCTCATGGGTACAGCGTACCGACACGTACCCCGGCGGTTCTCACTCCCTCGATCGCTTCGCCGCGGCAACCAGTTCCTTCACGCGGGCGGGATCGGGAGCGCCCCGCCAGTCGCCCCCGGCCTTGTACCAACTGCCGACAATCACGGCGTCGGCCTGCTGAAACAGGTCGCGCAGCGTCTCGGGCGTCGCGCCGCTTCCGACCGCAAGCGGAAGTTTTGAGGCGCTCCGAGCCTCGCGCAGGTCATTGAGCGAAGTCGCGCTCCCCGTTGCGGCGCCGGTCACGATCAGCCCATCGGCGCCGAAGAACTCGGCGTTGCGCGCGGTCTCGGCGATGGAAACGTCCGCCGTGATGGCGTGCGCGCTGTGCTTCTTCTTGATATCCGCCAGCACGGCCACCTTCTCCGCGCCGATCGCCCGGCGATACCTGAGCAACGGCCCGGCGTCCGCCTCCTCCAGGATCCCCTCATCCGCCACGCTCGCAAAGACGAACCCCTCCGCGCGGACGAAGCCCAGCCCGGTCGAATGCGCCACGGCGAGCGCGGCACGATTCGCCCCCGCGAGAATCTGGATGCCGATCGGCACCGCGACCGCCGCGCGGACGCTCGCCGCGACCACCGTCATCGCCGCAATGATCTCCGGGCCGACCTCGCGCCGAAGGTACGGCGCGTCGTGCATGTTCTCGATGATGACCGCATCGAAGCCCGCGCCGGCCAGCATTCGCGCCTCATCAACCGCCCGTGCGGCGATGTCCTTCACGCTTTCCGCGCTGCGAGGCGTTCCCGGCAATGCGCCGACATGAACCATGCCAACAAGGGCCTTTGGAACACCGAATACATCAGTTGCGGAGAACATGTGAGCCTTTCTACCACACTCGGGGCGGGGCGCTCGTCCACCGCTCGCCTCGAACTACAATCCATGCCTCACTCGTCGCGAGGCATGCACGACCAGACGGCGAAAAGACACTCCATGAACCATGAGCATCACCACGCCGGCCTAGCCCAGCCCGAGCCGGGAACAGCCCGGCACGACGCGGTCCGCGGCGAGGCGGTCCCCTCGGCGGTCGCACCGTCCGGCGCGCTGGCGCGCGCTGAACTGTCGATCGAAGGGATGACCTGCGCTTCCTGCGCCGCACGCATCGAGAGGCGGCTGAAGCGGCAGCCCGGCGTGGCATCGGCCGGGGTGAACTTCGTGACGCACGTCGCGACCGTGAACTACGACCCGGCGGCGACCGGGCCAGCCGCGCTCGTCAAAGCAGTTGATGACCTCGGCTACAAGGCCGCCGCGCCTTCACCCGATTCGGTCTCGACTGAAGCCGCACACCGGCTTCCTCACGATCACTCGCACCACTCCGCGACCACCGATGACGATCACTCGGCCCACATGAACGTCGGTCCGCACGGGGCGCGACGACTGCTCATTCGCACGATCGTCGGCGCGGCGTTCGCGGCCCC
>JAEUIV010000155.1 GCA_016795005.1 Phycisphaerae bacterium
GTTCTCATAGATCCGGAAAAAGCAGCAATCCAGGTTGAACCGCGGGAACTCGAAGTTGTCCGCGTCGCCCCCGAAAAACGCCGCCTGCTGCTCCGGCGCAAAGACCAGGCGAACATCCGTGAACCGCTTGTACGAGTACAGGTGGTACTGCCCGCCCTGGTAGAGCGTCACCACCTGGCAGTCAAGCGAGGACTTCTCCTTCGCCTCCTGCTCGATCGTCGCCATCATCTTCCGACGCGCCGTGTTCGCCTCCGCCGGCCCGAGGTTGGCTCCCGCCGACTGCACGCGCTCGGTCACGTCCTCGATCGACCAGAGAATGTTCAACTCGAGGTCCGGGCACTTCAACTCCTTGCTCCGCTCCTTCGCGTAGTACCCCGTTTCGAGCAGGTCACGCTCCGGCGTGCTCAACTTCGCGATCATGTCCGATCCGACGTGGTGATTCGTCATCACCAGTCCCTCCGACGAAACCAGCGAACCGGAACCCCCGGTGTTGAAACGCACCGCCGACTTCTGCATGTGCTCCATGAACTCGGGAGTGGGAACAAAGCCGTACTTCGATTGCAGCACGCCGATCGGGGGCTTGTTGACCAGCCACATCCCCTCGTCAGCCGCCGCGGGAATCGCCGCGGCAAGGGAGAGTGCGAACGCGGAAAAAACGGAACGTGCGGAGTGGTTCATGGCGGAATTGTAACCCATCGGGCGCATCCCCACC
This sequence comes from Phycisphaerae bacterium, assembly GCA_016795005.1. GTDB lineage: Bacteria > Planctomycetota > Phycisphaerae > Phycisphaerales > UBA1924 > JAEUIV01. The sequence continues at coordinate 713 of JAEUIV010000155.1, forward strand.
AACCGCCCGGTCCGCATCGGCCGTCATTCGAGCGCAATCATCGCGGATCGGCGCCGTTCGGCCCACCACTCCCCACGTCCGTGCGCGCGCAGGTCGCCGATCCCAGCGACTCGTGCCGCTCGATCAGCCGATCCGTGAACTCGATCGCCCCCTCCAGCGACCGCTGAAGCCGCTGAATCGCCCCATCCGACGCGCGTCCCATTTCCAGGAGACGCGCGGCCAGAGACTCCGCTCGGGAAACCGCTTTCATGATCGGCCCGGCGTCCAACTTCGCCGCAAGCGCGATGAGCGTCGCCTCGCGTGCGGCGAACGTTTGGATCGTTGCCGCGGCACGCGCTTCGGCTGATTCGAGGCGCTCGGCCAGGTCGGCCGCGCGATCGAGCGAAGATTCAAGTTCCGCGATGCGCGAGGCGAGCGCAGTGGTGAGTTCGACGACGTGCCGCGCCTGCTCCGCTGTCTGCCCGGATGCGGCGCGGAGTTCCTGCCGGGCCGCCGACGCCGCGGAGGCCGATTCGCCGAGCCGGCGCGCCTCGGCCTTGGTCTCGGCGATCAGCGCGAGGAGCCGCGCTGAATACACCTCGAACACACCACCCTCGTCTTCGCGCTGGGTGGTGGGCCTCTCGGCGAGCGGTTCGGTCCGTGACGAGTCGGTCATCGAGTCGTTATCGGCCGATTCTGCCGGTCGGGTCAGTCGTCCCCTACAATCCTTCGATGCCCAAGGCGCAGCGTCCCGACAGTTCATCCATCCGGCTCCAGAAGGTGATGGCGGCGGCCGGGATCGGTTCGCGCCGCGCCTGCGAGGCCCTGATCGAAGAGGGCCGTGTCGGCGTCAACGGAAAGATTGTCCGCACACTTCCCGTCATGGTCACCCCCGGGGTGGACAAGGTCACCGTGGACGGCGAAGCGCTCGAGCGCTACATGCCCAAGACCATGCGGAAGGTTTTCGCCGAGACCCGCGACCCGCGTCGCCGCCCGCTGGTCTACGTCATGTTCTACAAGCCGGGCGCCACGCTCACCACGATGAGCGACCCCGATCAACGCCGCACCGTGGCCGACCTGGTGCAGCATCCATCGGGCATCCGTCTTTATCCGGTCGGTCGGCTCGATTACGAGACGCTCGGCCTGCTGGTGATGACCAACGACGGTGAACTGGCGAACCGTCTCACTCATCCTCGCTACGAGGTCCACAAGACCTACCGCGCGGTGGTGAAGGGAGCGATGACCGAACAGCAGATCGAGAAGCTGCGCATCGGCACGTATCTCGCAGATCGGAAGGAGGGTCGCACGGTCGGCGCATCTCGGACGCGCGGCGTGGATCTCACCGTCGTTCGGACCGAGCCGCACCGGACCGTCATCGACATCACGTTGAAGGAAGGGCGCAACCGCCAGGTTCGCCGGATGCTGGCGGACGCGGGTTGCCCGGTGAAGAAACTCGTTCGGATCGCGATGGGTCCGTTGATGCTGAAGGGGCTGAAGGCCGGTCAGTGGCGCGACCTGACGGAGCGCGAGGTTCACGATCTCCACCTTGCGGCGCAGGGCAAGGGGCCGAAAGCGCCGGGCGAGCGCGACCTGATCCGCTCGCACGCGATGCAACTCGGCAAGAACCGCGAGCGGACACGGAACCGATCAATGGATTCCGAAGTGGAGGCCGAACCCTCGTTCACACGTGTCGATCCTCGCGGCCGGCCGCCGCAGCCGTCCCGCCGGCCGCGGAAACCCGCCGAATCTCGCGGCGAAAGGCCGGCGTCGTCACCCCGCGCTGCGGCCGAGCCGAAGAAGAGCGGCAAGGGTCCATCCTCGGCTCCCGCCGGGCCTCGCGTCCCGCCGCCCTCCAAGCCGAAACGTGCCGGATTTCCCCTCGCCGAGCCGCCGCCACGACTCCCCACATGAGCGACCGCACGAACGAATCGGATCGGACCGAGGGGACCATCGCCGGGTTCTTCCTGGACCTTGCGCGCTTCGGCGGGCGGAGGCTGATGCATGACAACGCGCCGGAGATGGCGGCCGCGCTCGCGTATCGCACACTCTTCAGCCTGATCCCGGTGCTCGTGATCTCGCTCGTGATCTTCAAGGCGTTCCTCAGCGAGAAGGACATGAAGACCGCGCTGGGGCAACTGCTCGAGTACACCGGCATCGACAAGATCCAGTTGTCACAGGAGGACAACGGCGCGGC
>JAEUIV010000217.1 GCA_016795005.1 Phycisphaerae bacterium
CATCTTCGGCAGGTGGAGCGACCAGTCGGATACATGCCGAGCGAAGATGGGTCCGAGGAGTCCGTCACCCCGGATCGTCTCATAGAACGAGTCCACCAACGCACGGATGTCGGCCTCCGAGGCGGCCGAGACTGGGTTCGGAGTGCGCGAACCCTCGGTCAGGGGAAGTCCATGTTCCTTCTCGGGATGTCTCGGCGCTCCGATCATGATTCCTTCGAAAAATCGGGACTGCGCTCCGCGGCGCCCATCACGGCTTCTTTGCATCCTTCGCATCCGGCGTGGGAGCCGGCGCGGGGGCCGGGGCCGGGGTGTCCGGCTGCTTCTTCAGCGCACGCTTGTAGAACTCCTGCACGTTGCGGTAGCGCGCCGGGATGGTCTGTTCCTCCATCGCCTGCTGCGCCGCCTCCTGCGCGTCCTGCAACTGCTGCTCAAACTCGCGGGTGCTGATCGCACGATCGGGCTGCGCCACACCGGGACGGGTCCACTCCGCGGCGATGCGCTCCTTCGCGCCGGTCCGCCGGGCGTCCACGTCCTCGGTGCGGAAGGGCGATCCCGTCATGGCGTCGGGGCGATTGTCGCCCTTGCCCGAGCCGGCCTGGCGACCGCCTTTCCCGCCCTCTTCGCCCTTCTCGCCCTGCTCGCGCATCTGCTGCTGCGCCCACTTCATCATCTGCTCTCGTTGCTCGGGAGAGGCCTGTTCGAGGAGCTTCTTCGCCTGCTGCCGCAGTTCCTCGGAGCGCTTCTGTTCGCTCTGTCCTTGTTGCTGCTGCTTGTCCATTTCCTGCAGCAACTTCTGCATGTTCTTGATCGCGTCCGGCGACGGCATGGTGTCGGGGATAGATGGCGGCGGCGAGCCGTCCGAAGACTTCCCAGGCTCCTCGGCGCCCGGCTCTGTTCCCGGCGCCGGCTGCGCCCCGTGCTCGCCGGGCTTCGGTTCTTGTGAAGCATCCGGCTTGGACGCTTCGGGCTTGCCGCCCTCCTGCCCCTGGCGCGGCGCTCCGGGGGCTTCCAATCCCGGCGCCGGAGACGGCGACGAATCCGGTTTCGGCTCACCCTTCGAGTCATCCGACTTCTCGCCGCGCTCGCCGCCCTGTGTGGGCTGCGTCTTCGATGGCTGCTCGCCCGGCCGCGGCTTGCCGTCCTGTTCTGACGACGGCTGTTCGCGCGGCTGCGGATCGGGTTTCGCGCCTTCCTTCGATTCCGGTTGCGGCTTCGGCTCGCTGGATGAGCCGCCCTTGGATGATTGGTCGCCAGCCGGCTTCTCCGGCTCGGGGGGCGCGGGAGACTGGTCCTTCGTTGATTCGCGCAACTGTTCAGCGGCCTTCTCCGCCGCCTCGCTCAGTTTTCTCGCGTCCGCCGCCGCCTTCTGCTCCGCCTCCCGGCGTCGATTCTCCTCCGCGAGTTCCTTTGCCAGCCGGTCGGTGGCCTCGTCGCTGAATCCTTCCTTGCGCAGCGCTTCCGCGATTTTTTGCTCGTCCGATTGCTCGGTCAGCGGCTGCGCCTGCTCGGGGTTCAGCCCCTGCTCGAGCAGGGAATCTCGGGACCGCTCGCCGCGTTTCCTGGATTCCTCCCGCTGGACCTCCGCCTGCCGCTCCAGGTCATCCGCGAGTCGATCAAGTTCCTGCGCCATCGCTTCGCGCTGCGATCGCGGCATGTTCTCCATCTGACGCCGCAACTCTTCCAGTGATTCAGCCGCGCTGCCCAGTTCTCCCCGGCGCAGCGACTCGCGCAAACCTTCCGGGCGGGGCGGCGTTTCGCCCGCGTCGCTTGCCTCCGGCGAATCGTCGGCGGGAAGTTGCGCGAGCGAACGGCTCAACTCGTCCGCCGCGGCGCGCGACCGCTCGGCACGCGAGCCGGCGTCCGCCGCCGCTTCCTCGAGCACCTTTGCCGCTTCCGCCAGCGCTTCCTCGGGCGGACGGCTCTTCACGCCGAGTTCGTGGGCGAGTTGATCGAGCACCTGGAGACGCTTGTCTTCGGCCTCGTGTTCCGGGGCGCGGCCGTCCTCGGGCTTGACGGCCTGCGCGGCGCGCTCGATGGATTCTCGCGCCGCTTCCGCCTCGCGTTCATTGAAACGTGCCCGCGAACCGAGGGGCTTCGAGTCCAACAGGCGCATCGGTTCCACGAAGTAACCGACGGCGCCGGCAACCAGCGCCATCAGCGGCCAGAGGCTCCACGACCGCCCCCACGTGACACGGATGGCGCGCGGCACATCGACTCCCGCCGCCGCTCTCTCGGATTCCTCGATCGCGAGGGCCGCGAACGTGTCGTCGGCCGCGCGGGATTCAAGCGCCATCGCAGACGCGAGCCGATCGTTCAGACGCATCGACGTATCCACTTCGACCGCCGCGTCATCGGGTGACTGCCGGCGAGCGAGGGCGAGGATCGAAGCGACGCCGGCGCCCGTCACGATCGGCCACGCGACCCAGTGCCACCACTCGACCCCCGGCCCGACGACGCGGTCCGCCAGCGCCGCCGCGGCGCCCGCCGACGTCGTGAGGAGGAGCATCGGCCCGCCGAGCGAAACGAAGCGTCGCCATCGCCGACGCCGAGCCGCCCGCCGAGCAATCTGACGAGTGCGGACCATGCTGGATGATACGGGTCTTGCGGCGTCGGGTTTCGGCCGGCCGGGACGCGCCCCGACGCACCCCGGAATCGCCGATTTCGTCCGCTGTTCGCCGGTGCGTGGCTAGTATCAGGCAAAGGAGTTCGACCATGATGAAGTTCGGTTCGGGCATTCTGGCGCCGCTGTGCAAGTTCTCGCTCAACTACGGGGAAGTGCTGCTGAAAGACGTGAAGCCGGGCGACTTCGCGAAAAAGCCCGAAGGCATCGACACCAATCACCCCGCGTTCATCTACGGCCACCTGGCGATCTATCCCGAGCGGCTCCTCGAACTGATCGGGAAGAACGAGCTGGCTCAGCCCGACGCGAAGTTCGTTGACCTCTTCGCGGCGGGCAAGCCTTGCCTCGATGATCCGAACCGCGCGATCTACCCCGCCATGGACGCGATCCTGTCGAGGTTCCGCTCCCGGTACGAGGCGCTGCTGCCCGTGCTCGCGGAGTGCAAGGACGAGGTCTTCGAGAAATCGAACCCGAATGAACGCATGCGTGACCGGTTTCCGACGATCGGCCTCGCCTGCACCTTCCTCGTGAGCGGCCACATGATGATGCACTTCGGACAGATGAGCGCGTGGCGCCGCTGCGTGGGGCTACCCTCGGCGATGTAGCGGCGCGTCCGCCCGATGATTCATCCATGACCCGACCCGCCTTCGATCAGGATCATTGGAAAGGACGCCTGCGCGAGGCCGGGCTTCGCGTCACCGGCGCCCGGCTGGATGTCGTGCGGACGCTGCACGATTCGCCGTTGCCCATGACCGCGCAGGACATCCTGGACGAGGTAGCGAAACTCGGTCCGACCGACCGGGTGACGGTGTACCGCACGCTCAACTCGCTCGTCGAACTCGGCATCGCCCACCGCGTCGATCCCGGCGATCGGACGTGGCGCTTCGGCCTGCTGGCGAAGGATCACCACCAGCACGCCCACTTTGTCTGCGACGACTGCGGGTCGATCCGCTGTCTCGACGAGGCGCTCATCACCGTTTCGATGAAGGGACGGGCCGCCTCTGACCGGTTCAAGGTCAAGCAGCAGGACGTCTATCTCCATGGCACGTGCGAGGCCTGCCTCGAGCTCCCGCCGAGGTCCGCGACAAAAAAGAAACGGCCCCAGACTCGGTAACGTCCGGGGCGGCGTCATTGGCGAGATGGCCGGGTTCGTTCAGGCGGCCTTCGGCGGCCACGAGTCCGAAAGCCCATTGTCCACTTCATCACGGAGGCGGTTGATCTGCTCCTGCATGCGGGCGATCGTCCGCGAAATCTCGTTCCCGACCGACGGGAGGCCGATGCGGAATCGGTTCTCGGGCTGCTGGTGGCGGCCGAAGACGCCGCCCTCCGGGAATCGGAGTGTTTCCGCGTCGCTGTCGAGCCGGTCGAATCGCATCCCGGTTGTTCTCATCCGTGGCATGACCCACCTCCTCCCGCCCGGATTCGAGCGGTGAACCACGCATCGGCCGGATGAGCAGGTGACCTGACTTTTGGCAGCACCTTCACGAGGACTGGCTCGTCGTTGCGTCATGCAATCAACTTCGGCCGGACGATCGGCAATCATTAACACGCACCCGAACAGGGCGGGGGGTGATCGGCGCAAGCCTCGCGCGTCCGATCATGTGTGCGCTTGGTAATACTTGAAAATACAAGACTTATGACGACGGCTTCCGTCGCGGCTCCCAGACACGCGATTCAGTGCCGGCGCGCAGACGGGCGAAGTTTGCGCGGTGCTTCCAGATCACGAGCGCCGCGAGCAGAGCCGTGAGCGCGAGAAAGGGCCACGCTTCTCGGACGCCCGAAATAAGCGAAAGGCCCCGATCGCCCGCGCGGAAGAGCGCGAACCCGAGGGCCGAGATCGGGATGGTCGCCGCGGCGATGCAGGAGGAGACGCTGACATAGTGCGTGATGCGGACGACGATCAACCAGACGACCAGGGCGATGAGCGCCGGCCAGGTGAGATAGCCGTAGAGACCCAGGAGTACGCCGAAGCCGGTGGCGACCCCTTTTCCGCCTTTGAACCCGAGAAAGACCGAATGCATGTGGCCGAGCACCGCGGCGGCGGCGACCGTGATCCAGAGCAGCGCGTCGGCCGTGGGCAGCGGCGAGCGCTCATGCGTGCCGGTCAGGACGCCCGCCAGCGCCACCGGGGCGGTCCCCTTCGCCACGTCGAGCGCGAAGCACACGTAACCCCATCGCCGGCCGAGGACTCGCCCCGCGTTGGTTGCGCCGATGTTCCGTGAACCGTGTTCACGGAGATCGGTTCCCCTGGCCCATCCGATGAGCAGGCCGAAGGGGACGGACCCCGCGAGGTACGCGCCGGCGATGCAGGCGGCCCAGAGCGCGGCGAGATTCACGGATCGTCTCCTCTCCGCGATCGCTCGAGCAGGCAGGCATGCTTCATCGCCGCGGCGGCGCTGGATGCGCTCGCGGCGACCCAGCCTCGCCACCCGTCGCGCCATGCGGAGCGCGAGATGATCTGCTTAGCGAACTCGCCGAGCGGCGAGAAGACAAGGGAAGCGACGCTCCCCCGGCGGCCGCGCGCGTGCTGACTCTCGGCGGCGGTGCGCGCGTGCCGCGCCTGCTTCTCAAGAAACTCGGCGATCGACGGGATCGAATCGTGCCGCAAATCCCCCGCGAGCCGCTCGATGCGCGTCCCCGGCGACGTCGCTTCGAGCGCGTCGTGCGGATCGTCACCGACCCAGCGGGCCGCCCCGCGTCGCACCAGCCGCAGACGCCATTCGGGCTGCCAAGCGTGCTCCAGGAAACCGCCGGCGTACCAGACCTTCCGGTTCACTTCATACCCGGCGACGGCCGGTTCGTTCCGCGCCACCGCCGATTCGATCGACGCGCGCAGAGACGGCTCCAGCGATTCGTCGCTGTCGAGGTGCAGCACCCAGGGCTGCGAGCACCGGTCGAGGGCGGCCTGCTTCTGCTTCACGAACCCGAGCCAGGCCTGCTCGACGACGATCACGCCGTGCGCGCGGAGCAGAGAAATCGTGCCGTCGGTCGAGCCGGAGTCGAGTGCGATCACCTCGCTCGCCAGGCCGGCGATGGAATCGAGCACGCGCGGGAGGGTCGCCTCGTTGTCGCGGCAGACGATGGAAATGGAGAGCGGGAGTGCCACGGCGTCCCGTGAATGGTGCGGGATGCGCCGCGGCGCGTCAATCGGGGGCTTCGCGACAAATCCGGCGCCGCGTCATCGGTCTTCGAACACAAGGGTCATTCGATACGCTTGACGAGTTGATCCGGCCGCCGAGCAAGAACGTAACCGTCGAACGAGCCGCGGGAGTGGACGGCGCGGCGTTGGCATCGCTGTGCGCCTCGGAACCGTGGGTCGGCAGGTCGGAGAAGTTCAAGCAGGACGAGCGATCCTCCGTGCTGAGCGGTGAGACATTCGTCGGGCCGGTGGTCGTTAAGTCCATGCGGCTCGATCGCCCGCTCGACTCGTTGAGAAGGCGGCTCGGGATCACGCGACTGACACGTCAATGGAAGGGAGCAGCGTTCCTCGATCGGCACGGATTCGCGGTTGCGCCCCCGCTTGCCCTGTGGCACGGGCGTGACGCGCTCGGCCGACCGATCCAGTCTCTGGCGATGGCCCGCCTGCCCGGCCAGACGGTGCTCCAGCACCTTGCGGATCGTGACCTGCCCCCGGAGGACGAGTCCGCGGCGGCGCGAATCATCGGCGAGGACATCGCCCGACTCGCTCTCCTGGGCTACGTCAATCGTGACCACAAGCCCTCGAATCTTCTGCTCCTGCGGAACGCGGTGGCCGGTGCGGCTCCTCGAATCGCGATCCTCGACACGGTGGGACTTCGCCGGTGCGGCAAGTGGTCGGCGCTCGTGCGCATGCTCTTCGAGTTGGTCGTGGAGCCGACGGGCTGCCGGGTGGAGATCCCGCTCCGCCTGAGCCTGACGACCCTTCACGCCGTCGTGCGCGCCGCCGAACTTCGCCCGACTGACGGCGCTCGCCTCCGCCGCGCCGTGCGGGATCGACTGGCGGCTCACGGCGACCCGACTCCCCGCATCAACCCGCTGCCCGGATCGGGCCGGGAATGAAAACCGGGACATCACCCTCATGATGTCCCGGCGGAAGTTCAGGCGTACGGCGGGCGCGGATCAGCCCTTGCGTCGGCGGCCGACCAGGAGCAGGCCAAGCGAACCGAGCGCGATCGTGCCGGGAGTCGGGACGATCTGGTCCTGGTACGAGTCGTTGTGGAAGCCGATGATGTTGAAGGGGGACGATGCGACGCCGATGGCGTCGAAGTATGTATCAATCTTGGCACGGAGACTGCTGCTGAGCGTGGTGCCGTCGGTCTTCTTCACCTTCATGTCGCCCGCATCGACGCTGAGCGAATCGCGGCCGACGCCCGCGTTGTAGTCGTAGACAACGTCCCACACGGCGATCTGGAACGCGGCGGCCCAGTCGTTGTTGAAGACGCCCTCCGCGCGCTTGTCGAGGAGCATGGCGAACATGCTGTTGATCGCGCCGGCGCGATCGGCCCCCATCGCCGGGACGGGGATGGTGCCCACGTTGTCCGTCACGTTGTAGACGCGGTAGTTCGTGGTGACGGTCTGCGTCACCTCGACGCAGTAGGTGGACATGGTCTTCCCGTTGAACTGCGCGCCGAGGCCGACGCCGTTGGTGAACTGGTGCACGATCTCGCCCGCGAAGGCGTTGAACGAGTCGGACCCGTGGATGATCTTGATCTCCTTGCCCAGCCCGGTGTCGATCTTCTTCATCTCGACGGTGTCAGCGGCGAAGGCCGAGCCGCAGGCGAACGCGGCGACAATGCTGGCGATGGCGATACGGACCATGTCTTCTTCCCTCCCGGTCTTGGTGATGATGTCCGACGTGTATCCGGCATGCGCGCCGGATCGTTTCTCCACACCCAATATGCCGCGCTTCGGGGGGGACGCAAGAGATCCGCGCGCGTCACGCCGCGCGAACATCGGTCTGTGACGCCGGGGCGCGCGTGATAACACCGTGCAACCGGATGTGTACTTATGTATTCTATTATGCTTGCCCATCTTGACCTTGCTATGGGGCGGGGCGTTATGGGCGGTCGGGATGATGGGACGTGAACCCGTGGTTCATCGTGACGCCCCCGCCCGGAAAGCCGCTCCGTGGATTTCCTGTGTCCACCCTGACGGCAACGCCGTCCCGCCGGTCCGCGCGGTAGAATGACACGTCATCCTCCGCCCCCTAGAGAGAGGGTACACATGACCGCCGCGCCACAAGATGTTGTTGAACCGCTCCCGTCGTCCGGCGCGGCGTCCGGCCAACGGCCATTCGTCCACCTCCACCTCCACAGCGAGTACTCCCTGCTCGACGGCGGCAACCGCATCGACCGCCTCATCGCCCGTGTCAAGCAACTGGGAATGAACGCCGTCGCCGTGACGGATCACGGGAATCTGTTCGGCGCGATGACGTTTTATCTCGCCGCGAAGGACGCGGGGATCAGGCCCATCCTCGGCGTCGAGGCCTATGTCGCGCAGGGAAAGCGACAGGACCGCACCTACACCGGCAGCATCGACGGTGGGTATCACCTCGTGCTGCTCGCCGAGAACGAGGTCGGCTGGCGCAACCTGCTCTTCATGTGCTCCGAGGCGTACCTCAACGGCTTTTACTACAAGCCGCGGATCGACCGCGATCTCATCGCGTCGCACCACTCGGGGATCATCGCCATCTCCGGGCACCTGGGTTCCGAACTCGCCTACCCGCTGGTCGAATACGTCAAGACAAGCGACGCCGCCCACTACCGCCGGGCGCGAGAGATTGCCGAGTGGCACGCGCGGGTCTTCGCGGATGAGGGGACCGGCCCGCGGTTCTACGTCGAACTTCAGAGGCACATCCCCGAGCAGAACGCGATCAACCCGCACCTGATCCGCATCGCCGAGGAACTCTCGCTCCCCCTCGTCGCCACCAACGACGCCCACTTCCTCCGCGAGGAGGACTACGACGCCCACGACACGCTGACGTGCATCTCGATGGGCAAGAACAAGGACGCGACCGACCGCCTGCGCTACCCGCCGCAGGTTTACGTGAAAAGCCCGCTGGAAATGGAGGCGGCGTTCGAGGGAAGCGACGAGTGGGGGCGCTGGCGCGATGCTCTCGACAACACCGCCCGCATCGCCGCCCGCTGCAACCTCGAAATGAAGTTCACCAGCCACGCCCCGGTGGTGAAGGTCGTGCGCCCCGAACAGCCCCGCGCTTACGCCGGTGAAGCAAACCTCACCGAGTGGTTCAAGGTGTTTTGCGCTGACTACACGCTGGCCCCCTACGACTCGGAGAAGGAGTCGCTCTCGCGCGAAGCGCTGAAGGAACAGTGCGACCTGGCCCTGCGCGAACTCTGCGAAGCCGGGTTCGTCTGGCGCTACAGCCCCGAAACCGCCGAAGCACCCGGAACAGCCCCCTCCCGCGCCGACCTTCGCGCCCGCCTGCACCGCGAACTGCGGATCCTCGCCGACAAGAACATCTCCGCCTACTTCCTCATCGTGTGGGACTTTGTGAACTGGGCCAGGCAGCGGGGCATCCCCGCCATCGCACGCGGCTCGGGCGTCGGCACGATGGTGGGCTACGCCTTGGGACTCTCGAACGCCTGCCCCGTCCGCTACGGCCTGCTCTTCGAACGCTTCACCGACCCCGACCGCAGCGAATACCCCGATATCGACATCGACCTCTGCCAGGATGGACGCTCGGAAGTCATCAACTACGTCCGGCAGAAGTATGGCCACGTCGCGCAGATCATCACCTTCGGCACCATGAAGGCCCGCGCCGCCGTGCGCGATGTCGGCCGCGTCCTGGGCATGTCGCTCCCCGAGGTGGACCGAATCGCCAAGCTGATCCCTGAACAGCTGAACGTCACGCTGGACATGGCCCTCCAGCAGGAACCGGCGCTCAAGGAACTCTACGACTCCGACCCGCAGATCACCCGGCTCATCGACAACGCCCGGACGCTCGAGGGCCAGGCGCGCCACGCCAGCGTCCACGCCGCGGGCGTCATCGTCGCCACGCGCCCGCTGCACGAGATCGTCCCCCTCTACAAGCAGTCCGGCAGCGACGACATCGTCACCCAGTGGGACGGACCGACGTGCGAGAAGGTCGGCCTGCTCAAGATGGACTTCCTCGGCCTGCGCACCCTCAGCGTCATCGAGCGCGCCAAGAAACTCATCCGCGAGACACTCTCGGAAGAAGCGATCCGCGCCGCCCTGCCTCAACCCGCCGGCGACAGGCCGAAAGCCCTCTCCGACCCGCTCGACCTCGACCGCCTCACCTACGACGACCCGCGCGTGTTTGAACTCTTCCGCCGCGCGGACACCACCGGCGTCTTCCAGTTTGAATCCGGCGGAATGCGCCGACTGCTCGTCGAGATGAAGCCCGACCGCCTCGAAGACCTCATCGCCGCCAACGCGCTCTTCCGCCCCGGGCCGATGGACCTGATCCCCTCCTACAACCGGCGCAAGCACAAGCAGGAAGCCGTCCCGAGCATCCACCCCATCGTCGATCAGTACACCGCCGAGACCTACGGCGTGATGGTCTATCAGGAGCAGGTCATGCAGATCGTGCACGGCCTGGGCGGCATCCCCCTCCGCGCCGCCTACTCGCTCATCAAGGCGATCAGCAAGAAAAAAATCAAGGAGATCGAGAAGAACCGCGAACTCTTCCTCGCCGGGGCGCAGAAGCACGGCGTGTCGCAGTCGAGCGCCAACGAACTCTTCGAGATGATCCTGAAGTTCGCCGGCTACGGCTTCAACAAGAGCCACTCCACCGGCTACGCCATCGTCTCGTACCAGACCGCCTACCTGAAGACCTACTTCCCGAACCAGTACATGGCCGCCTTCCTCACCTACGAGAGCAAGGCCCAGAAGGTCGAAGACTGGATCAAGTACAAGGACGATTGCCGCAAGACCGTCTTCACCGACGGGCACGTCGGCGTCGAGGTCAAGCCGCCGGACATCAACCTCTCCGACACCGATTTCACCGTCGTGTTCGAGCCGAGCGAGCCGCGCGATGCCCTCCACGGCCACGTCCGCTTCGGCCTCGGCGCGCTCAAGGGCGCGGGCGAGAAAGCGGTCAAGGCGATCGTCGAGGACCGCGTGAAGGCCGGCCCCTTCAAGGGCCTCTTCGATTTCTGCGAGCGCGTGCCGAGCACCGCCATCAACAAGGCCACCATCGAGGCCCTCATCACCTGCGGCGCCTTCGACAGCATCCACGGACGCGACGCCCGCGCCTCCATGGTCGCCACCATCGACGCCGCTGTGAACGCCGGGCAATCGGTCGCCAAGGACCGCGCCAGCGGCCAGAGCGCCCTCTTCGGCTTCGGCGCGGCCCCGGTCGCGGAAAAAGCAAACACCGAGCCGCCGCTCGTCCGCGTCAAGCCCTGGGACAACGCCTCGATGCTCGCGAAGGAAAAGGAAGTCCTCGGCTTCTACATCTCCAGCCACCCGCTCGACCAGCACCGCGAAGCACTTGCCCGCTTCGGCAACGCCACCACCGCCGACCTCCGCGACCTCCCGCAGGACCGCCGCATCATCATCGGCGGCATGGTCAAAAGCGTCCGCGCCGTCGTCACCAAGAACGGCAAGAGCGCCGGCAGCCGCATGGCCATCGTCACGTTCGAAGACGCCGCCGGCCCCATCGAGGCCGTCCTCTTCACCGACGCCTACGCGCAGTTCGCCCCCATCCTCATGGCCGACTCCTGTCTCTTCCTCGTCGGCAAGGTCGACCACTCCCGCGGCGATCCCCAGGTCATCGTCGATCAGGTCATCCCCGTCGATCGCGCGCCGATGCACCTCGCCACCTCGATCGAGATCGAACTCCGGGACGATCCCGACGTGCCGGGCGCGGCACGCGGCGCGCTCGACCACCTCAACGGCGTCCTGAAATCCGCCCGACCCGCCGACCGCGGCACACCCGTGCCCGTCTCACTCATCATCCGCAGCGGGGGGAAGCGCTACCGCGTGGCCCTGCCAACATCCATCACCCTCTCGCCGGACCTGCTCGATTCACTCGCGCGAATCCTCGAACCCGGAGTAGTTCGCGTCCACGGCGGACGACCCATCGAAGCATCAAAGCCGCAGGGCAGGCCGTGGGAAAAACGCGCCGCTTCGCGCGAACCCGCGCTGGCGGGCGCGGAGAGCGGCAAGTAGCCGTGCCCGCCTTCCTCCTCAAAACCGAACCCTCCGATTACGCCTTCGCCGATCTTGAACGCGACGGCACAACGCTGTGGACGGGGATCAAAAGCCCCGCAGCCCAACTCGCCCTCCGCAACGCGAAAAAGGGCGATGACGCCTTCATCTACCACACCGGCAGCGAAAAGCAGATCGTCGGCCTCGCCCGCATCACCCGCGGCCCCTTCCCCGATCCGACGGACAAAGAGGGAAAGCGCGTCGCGATCGAACTGAAGGCGCTCAAAGCGGTGAAGACACCCGTGACGCTCACGCAGATCAAGGGCGACAAACGCTTCGCCGACTTCGCGCTCGTGAAGCAGAGCCGTCTGAGCGTGATGCCGGTGCCGGCCGCGATGGAAAAGGTGCTGAGGGAGTGGGCCGGGGTTGAATAGTCTTCAAGCAAGGCACGACGGACCGTCAGCAATGTTCCAGAGTTGCTTGAGCCTGCCGACCGTGATGCCTTGCTCGAGTAAGTCTTCGAGTCTCTGTTCGGCGGATATCCCCGCACTGTCGAGGCGGCGCAGGCTCCCGTCGATTCTGAAAGGTGAGACATTGAGTGACATGGAGGGGAGTGTAATGCACCGAATGAGACAGTGGGCATCCGCTGGCACCTACGGTCTCGTGCCACCAACCGATTTCTGAAGCGGTCTGTGCGAACAATCCGCAATTGCCGTAGCCACCCTCGCACGCACATTCAACTTTGTGCGCTATTCTTCCGCGCATGAACTACGTCAAAGCGCAAATACATGAACAGGCACGCCGTCTTCCTTGCCTCCGGCACGAAGCGCGTCATCCCGACCGGAATCACCGCCTTCACCGCTCAAACAATCGCCCGCCCCGCCGCACATCCCGGGAGCCGCAGCGGATGCACGCGACAACGCGCGAGCTCGCACCCAAAACGAACTACAAGAGTCGAATCATCCGGATTCTTCCGGGCTCGATCACGCTGAACTGCCCGGCCCAATCCTCGCGGCCGTGGATCGCTCGCATACACTCATCCGCGAGCGCTTCGGGAGTCGAACCCCTCAGCCGCAGCAGGATTACACCCGACGAGGCCTCGGCTCCCAGTCTGAAGACCAGTTCGCCGAAGTCCTTGTCAAATGTAATCAGCACGCGATTCTCGGCTGCCGAGCGCCGAAGCACTTCGGCGTCCTTCGCACCAGGTGCATCCCGCCTGATCCACCCGACATCATGACCCCGGATACTGAGCAACTCGACCAAGAGCGCCGGTATGTTCTCGTTTGCCAGAAATCGCATGGTTATGCGGAGAGTGGATACACCCGCTCCGCCGACAGGCGCTCACGCGCATACGCAAGGCATGCCAGCACGTCTTCGCGAGTCAGCCCGGGATAGTTCTTCAGCACCTCTGCCTCAGCCCATCCCTGCGCCAGCAGATCGACGATGAACTCAACCGACAGCCGCGTGCCGCGCACCACCGGCTTGCCGACCAGCACCTCAGGGTCAATCGAGATTCGGTCCTGCCAGCGGTCCATGGTGGGATGATAGCCCTGCACCTCGGCGCGCGTCACCTCTCCAAATCCAGCACAATCTTAATCCCCTCCCCGCTCTGCATCAGCTCGAACGCCTTCGGGAACTGCTCGAACGGCAGTTCATGCGTCAGGATCTCGTCCAACTGCAGCCGACCTGACAGCAGGAAGTTCTCCATCTGGTACCACGTCTCCCACATCCGCCGCCCGTTGATCCCCAGCACCGTGGCCCCCTTGAAGATCACGTGGTTCGTCAGATCAAAGTTCGGCGCCTTGCTCGGGATGCCCAGGAGCGCCGCCGTTCCCCCCATGCGCAGCGCCCGGAACCCCTCGTCGAGCGCGCTCGCCGCCCCCGACATCTCCAGCAGCACATCCACGCCGTCCCCCCGCGTCTCGCGCTGCACGCGCTCCACCCACCCCTTGTCGCTCACCGGGCTGAACGCCTCGGCCGCGCCGAGTTTCCTGGCAAGCGCCAGCCGCTTCGGGTCCATGTCCGTCGCGTAGATCCGCGCCGCCCCCGCGGCCTTCGCCACCGTGATCGCCATCAGCCCGATGATCCCCGCACCCGTGATCAGCACCGACTTCGCCGAGACCCCAGCGCTCATCACCGTGTGCACCGCGTTGCCCAAGGGGTCCATGATCGCGCCGAACTTGTCGGGGATGTTCTCGTGCAGGGGCCAGACATTGTCCTCCGGCACGATCAGGTAGTCCGCGAAGCATCCATCGCGATCAACCCCAAGAATCTTCGTATCCCGCGCGATGTGCGCGTTCCCCGTTCGTGAGTTGTAATCGGTGTACGACGTGATGTGCCCCTCGGCCGAGCACCGCTGCCCCACCTTCACCCGCGTCACGGCCGAACCGATCTTCTCCACCACCCCCGCGAACTCGTGCCCCGTCACGATCCCGATCGGGATCCGTGACTGCGCCCACGCGTCCCATTCCCAGATATGCCGATCCGTGCCGCACACCCCCGCCTTCTTCACCCGGATCAACACCTCGCGCGGCCCAGGCTCCCCCGATCGCCCGTGCGATCCGACCGGCATCGGTCGATCGGGAGTCCACGTCAGCCCGACGGTGGGCTGTGACTTCACCAGCGCGCGCATCGTCGCACGCGACCCGGCGGCGGGCGCCGCGCTTCGGACCACGGGAGCGGGCGCGGCGGCGGGGACGGTTGTCTCGGCGGTCGGCATCATCGGCCTTTCAGATCGAAGGAAGACTCACCAATACCCCGCGAAACATTCGGCGATTCGGGGGAGAGACCGTATTGTACCGGGACGCCGGCGAAAGCGTTAGAACGGCTCTTCAGGCGTCTCGACGACGGGCAACGCCGCGTCGAGCCGGGCGAAGGCGCTGTCCAGCAGCCGGTCCGCCTTCGCGTCGAGCGTGTCGTTCTTCTGGTCCGCCCGTCGGCGGAACGTGTCAAAGTTGATCGTCGGCAGTGTCGGCCGGAGCAACGCCGTCCGTTCGTGTCGATCCACCACCAGGCCCGCCGCGATGTTGAAGTCCGAAAGGTCTTCGCGCAACTCCACTGCCGCGAGTTCGAGCGAAATCTTGGTCTCAAGGACCAGGAGGGTGATCCGATCAGGCGAGACGCCCGAGCGCTTCAGGATGTCGATCCGCCGGAGCGCGGAATCAACCTGCCGCCGAGACTGCTTCTCGAAGCGCTGGTAGGTCGAATCCATCAGTTTCATCACGCGGTTGAACGGCGCGTTGACGGCGCTCTCCGCCGCGGCCGCGGGCGACACGGAAACACACATCACGACGAGGCACAGAGCGATGATCCGTTGCATCTCATTTCTCCCAGAGGCCGGCGGCGGTCACGCCACGGGCTTGAGCAATCCTAGAGCGATCGCGCGCCCCGCGTCGTCACACGCGGCCCCCGTGTCGCAACTCCACCGGCGATCGTGTGTTATCGGGCCGAGGCTCAGACCTGCCCGACCCAATCGGGAGAGGCCGCACGCTTCCACGCGGCGCGGATCACGTCGATCTGGTCCTTCGGCAGAGGCCCCGCGTCGAGCATCGCGGCGTTCTGCTTCCACCGCTCGGGGTTCGTCGTGCCGACGATCGCGGTATGGACCCCGGGCTGCGAAAGTGTGAATCGCAACGCGATCGACGCCGCGTCGTTCGAACGCTCCCAGTCCTTCAGGAACTCGTACGAGAGCGCCTTCAGCCGCTTCCAATACGTGTGGTGGTACACGCTCGGCGCCGGCTCCACCGCGTCGCGCCACGCCGCATTGGCGATCGGACGCTTGGCGATGACTCCCATGTTCTTCTCGCGCGTGATTGGGAGCAGCACGTCGATCGACTGCTGGTCAGCAATGGAGACGGAGGTCTGGAGCGTGTCAAACAGGCCCGACGTGACCGCGTGGAGCGCGGGCGCGTCGTCCCCGCTGTAGCCGATGAATCGCGTCTTGCCCTGTGACCTCGCCCGCTGGAGCGCCGCGACCGCCTCCCCCTTCTCCAAAATGTCCACGCCGCAGGAGTGCAGTTGCACAAGATCGACGCAGTCGGTGCGGAGACGCTTGAGCGAACGCTCGATCGTCCGGGCGATGGATTCGGCGGACCAGTCGTGCGGCTTGTCCCAGCCGTGCTCGTGTCCGACCTTCGTGAAAAGATGGAAGTCCTTGCGCCGGTGGGCGACCGCCTGCCCGATCAACTCCTCCGAGTTCTTGTAGCACTCCGCGGTGTCGATGACGTTCAGCCCCGCGTCGAGCGCGGCGTTCAGGAGCCGCGTCACCGTGTCCGGCGTCGCGCCGCGGTAGCCGATCTCGGACCCGCCGAAGCCGAGGGGAGAGACGCTGAGTCCGGTCCGGCCGAGAGTTCTCTTTTCCATGCCGCACACGATACCCGGCGCGTCACTCCGCGCTCGAACGCTTGAATCGTTCCGCCTTTTCCGCGATGTACGCCTCCATCCCCGCGTTGCTCGCGATCTCCGCGGGGATCGGCTTCTCGCGCTGCGAGGCGATCAGGCACACCTCCTCCGCCA
>JAEUIV010000030.1 GCA_016795005.1 Phycisphaerae bacterium
ACGCCCCAGCCGAACATCTACGTCGCGGATTTCGGCTCGCCCTTCGGCACCGGAAACTGGCTGACCGCCAACGGCGATGAGAACATCGACATCACCTTCGCCACGCCGACGCGGGCGCTCGCGTTTGACGCCTCGGCGAACGAGTTCGGCGCGGCGTTTATCCAATACTTCGACGAGGCCGGAAACCCGGTCGCCTCCATCACCATTCCGAAGGGCGACGTTCGGTTCGTGGGTGTCACGTCGGACCTCCCGATCCGACGGATCAACTTCGCCTCCACCCTCGGAGCCGTCCGCGACACCGGCTTCGACATGATCCGATCCGCCGTGCCGGTTCGCACGCCCTGCATCGGCGATGCCGATGGTGACCGCGACATCGACTTCGCCGACATCACCGCCGTCCTCGCGTCGTTCACGTCGGCCTACATCACCCCCGGCGGGCCGGGCGATGCCGACAAGGACGGCGATGTCGATTTCGCGGACATCACCTCGGCGCTCACGAACTTCAACACCACCTGCCCGTAGCGGCGCTCCGGCTATCCCGTCAACGCCACCGTCGCGCCCGGCGGCGTGAGCACATCCGTCGCCTCCCGTCCCTCGCGCACCGCCGCGAGCAGTTCGACCAGATCCGCCGGCCATGGCGCGATGAACCGCATCGCTTCGTTCGAGATCGGATGCCGGAACCCGAGGAGGGCCGCGTGCAGCGCCTGCCGCGTGAACTGGCCGCGCCCCTCGCCGAGGTCGAAGTGCTTGCCGCCGTACATGTCGTCGCCCACCAGCGGATGGCCCAGGTGCGCCATGTGAACGCGGATCTGGTGCGTCCGCCCCGTCTTCAACTCCAGTTCAACCAGCGAATACGACCTGCTTTCCCGCTGCTTTGTCGAGCTTGCCGGCGGAGCGATGAACCGTTGTCGCACGCGGTAGATCGTCACCGCCGGCCGACCACTCTCGTCGTAGCGCACCTGCTGCTTCTCACGCTTCCCCTTCACCCGGCTCACCGAATCGCCCAGCGGCACGTCGATCACGTCCGCGTCCGCCTCGACATTCCCCTCAACCAGCGCCAGGTAACGCTTGTCCACCTGCCGATTCTCGAACTGACGCCCCAGGCGCCAGTGAGCGGTATCGTCCTTCGCCACCACCATCACGCCGGAGGTGAACCGATCGAGCCGATGCACCACGCCGGGACGCGCGTGCTCCTTGCCGACCGTGGAGAGCCGCGACATCGGCGCGACCGACGCCGCGCTCTGAAAATGATGCACCAGCGCGTTCAGCAGCGTCCCCTTCAGGTGCGAACGCGCCGGATGAACGATCAGCCCCGGCTGCTTGTTCACAACGATCAGGTGCTCATCCTCGAACACGACATCGAGCGGGATGTCTTCAGCCTGGATCTCCGTCGAAGGCGGCGGAGGCAGCGCCACCTCCACGACATCGTTCAGCCGTAGATTCTGAGAAGCCTTCGCCGATCGGCCGTTCACCGTCACGCCCCCCTCGTCGATCAGCCTCTGCAACTGATTCCGGCTCATGAACGGGATGCGGTCCGTCAGATACTTGTCGAGACGCTTCGCCAGGTCGCGCGTCAACCGAAACGTCACCCGCGCCAGACCCTCCGACTCGCCGTGCTCGTCCGTCTCGGCGCCGCCGATGGCAAACCTCACGGCGTCCGGGTCCACCTTGCCGCCGGGGAGAATGAGCGAATCGTCCGTCATCCCGCCAAGGATAGAAGCCCGCTCCAATCTTCCGACGATCCCACTCATCCGGGGCAACACCCGTACAAACTCCCTCCAGATCTCCGCAAACTCCGACAAATGTGTCGAGAAAGGGCCAAACCCCCACGTTTAGGTACACTCCTCGACCGGAAGGTAGGGAACGTCTCGGGGATTCTTTGCGTGTCGGAACATTACAACCCGAATCATCCGAAACCGCCGTCAGATCCGACGATGCTGTCGTCGCCGAGGCGTATTCTGGTTGCCGACGATGAGCATCTGGTCGCCGCGGGCATCGTGACATCGCTGAAGGCGGTTGGATTCGAGGTGTGCGGCCCCGCCGCCGACGGCCACTCCGCCCTCGAACTGGCGAGGACCGAACATCCCGACCTGGCATTGCTTGATATCCGCATGCCCGGCATGGATGGCGTGGATTGCGCCGTGGCGCTCTGGAACGAACTCGAAATTCCGGCGGTGATCCTCTCGGCCTACAGCAGCGCCAAGTACATCGAAGAGGCGCAGCGCGCGGGCGTGTTCGGGTACCTCTTGAAGCCGATCGCGGGTGACGCGCTGCGCACCACCATCACCGTGGCCTGGGCCAAGTCCTGCACCGAACTCGCGCAGACTCGCCGCATCGGCCAACTCGAACAGACCCTCGCCGTGCGGAAGACGGTCGAGATGGCCAAGTGGAAGATCATCGAGACGCGCCGTCTGACCGAATCCGAGGCGCATTCGCTCCTCCAGCGAACGGCGCGAAACGAGCGCCGGCGATTGGTCGATCTCGCTCAGGACATCCTGAACACAACCAATCACCCGATTCTGAAGTCCGGGTGATCCCGAACAACCCGCGCAAGTTACCCAGATTCTCATCTGTCCCGATGGCCTGCGATGTGAATTCTTGGCTTGTTTGGGCGGAATTCCTTCCATTTCCGCCCGATCACGATGTATATTCACCGCACCGAACTCGCCGACGATCCCCGCGTGCCGCCGGATCGTCCGCCGGTTCGGCCACGCGACCCGGATGTCGCGATGTGAATGACTCGGCCGCTCTTTGTTTCAAGGCGGACCCATGTCACCGCTCGGAGCGCTTGGAGGAGTCGCTCCGGGAAGGGTTGATGCGGGTCCG
>JAEUIV010000092.1 GCA_016795005.1 Phycisphaerae bacterium
GTGACAAAGGATGTGCCGCGCGGAGCGGTGGTGGCGGGGAATCCGGCGCGGGCGGTGCGCACTCTGTAACTCGGAAACAGGCACACCTCTACCCGTGAATCAACTTCCCCTCGCTCGCCAGGCTCGCCTCGTGGATCGCCTCGTACATCGTCGGGTGGGCGTGGATGGTGACGTTGATCTCCTCGGTGGTGGCTTCCAGCCGGCGCGCCAGCGCCAACTCACCGATCAACTCGGTGGCCTGATCGCTGAGGATGTGGGCGCCGAGGACTTCGCCGCGCGGCAGGCCCCGGAGGATCTTGACGAGGCCGACGTTGGTGTTGGCCGCGATGGCCTTGCCATGCGCCTGGAGGTTGTACGACCCCACGGCGTAGTCCTTGCCCTTGACCTTCCCCTGCTCGATGAGGGCGCGCTCGGTGTAACCGACGCTGGCGACCTGAGGATGGCAATAGGTGCAGCCGGGGATCACGCCGTAGTGGATGGGGTACGGCTCGTGGTGCTTTCCGGGTTGTGCCGCGGCGGCGATGCGCTCGACGCACACGACCGCTTCCTCCGAGGCGACGTGGGCGAGCCAGGGCGGGCCGATGACGTCGCCCACGGCGTACAGCCCGGGGACGTTCGTCGCGTAGGTGAGCGGCGGGTCGCCCTGCTCGCCGGGCTTGTAGTCGGTCTTGATGTGGTCCTTGACGATCTCAAGGCCGAGGGAGGAATCGAAGAGGCCGTCGTATCGCCCCTTCACGCCGATGGCGAGGAGGCACTTCTCGGCCTCGAGAACCTGCTTCTTCGATTCGTCGGCCTTGCCGTTGACAAAGGGGGCGACGGTGACCTTGACACCGGACGCGGTCTTCTCGATCGCGGTGGTGGTGGTGCTGGTCATCAGGCTCATGCCCGCCTTGGTGTAGATCTTGGTGAGGGCGGCCGAGACATCGTCATCCTCGACCGGCAGGATCCGCGGCATCATCTCGACGACGGTGACCTTTGTGCCGTAGGAGTTGTAGAAATATGCGAACTCCATGCCGATGGCCCCCGCGCCGATGACGATGAGGCTCTTGGGCTGCGTGGCGGTGTTCATGGCTTCGCGGGCGCCCATGATCCGGTCGCCGTCGAACTTGGCGAAGGGGAGTTCGCGCGCGACCGAGCCGGTGGCGATGAGGACGTTGGTGGCGGTGATGGTCTCGCGCTTCGCGCCGATCTCGGCGGGAGCGTGCGTCAGCGTGTCCTTGACCTTGCACTCATGCACATCCACCTTGCAGGGGGCGGCACCCTTGCGCCCGCTGATGATCTTGGCGTGCCCCACGACGTGGTCGATCTTGTTCTTCTTGAAGAGGAAGGCGATCCCCTTCGAGAGTTTGTCGGCGGTGCCGCGGGAGCGGGCGATGACCTTGGACCAGTCCACCTTCAGGTCGGTGAACTTCAGCCCCCAGGTATCCGCCTCGTGGCCGACCTTCTCGTAGAGCTCGGCGTTGGCGAGGAGCGCCTTGGTCGGGATGCAGCCCCAGTTCAGGCACACGCCGCCGAGGTTTGAACGCTCGATGCAGCAGACCTTGAGTCCGAGTTGCGCGGCCCGGATCGCGCCGACGTACCCGGCAGGCCCGCCGCCGATGACGATGAGGTCGTAGTGTTTATCTGGCACGGATGTGTCCTTGGAGAGGATTGATGTGAAGCGACGCGCGAGCGCCGTGAGGTCGGAACGGATTGTAAAGGGTAGCCGGAGGCCTACGGCAACAGGCGGAAATCCCGCTCGGCGTGGATGACGAACGCGATCAACGGCTTGTATCGGTGCGAGGCTTCGTTGTCCGGGTCGATCTGGAGGGCCGCCTCGCCGAGCGTGATCGGGACCGGGAGGATCGGCCCGGCGCGCCGACGGGGCTTCGGCGCCGACATTTCGATCTCGTCCGGCGGCGAGAAGCCGGTCTCCGTCTCATTCGCTGGGCCGACGAGGGATGGCTTCCAGATCGCTTCGGGTGCATCACAGGTGACGATGTACGCGAAACCCGGTTCGAGAGTGGTCGAGAGCGTGATCTCGCGGACGATCTCGCCGCGGTCCTCTTCCCGGATCGTTGCGGGTTGCGAAAAGGGGTCAGCCGTGTTGTTTCCGACCGAGTGATCGACCTGGAACGCAAGATCGAAATGAAAAGCGACGCTCCCGCCCGGCGATGGAGGCGTGGGCCAGCAGCGGGCCAGGAATCGCGCGACGCCCGAGCCGAGCGCCCTGGGCTGGCCCGCGATCGTCCACGATTGGGCGGCGAGTCGGCGCCCGCGGAAGACCTCGGTCCATTCGGCGGTCCAGCCGACGGGCAGCCGGTACCGAGGCGCGACGGGTGGGAGCCGGCGCTGGACCTCGGGGAACCGATCGAGCGGGATGCGGATTAGGCGCAGCCCCGTGGCGTGCCAACGCTCGCGGAGCGCGGCGTCGGTCGGGTGCGGCGGCTCGACAAAGGAGGCGAGCGTCCGCGCGATCGAGCCCTCCGAATCATCGGCGACCCACCAGACAACGTCGAGTCCCTCGCGTTGTTCAGGGGCGGTAAGCGGCGTCACGACCGGCCTGGGTTCGTCCGGGGTGGATGGCGCGGCGCAGGCGGCCAGCAGGAGCGGAAAGAAGCAGCAGAGGCGTCGCATCGGGGTGCGGTGGGTTCGAGTGCTCGGAATGCGGGGCGCAAGGAACGCTTGCGTCCGCGTTCGATCTATCGCGTCGCGCCGTTCTCGATGGCGTAGTCGTTGATGCGGTCGATGAGCCGTCGGACGTTGCCGAAGGATCGCCGCGTGTGTGTGAAGGCGATGCGCGGGAGGTCGTGGAACTCGTTCTCGATTTCGTAAGGCCCGCGCTGGTGGATCGACCCGGATTTCACGAGCATCTTGAACTCATCGTTCAGCGATTCGATCTGCCGGTCGCTCAGGCGATGCTTGACACGGATCACGTAGTCATCGTCCACGTACCTCGACGAGTGATAGTTGGCGTAGAAGCGGCAGACGTGGTCCGCCGCGTCTTCCGGGGTCTTGGCCATGTAATAGAGCGAGGTGTCCTCGGGGCTGATGAAACCGCCCTTCAGCAGTTCTTCGCGGACGTACCGGTCCCAATCGACCCAGTAGTTCCGCGCCGGCCCTTCGATGAGGACCATCGGGACCATCGCGCTCTTGCCGGTCTGCACCAGGGTGAGACACTCGAAGAGTTCGTCCTGCGTGCCGAAGCCGCCCGGGAACGCGGCGACCGCTTCGCATTGGCTGAGGAACATCAGTTTTCGGGTGAAGAAATAGCGGAACTGGATGAGCTTGTCGTCGCCCGCGATGACGGTGTTGGCGGTCGTCTCGAAGGGAAGCCGGATCGCCAGGCCGAACGACGCTTCGCGCCCGGGACCCTCGTGACCGGCCTTCATGATGCCGTCGCCCGCGCCGGTGATGACGAGCCAGCCTCGCTCGGCCATGAGACGCGAGAACTGAACCGCCGTCAGGTAGTCCGGGTGCGTCGGGGGGGTGCGGGCCGAGCCGAAGATGCTGATCTTGTGAGGCTCGGCGTAGTCCGCGAACACGCGGTACGCGTGGCGCAGTTCCTTGAACGAACTCGTGAGCAGCTTGAGTTCGCCGGTGTCGCGGTCGTCGGTGATGAGTTTGAGAGAGGTGAGGAGCAGGTCCTTGATGAGCCGCCCGTCGAACGTGGTCGGATCGCCGCCGCACTCGCGGATGAGGGTCTCCAGGCGGGGGAGGATGTCCGGCTGATCGACCCGACGGTTTCCAGCGACCTGCTCGGGCGCAACGGTCTTTCGATGATGCCGCGCAATCGGTATTTCTTCGCTCATTTCATTTCCTGGTCCTGGACGCCGCGCTCCGCGGGTGGGAGTTCTTTTCGGCGACCGTGAAAGATGGCCCCAAGCATACGCTGAGTTCCGGGGAAGGCTTCGAGGCGGTAGACCGGAGAGGCGATCGTCCCGGTGACGATGGTGGTCATGATCTCGTTACGCAGCCCCCGGAGCAGGTCGTCGAGGATGGGGATCGTGCCGCGGCCCGCCGAGTTGAACTCGAGATTCAGTTCGGCCTCGGGAAGGGTGATCGTCCCGGTGCCGACGATGACGAGCGATTCAGACGACGCTTGCAGACTCTCAAACGTCAGGGTGTCACCGCTGAGATAAAACGACGCGGTCGCCGACTCCAGCGGCTCGCCCAGCGGCGGCTGGAGGTTGCTCAGCCGCAGCATGGGCATCGCGCCCGGCAGGGCGATCACCTCTCCGCCCGAGATGCGTGCGCTGCCCCGGCCTCGGCGTCCCTCGGCGAGGCCGAGCGTTCCCGCGATCGAAATCGACGCGTCGATCTCACCTCGAGAGCCGGGCACGTCGGGGACGAACGGCTCGGGAGACTCCGGGTCGTGGAGATCGTTGAGGAGCGAAGCGAAGTCGATCCGCGCTGCCTGGAGTTCCGCGGTGTAGGACGTGCGAGGCTCGGCGGTCGGCGCGGGAGTGAACGACGCCGCGGCGGTGATCATCCCGCCGTGCATGTTCGCGGCCAGCGCCTCAAGTTGATAGGCGCCGGCGCGATCGCCCGAGCGGATCAGCACCCGACCCTGCGAGAGCGCGGCACGCGACGCACTGAACCGCGGGATCATGAGGTCGGCGCTGACACTGGGCGGGGCCGACTCGTCAAGCGTCCATACCACGTCGATCGCGGCCGACGCACGCTCGAAGTTGACCGGCAGCCCCACGTCCAGCGACGCTTCGCCCGCCTCCGCATGGGCGGAAAGCCGGAGCGACGCGCCATCGTCGATCGTGCGGAGCCGGGTGTCGTGAAGAGTGAGCGGGCCGGTGAGATCCAGGCGGACCGCGTGGAATGCGTCCGCGGCGTCGGCCGGGAGCGCCGCGAGCAGATCGGACGGCAGCCCCTGTGATTCAAATCCGAAACGCAGGTCCACGTCGAGCGACGGGTCGGAAATCCAGGTTCCATCGGCGGAGACGGTCCAGTCGGCGGCACGGGCCAGCAGGTTCGCGACTTCGCCGCCGGCCGGTCCGAATCGGATGACGCCGGAAACATGGTCGAAGCGAAGTTCCTGTTCATTTCTGCGAAGGGCCAGCGATTGCGGCTCGAGTCGGCCGGCAATCGTCCTCGCGTTGGCCGGACCGTTGACTTCCGCCGACAGCGTGAACACGCCCCGGAGCATCAGGCTGTCGAGCGTCTCGGCAATCCGCGGGCGAAGGCGCCTGGCGATCGCCAGCACCAGCGGCGATTCAAACCGGCCGTCGGACATGGACAGGAGGAGCGATTCGATGTGACCTTCCGTGAGCGCGAGCCGTCCGTCAGCCTCGACACGGCCGGCAGGCACGTCGTTGAAATCGAGCGATGCGCGGAGTTGATCCAGCCGGACCGCGTCGTCGTCCACCTCGATCCGTCCCGTCACGTCGCGCAGCGCCAGCCGACAGTCGTAGAGATCGGCCGAGAAGTGGTCGAGTCCCTCCACCGCAAGGGCGAAGCGCGTGCCGCTCGCGGCGGGCACGAGCCGGAGCGTGCCCGACACGTCGGCGGCCGGCCGGTACTGATCGCGCAGAGATCGAAGCCGCGCGCCCTGCACGGGATCGGCG
>JAEUIV010000094.1 GCA_016795005.1 Phycisphaerae bacterium
AGCTTTCCGAGAACCCACGTGACCCCTTCGTCGCGTACAACGTCGCCTGCGCCCAGGCGATGACGGGGGAGCACGCCGCGGCGGCCGAGACGTTGATCGACGCCGTGGCCTTCGGCTTCTCCGACCTGTTTCACATGGCGAACGACCCGCACCTCGATCCCATCCGCGAGGAGCCTTCGTACGCGGCGCTCATACGCGGCTGGCGCCGGGTGCTCGACGCCCGCGGGGAGGCCGACCTGAAGGGCGCGCGCGAGTCGCTTGGACCGACCTATGCGTATGAGTCGGACGGGGCGCTGCGCCTGAACTTTGCTTCCGCGATGACGCCGGAATCGTTCGCCGCGGCAAGAAGGGAGATCAGCCGCACCTCCATTTGGGCCTCGACGGCACTCGGCCTGGTCGGCGCGACGGATGAGGCTCGCCCCGATCCCTGGGTGCTTGTGATACTCCCCACGCCGAAGGACTTTGCGAAGATGATCGGGTCGGAGGGCATCGGCGGCTATTACGACAAGGATCGAAAGCGGCTTGTTTCGCAGGACATCGGGCCGACGCTCCGTCACGAGTTCTTTCACGTGCTGCACTGGCGACACATGGATCGGCTGGGTCAGCGGCATCCGTACTGGATCATGGAGGGGCTGGCCGCGCTGCTCGAAGATGTCGAGGCCGACGGAGAGGGATACCGTCTTGCGCCCTCCTGGCGGACGAACATCGTCAAGCGCCTCGGCCGATCGGGTCGTCTGACGAAGTGGAAGGACCTCTTCACGATGGATCGGGAGGCGTTCATGGGGCCTCGCGCCCGGGCGAACTATGCGCAGGCGCGCGCGGTCCTGATGTTCCTGCACGAGCGCGGCCGGCTTGCGCGCTGGTACCGCGCCTACGTCGAGGGATTCAATCAGGACTCGACGGGTGCAGCCGCGATCGAAGCGGCGATGGATCAACCGCTGACGGCCACCGAGCGCGAGTTCAAGACGTGGCTCGACGGCATTCCGTTCGCGGGCGAGCAGAACCGACCCGGCGCAGCGGGGCTGGGCGTCGCGCTCGGGCCGGGCAGCGGGGACGGGCCGGTGGTCTCGGGGATTGTCGCCGCCTCCCGTGCGATCGGCTTGGGAGATGAGCGGCTGCGGATGCGGGATGTCATCACAGCCGTCAACGGCCGCGCGACGCGCTCGCTGGATGAGTTCCACCGAATCCTGGCGGAGTTCGAGGTCGGTGACGAGGTGCGGCTGGAGGTGCGGCGGGGAAGCCGGACGCTGGTCGTCACGATGAGACTGGTGCCGATAACCGCGCCGGAGCCATGAGCCGCTCGGTTCACTTCCGTGATTATGGGGGCGGCCGGTTCACCACGCCGCACAATGCGCGCGAGCGCGTTTGCGATGCCCGTTTTCGCGGACGCCGTCGTGCATCCACCGCGTCGAATGGTCGATTTCTTCGGCTGAGGAGCGTTCTCACATCGTTGTTCGCTGAGAGGTGCCGGCATGAAGCGATCTCGTGCTTTCTCATTGATCGAACTGGTCGCCGTCCTGCTCGTGCTCGCGGTGATCGGCGGGATCGCGGTTCCGCGCTACTTTGACATGGCGGACCGCGCGCGGTCGGCGGCGGACCAGGCCGCGCTCTCCGGGATGAACTCCGCGCTGCAGTCCGCTTTCATGTCGCACCGCGTTGCGGACGCCCCGGACAGTTCGTGGATCACCTCGATTGACGGCGTTGCCGCGACAATGGAATCAGGGAAGCTCCCCGATGGATGGGTTGTCCAGGGTGATCAACTGACCGACACGCGGGGGAACACCTATGTATTTGAGTCGGAGACCGTTCTCGCACCCGCGCGCATCCGAACCGCGGATGAACCGGGGGTGACGCTCGCGGGCGGCAGCGGCGGCGAGACGCCATCGGCTCGAACCAGGGAGCTCATCCAGGCGATGAGCACGACGGAGGTGCTCGCGGCGAACCTGAGCGCCGAGGAGTTCGCTTTTCTTACCGCGAGTCAGCTGGCTGCGCTCACGCCGGAGCAACTCGCCGGGTTTGGGGCGGATCACATCGCGAGGCTCGACGCTTCGCAGGTTCTTGCTCTTTCCTATGAGCAGTTTGAGGCGGTGTCCGGGTTCATCACGGCCGGCCAGATCCCGTACGCATCTCCCGAGCAGGTCGCGATGCTCAGCAGCGTCGCCTACGCCGCGCTCACACCGGCAAAACTCGCCGCGCTCACGGATGCGCAGCGGGCCGAGCGCGCGATCTCAGTGGCCGCGCGAGCGCTCGCCAGCAACGCCATCCGAACGCTCGCGGTGGGGGCGATCAAGTATCTGCTCCCGACGCAGATCGCCGGGATCAACAGCGACTACGCGATGAGCCTGATCTCCGCCGATCGGCGGGCGGCGTTTACCGCGGCGCAAGTGAGAGCGCTCAACTCAAACGCGGTCTCGATTTCCTACCTCACGGAGGCTCAGCGCCAGCAACTCACCACCGCGCAGATGGCGAGCATCCGCACCGACGATCTGCGCTACGCCCCCGTCTCCCGCCTCGGCGACATCCCCGCGGCGACGGTCGGCGCGATCGGCAGCGGCTACGCGATGAGCCTGATCTCCGCCGATCGACGGGCGGCGTTCTCGGAAGCGCAGGTGCAGGCGTTGAACGCCCGGAATGTCTCGATCTCGTATCTCACGGAGGCTCAGCGCCAGCAACTCACGACGGCCCAGATGGCGAGCATCCGCACCGACGATCTGCGCTACGCCCCCGTTTCCCGCCTCGGCGACATCCCCGCGGCGACGGTCGGCGCGATCGCCAGCGACTACGCGATGAGCCTGATCTCCGCCGATCGGCGCGCGGCGTTCTCGGAAGCGCAGGTGCAGGCGTTGAACGCCCGGAACGTCTCGATCTCGTATCTCACGGAGGCTCAGCGCCAGCAACTCACGACGGCCCAAATGGCGAGCATCCGCACCGACGATCTACGCTACGCCCCCGTCTCCCGCCTCGGCGACATCCCCGCGGCGACGGTCGGCGCGATCGGCAGCGACTACGCGATGAGCCTGATCTCCTCCGATCGACGGGCGGCGTTCTCCGCGGCGCAGGTGCAGGCGATCAACACCTCGGTCGTCTCTCTTTCGTACATGACGGAATCGCAGCGAGAGCAGTTGACCGTGGCGCAGGTGTCAGCCATCAGGACGAATGATGTTCGGTACATGCCCCCGAACCGGATGGCGGACGTGCCGCCGGCGACGGTCGCGGCGATCTCAGGCTCCTATGCCTGGAGCCTGGTTTCCACGCCGCGCGTGCAGGCGTTGACTCAAGCCCAGATCGTGGCGCTCTCAACGGAGTCCTACGGGTACATCATGTCACGATTGACCGACACCCAGCGGTCGTGGCGATAGTCGCGTGTGCTTCCACCCAAGTCCCGGCTGAGCGGGCATGGAAGCGGGGGATTCACTCGGGCAGGCCGGTCGGGACGGCCACCCTCTGGGAGCGGGGCACGTCGGTCGGCTCACCGAGTATGATCGGCCCGGACAGCGGTATTTGATGCGGCCGCTCGGCGTTCACTCGAGGAGGTCTGACCGATGAGGATCGAAGTAAGGGGAAAAAACCTGCCGATGACGCCCGCGATCTCGCAGTATGCGGAGACCAAGTGCCAGCGTCTGCCGAGGTATTACGACGGGGTGCAGCAGATCACCGTGACGATCGAGAAATCCGCCAAGCACGACGAGTTCACGGTGGAGATCCTCGCGGACGTCGAGAAGCACGATGACTTTGTCGTCCGGCTGACCAGCCACGACGTGTACGAGGGGCTTGACCTCGCGATCGACAAGATGGTCCGCCAGTTGGTCAACTTCAAGGAACGGCTGAAGGATCCGAAGCACTAAGCCCCGACGGAGACACCCCTCCATGAAACTGAGCGAGATCGTACCCCAGGGCGCCATCCATATCGGCCTGGCTTCAACCGAGCGCGACGACGCGATCACCGAGATTGTGGACTCGCTCGTCGCCTCGAAGATCATCAAGCCCGAGTTGCGGCAGGAGGTGCTCGACGCCGTGCTCGAACGCGAGCGGCGCGGCTCGACCGGTTTCGGGAAAGGGGTCGCGGTCCCGCACGTCAAGCACCCGCAGATCAAGAAGATGGCGGCGGCGATCGCCACGTCCGAGCACGGCGTGGACTTCAACGCCCTCGACAAGCAGCCCGTCTATTCCATCTTCCTGCTCCTCTCCCCCGCGGGCAACCCCGAGGAGCACCTCCAGGCGATGGAGGTCATCTTCAAGAATCTCAGCCTCGACCGCTTCCGCCGATTCCTCAGGCAGGCGGCCACCGTCGAGGACGTCCGAACGTTGCTCGACGACGCCGACAATCAGCGGCTCGTCGGTTGACTCGCCCATCGAACAAGGATTGAACACCCCGTGCCGCGGGAAAGCGTCATCGTTGTGATCCGTAATCGTCTCGGGCTGCACGCCCGGCCGGCGATGGCGTTCGTTGACCTGGCGTCCACCTTTTCCGCCGACGTGACCGTTCGCCGACAGGACGGCACCGAGATCATCGACGGAAAGTCCATCATGCAGATGATGATGCTCGCGGCGACCCAGGGGACGGCCCTGGAAGTCGTCGCGGACGGGGGCGACGCCGCCGAGGCCTGCGCCGCGCTCAAGAAGCTCGTCGAGAGCGGCTTTGATGAGGACTAGCCCGCACCGCACGCGCTGAGCACCGCATCCCGGACGCGAGGCTCGTCGCGCCCCAGGTCCATCGTCAGCACGGGGCGGGCAACGATCATCCCGGACCATCCCAATCTTCGAAACTTCACCCAATCCTTCTCGGTCATCGCGACGGCCGAGCCGGGGTGTTCTCGAAGTCGGGCGCGGACCTCGTTCGCGTCGGCCTCGTTCCAATCATGATGATCCCGGCGCTCGACGATCCCCGTGAGACGCGCCCCGACCGCCCGAAGCCCGGCGAGGAACGCGCCGGGTTGACCGATCGCGCACGCCGCGACCACGGGGCGCTCCGCCAGCCACCCGAGAGGCTCGACCGTTTCCGCATCCGAGCCGGCGGTGAGTCCGGCCACGCGGACCCCGGTCCACACATGCCGGCAGCCGGCGATGGGAACGCGCGGCGCCGAGGCCGAGAGCCGAGCCTTCAAGCGTGCAACCTCCGATGCGTCGGCGGTCTCTTCGTGCGTCACGATCAGGAGGCCCGCCCGCCGGAGCGACTCCACAGGCTCGCGCAGCCACCCCGCGGGCAGGCAGCGGTCCTCAAAGGGCGAGCGCGTCGCGTCGATCAGCACGATGTCCAGGTCGCGTGCGATAAATCGGTGCTGAAAGCCGTCGTCCAGCACGACACAGTCCGCCCCGCCACGATCAATGACCGGTCGCAGGCCGACCAAGCGGTCCGGCCTGGAGACGATCGGAACATCCGGGAATCGTCCTCGGTACTCCGCCTCTTCGTCCGATGGTCGGCCCGGCCGCGCGCCATATCCGCGCATCGCGATGACCGGGCGGCGTCCCGCTCCGCGCAGCCACTCGATCGCGCGCATCACCATCGGCGTCTTGCCCGTTCCCCCGACGCTGACGTTGCCGATGCTGACGACTGGAACTTCAAGCCGGGCGACGCGCCGACCGGCGTCGAACGATCGGTTCCGCCGGGCGATGACCATGCGATAAATCGGCTCGACGATCAGGCCGAGCGGCGCGGGCAACGGAGGCGTGGGGTGCGGCGCCATGGGTGGATTCAGGGAGATTCCGGTTCCTCCCGCTGAGCCGTCGATTCCATAAGCAGTTCCGTTCTGAGCCTCCGTCGGGCGGCGCGGACCAGCCTCAGCGTATTCAGCATGTCCAGCAACGCGAGCGCCACGTTCATCGCCAGGAGCGACATCGCCGCGACCCACACCAGCATCCACGCGCGCGGGTGCGTCCTCGGGTTCACGACCGAGAAACCGACCGCGACCAGCGGCAGCGTGAGCATGATCAGGCACGCATTGGCTCCGCGGATGCGCTTCCGGCTCGCCGTCTCGCTGGATCGTGTGGTCCGCCTCGCATGCAAGGCGACGACCACCATCAACGCCAGGGCCGCGCCGAGCGCCGCCAGCGGCGGGATGATCGGGAGCGAGATCATGGCGCCGCCTCACTCGTCGGGTCGAGCATGCGGCGCAGGATCGGCCCCAGCCGCTCCATCGGCAGCCCCATGATCGTCGTCGGGTCTCCCGAATAGGAGATCGGCCATCCGTCCGCCAGTCGCTCGAACAGGTTGTAAGCCCCGGCCTTGCCTCGCCAGCCGCCCGACGCGACGTACGCGGCGATCCGCTCGTCGCCGATGACGCCGACGCGCACGCTCGCCTCATCGGTGAACAGCACCGTTCGACCTCCCCCGACGATGGAGACACCCGTCATCACCATGTGCGTGCCGCTCTCCAACGTTTTCAGCGTCCGCGTGGCTTCATCCTCGGTCATCGGCTGCCCGAGCACGAGGCCGTCCTTCACCACGATCGTATCCGCGGCCAGGACGACGGCGTGCGCCGCCCGCGCGCCAACCTGCTCAACCGCCGCACGCCCTTTCAGCAACGCGAGCGCCGCCGTCCACTGATGCGGCGGCGTGACGGGGTCCCACTTCAGCGTCGCGTCGTCCACGCCCGGAGCCATCGCCGAGTGAACAAATCCACCCTCGCTCAGGAGTTGTCGGCGACGGGGCGAGGTGGATGCGAGGATCAGTTCCATGATTCAAGCCTGCGCAGGGCCGCGTCGATCACCGCGGATGCGGGGATCGCCTTCATCGCGGCGATGCCGAATCCCTCGTTCTTGTGCTCATTCCGCGTGGACACAGCCGCGTGGATGACATCGCGCTCCCGACCGTACGGGCCGACCAGTTCGGGGCGCGTCGGCCCGAAGATCGCCACGAGCGGGCGGTCGAAGCCCACCGCCATGTGAACGGGGGCCGAGTCGTTCGCCACGACAAGCGATGCCCGCTCGATCACCGCCATCAGCACGCCGAGCGAGGTCTTGCCGACGAGGTCGATCACGCGCCGATCCCGGGCCGCGAGGTCCAGCAGCGGGCCGCACTGATCGCGCTCGCCCGGTCCACCGACCACCGCGATCCGCTCCGTCGCCGAACGATCGAGCAGCGCGCGCGCCAACTCGACGAACCGTTCGATCGGCCACCGCTTCCCCGCCCACCGGCTCGTCGGCGCCAGCACGGCGAACCGCTCCGATCCGACCGATGCGCCGGCCGCTTCACGGTCCTCGGCGCGGGTATACAGGCGCATGTCCCGCACCGCCGGCACGCCGCAGCCCTCGATCAGCGCGAGCATCCGGTCCACGGCGTGCAACTCCACCGGCACCGTCACGCGCTCGTTGACACCCAGCCAGCCGAACTCACGCGCTTGGGCATACCCCACGCGCCGCTCCGCGCCCGTCACGAATGCGAAGAACCCGCTCCGACCCAGCCCCTGGCAGTCGATCACCAGGTCGTAGCCGGCGTCCCGCAGCGAATGGAGAAACTCCAGCAGAACCGCGCCGGCGCTCGGCCTCCAGAGCCTCGAAATCGCCACCGTTCGCCTCGGAAACGGGACGATGCGGGTCAGCCCCGGATGCGCCTCGACCGCCGGGGCAAACGAATCCTGCACGAGCCAGCTGATCTCCGCGTCACGGAACCGCGCCCGCAGCGACGCGAGCACCGGCACCGTCCGGCAGACATCGCCGAGCGCGCTGGGGCGGATGAGCAAAATCCGGCGTGGCGTTTCCAAAGAACTCCTTGCAGGCGGGGGGCATCGGGCGCGATCCGTCTGCGCGGCCCGGTCGGACGGGCCGCCTTTGGGCAAGCGTAAGATGAACCCCACCCCGGATTCAACCGGGAGAAGGAGCCGAGTCATGAGGTTCGAGAATCACGGCGGGATGCGGGCACGAAATGGATTCATCCGAACCGTCGCGGCGATCGTGTCGGCTCTCACGATCGGCGGCGTTCCGGCCGCCATCGCACGCCCCGATGCGCCCGATACGGAGAACAAGCCGCCGCTCCAGACGCTCTTCGTCGGCGAGCGCGGCGTGTGCCGCGACCTCTTTGTCTCTGAGAAGGACTCGGCGCTCCTGCGCGCGGTTGACATGCTCCCGGCTCGGCTGAAGGAACTCCGCGCGCAGGTGCCGGAGTTGCAGGAGATGCCGCCCGAAGCGATCGACCTCATGGTCGGCATCATGTCCCACCCGATGCGGATCGCGATCACGAACAAGGGCTTCGATCAGCAGACGGGCATGCCGGGCATCGGCGCGGTCATCAGTTTCAAGATGGGCGAAACCGGCGAGGCCGACGCCAAGTCGATGCACCAGCAGTTCGAGACCCTCCGGGGCATGTCCCCGATGCCCTTCGAGCCGGCGCCCAGCAAGAGATTCCCTGGGATGACGGACCTGCCGCTGCCGGTGGGGGTGCTTTCCTACGGCCCGCGCCGCGCCGCCGACGGCTGGCGCTACGACATGATCTTCGCGGCGATCGACGATCCCGACGCGGTGTTCAATACCCTCCCCGCCGTGCCCGCCGGCGTCGCTCCGGTGGTCCGCGGCTCGATCGACCTGGCCGCATGGAGTCCGCTCGTCTCGATGTTCGCGGGGTTTGCCGCGATGGCTTCACCGCAGGGACAGCAGGTGATCGACCAGTTCCGCGAGGCCGGGTTGATCGGACCCGATGCCATGAAGTTCGAGTGGTCGCTCGGTCACAGCGCCCAGCGGATGGAGGGCACCCTCGCCGTCCGCCGAATGGGCAAGCACGCGGGCGCCATGTCGCGGGCGACGATTACGGATGATGACCTGGCCGCGATCCCGTCCGACGCTTCGTACATCGATATCGCCAAGTTCGATCTGAAGAAATCGTGGGAATCCATGCGAAATCAGTTCGAACGCGCCGGCGGCGGAGAGATCAAGAGCGTGCTCGACGAGGTCCGGGAGGCCCTGGGCTTCGACCCGGAGACCGAGGTCATCGCGGCGATGGGCGAGACCGTCGCGCTCTATTTTTCCGACACCACCGGCGGCGGGTCGATGATGTCCGGGGTGTTGATGCTCGCGCTCGCGGACCCGGCGCGGATGCTGGCCGCGATGGACAAGGCCGCCGCCAAGGCGAACCACGCGCTGGCCCAGGAAGTTCAGGCTCCGGCCGCGGTCGAGGTCGCAAGATTCGAGCGCGACGGGGTCAACTTCACCCAACTGCGGTTCCCCGGGCTGCCCGTCCCGATCCAGCCGACGATCGCGGTGGCCGGCAAGTGGATGGTCGTGGGTGTCACGCCGCAGGCCGCCACCGCCGCCGCGCGGCACATCCTGGCCGCCAAGCCCGGGGGCGGCGTGCTCAGCAACCCGGCGTTCACCGCCGCCCGGTGGAACCCGCCGGGGGGCGCGGGCGCCTCCGTCATCCACTTTGCCGACCCTTCGCGCACGATGCGCGATGGATATGCCTCCCTCACGCTGCTCGCCTCGGCGATCGAGAACGCGGCCCGAACCATGACCGGCGCGCCCAGCCCGCGCGACCCGGGGATGGTGCTGCCCGTCTACTCGGACCTGCTGCGCGACACGCGCCCGATGATGATGATCTCGTACTGGAGCGAGGATGATTTCATCACCGATCTCCGGGGCGACCGCTCCGTCCTCGCTTCCCTCGCGACGCTGCTGGGGATCGGCGACGTGATGCCGTTCATCGGCGGTGCGGTGGTCGGGGGCGCGATCGGCGCGAACGCGGGCGAAGAAGCGCGACAACATCACCGATCCTTCGAGGATTTCGGCGACGAATCCGGCGAAGACCCGTCCGACGAGGAGCCAGAACCCGAGCCGGCGCACCGATCGGACGAGCGTCACCAGGAAAAGACTCCCTACTAGGTCCTGTTTGACGGATCGTCGCGTTCGGCGCTCGTTCGGTTGCGCTTTGTGTTCCGCTCGGTGAAGCTGTCGATCGGCAAGGAGGCCGACGATGGCGAAGAGAACCAGGACGGGACGTGGCGTGGATGGCCGACCG
>JAEUIV010000113.1 GCA_016795005.1 Phycisphaerae bacterium
GGCGTTCCACCGATAGCCGTCAACCGTCGTATTCCTTCAATGGGGCCGCGGCTCATGAGCCGCGGAGGCTGCCGCACTCGCAAGTCCCGTCACGCAAGGCCTTTACGAGGGCGTGGGCGAGCGTCGGGCCTTTGCTCGCACAGGATAGCACGATTCGCGGCAGATGTACTGTCATAAGTCACGGATTGTCAAAGAACTGCGCTCCCGCGAGCGTGCCCGGCGTCCCCCTTCACCATCGTCACACTCGCGGCGCTGACGGTGGCTTCCGATCGTGGGAACTGAACGAACGAGTCTATTCGGAAACTCGAGGAACAAACAATCCCAGGCCGAAATGTGCGCCATATCCAAGGGCGATCGGACCAAGCACCTCGTTTGAAAGCGTGATCTGAAATGAGCCGGCGAGACGCCGGGCGCCGTCGTCGCCGCTCTTGGAGCGCGAGCGTCTGAACTGAATCGGGCGCCAACGGCCACCGATCTTGAACCAGCCGTCACTCAGCAGCGGTTGAATCTCCACGCCGTCGGTGCTGTCGGCGAAGTCGGGGACGACCGCGCGCAACTGGCCACGCAGATCGGCCATGAGGAACTCGATCCGCCCCCGCGGCGACGCAAACTCGACGTGATTTCGCCCCCTGGTCTTCGCGTGCCGTGTGGCGATGTACGGCGTGGCGGAGACCCATACTCGCGAGGCGCTCACCGGCCGTGGCCGGTACTCCTCAAGCCGCCCATGTCCGAGCAGGAGCACGCGGAGCGGGTGCGAGGCGTTGTCGCGCCCGTGCGGACGGATTTCCCGCAGGCGCTCGAGCGCGATCATCTCGTCGGGCGCGAATCCGGCGCGGGCGAACACGGTGAGGTGGTCGATCCGGCCGTCGCGGTCCTCATCGGTGGGAAGGTAGTAGGCATGGACGTGGCCGGTGCTGGGCTTGCCCGCCGCGTCTTTGCCGGTGATCGCGCCATCGAGGGGGACCGGCTGCTCACCGGCCTTGTGTCGTTCACGCGACCATTCACGTTTGTACAGGTCTCGCCCGCGGACCTCAACGAGGCGAAAGATGAGCGCTCGCCGAACGGCTTCGGCGACGGGGAGCGTATCCGTGACCAGCGGGAGGACCTTAGAATCGAGCGCGAAGCGGACGACCTGGGGGCGGGGGCCGCTGGTGGGACGTGCCCGGCGTGGCGCGGGCTTGATCTCGAAGCAGTTGCGCGGGCGGGTGTACGAGACCCAGGTGCTGCCCGGCGGGTCGGACCACTTCTGATCGTGGAGCCGCAGCGTCTCCATGCACAGGTGCCAGTTGGGTTCGTAGACGGCCCGGCGCACCTGCGTGGTGGTCTTGTTCTTGCCACGGCCCTGCGTGGTGGTCTCCACTTCGATGACGTGATCGTCCGCGAACGCCGTGGCCGGGTCGGGGCAGAGCGTGCGGACGAGTTCGTCTTCGGGCGAGGGGGTCGCGCCTTCGGCCAGCGCCGCGCAGTTCGCCGAATCGCCGAAGACCACCGCCTCGGCATCGTCGAGCAGGCGTGCCTCGCACCACGACTCGGCGCGGCCGAGGAAGTTGAGGTTGGCGAGCAGCCGGGCGAGGAGTTCCCGCTGCGATGGGCAGAGAGCGACGTCGGGCCAGCAGGCGACGAGCGGCGAGTCGGGGGCGAGGGCGACGAAGGCATCGAAGACTTTGGTTCGGTCTCCCGGCCCCTTCTTGAACCACGGCATGTAGTGCCGCGTGTGCCCGGTGGAGGCGGGCGGCAGGGCGAACCTCGGCGGAACAGCGAGCGCGCGAAGGATCGGCTCGACATGCTGTTGCGGTTCGTCGGCGAGCGTGCGCTTCCAAACGGCCACGAGCGAACGGAGCAAACGCCACGGCGAGGGGGGCCATTCGACGGCCCCTTCGTTGACGTGCCGACCCCACGGCGTGGCGTGGAAGCGACCGGCGGGGAAGGTAAGGGCGATGGCGATCATTCCTGCTCCTCGTCAGGGCTGGACTCCTCGCCATCCTTCTTGCCCTTCTTTTTGGGTGGCTGCTTCCAATCAACGACGGTCACCGCGGGATGGGCGAAGTGAGCCTTGCACTTGCCGACGAGGGCGTTGCACTCGGAGAGCAACGTGGCTTCGCTCGGGATGGTGAATGCGTTGGGGCGTGTGACCTTGAGTCCTTCGCCGGCGGGTTCGAGATCGCAGGCGGTGCGGAGGCGAAGCCCGGTGCGGAGGAACTTCTGGATCTTGAAAAGGGCGAGGGCGATGAGCAGCCGGTTGGCGTCCTCGGGCAGGCCATATCCACGAAGCAAAGCAAGGTCGAGGTTGAAGTAGGCCTTGGTGGAAGCGGCGACGAACTCGGAGCGGTGGAAGGGGACGTTGCCGAAGCCCTTGGCGGTGTCGCCGGAAGGATCAACCCGGTCGTTCTTCACGCCGCCGCTTTCGGCGGGCGATGCGCCCTGAGCTTCAATGAACCCACTGATGAGCCGCGACATGCGGAGACGACCGCCCGCGAGTTCGCTCTTGGCGAGGAAGACGCCGTGGAGCACGGCGTTGGGGTCGTACTTGAAAACGATCTTGGCGAGATCGCGCAGCCGGACCGGCCCGGTCTCAAGGCCCGCCGCGTCCTTCTTGAGTTGGTCAAAGACACTCTTGTCGGTGCCTTCGAGGATGTAGGGCGAGTTGATCCGGTGGGCTTCGAGAATGGAGTTGGTGAGTGGCTTGCCATCGCGCTTGACCAAAATGTATGGCAGCCCCTTCAACTCTGGGATGAGGTCGTCCTCCGCGTCGTCCCAGATGGCCATCTCCAACCGATTGGCCACCGACTGGGCCGACTCGACGAGGAGCATCTCGATGTCGTCCGGGCGCGTATACCGGGCCGGGCCGAGGTCGGCGAAGCCGGTGGGCTGGAAGCGGTCGCCCTGGAGCGGCTTGAGTTCGCACTCCATGAGGAGGCGCGGGGCGCTCGCGAGTGCGGCGTAGTCGATGGCGGAGGCGGTGGAGGTGGGCAAGGTCTGGTCTCCTTATTGAACGGCGACGGTTGTCATTACTTCGGATGGATCATCGAATATGTCAGCGCGGGTTGCCTGCTGAACGAGCGCGTTGACGGCATCGGCACGGATCGGGATGAGCAGGGCCGCGGCGAGGCGTTGCCCCTCGCGCGGCGAGAGACGGACCTCGCTCCATTCACCGTCTCTTGACGGCCCGCCGGAGCGGCGGTGTGGGAGCGGGTTCAGCCCGGAGGACCGCAGCCGACGCATGGCGATGGCCGCGGCGTCGCCGACCCGCCCGGCGCGGAGAAGCGAGAGGATCGCGGGTTCCGGGCGGATGGGAACGCCCTTTTCGTTCGCATTGGCGAGCCTCCAACGCACGGCGCCATTCGCGGCACGGGACGCGAGAAGCGGACGCGGAAGGAAGAGGAGTTTGAGCAGGGCGTAGATCGGCGGGAGCGCCGGCGGCAATACATCGCCGGCATCTGCGCCCGGAAGCGCGGAGCCGCGATCGGTGCCGCGATCGATCAGCATCAGCCCCCACAGGAGGGCTTCGATTGTGCGATCGTCAAGTTCGTCGCGGAGAAAGGCCGCGATGCTCGCGGGCGATGCGGCGGATGGCGAGGCGAGCGGCAGGTCGGCGCACCGCTTGCGGCCGGCGTCCATCACGCGGCGGTCGAGCACCGCGGCGAGATTGACGGATAGGTCGGCGGCGCTCCAGACTACGGCGCGATCCTTCTCGGCCCACTTCGACCCGATTCTTCCGGCGGCGTCCCGCCAGATCGTGACGGACTCGAGATTCGACCGGAGCGGGCCGATGGCATGGGTTGGGTCGTCGATGCCCGCGAGCGCGAGGGCGATCTCAAACTCCCCGTTGTCGGGCGCGTTGGCCGCGGCGATCCAGGCCGATGACAAGCCCGCGAGGGGCTGCACGATGGTCTTGCTCTGCCCGATCTTGCCGGGTGTGAGGGCCATCTCGCGCTCCGCCGCGCCGAGCGCGGTGAGGATTGGCTGGAAGTGAGTTTGGCCGCCGTATTGGCAGAAGTCGAAGATGGCGGAATCGATGGCCCGGAGGGCTGACGTAAAGCGGGCGGGAACGCCGTCGCCCGAACAAGCCAGGCGGAAGCGATCGAGCCAAGGATCGATCTCGCGGAGGAGGTCAGCGTCGGGGCGCTCGGCCACCGTAACTCGGCCCTCAGCGGCCGCGAGGTAAGCCTTGCCGCTTCGCTTGAGAAGGCTCACGCGAGTGAACACGCCAATCCCCCGGTCCACACCAAGCGTTGCAGCAGCGCGAGCGAAATCGACGGCGTCTCGCACGGCCCTTCCATGTACTTCGGCCCGGCCCTCGCTGAACAAAGCCACGATTTCGGCGTAGGTCGAAGCGCGCTTCCAGAGAGGCAGCCAGAGTTCTCCCCGCGCGTCAGAACTGTCGTCACGTCCCGCAGACGTGAAACCGACATCCACGGCGCGAACAGTGAATGGGAACGCCGCACGCGAGTCCGAGGCAGCACCGAGTCTTCTTGCCGCTGCCCCTGCGAAGACGAGCGACCCTTCGAGCATGAGTACGAAGTCCCAGGGGTTGTCGGTGGGGTCGCCTTCCATTCCCTGCGTGGCGTTTGGACCACCGGCATGTCCTGGCGAAAACTGACCGACGGCAGCGTCTTGAAGGCCGGGAGTCGGAACGCCGAAGAGGGCGCACTTGAGCCAATGTCCAGCGGACTCTGTTGGTTTCGCGTCAGTGATTCCGACGGCCGAGAGCCGCCGCATGAAGTTCTGTGTGAAATCCAGTCGGCCGTCGTTGCCTCCAGTTCCCAGGATTGGGGCAAAGGACTGACCGTCCTGCTGAATAATGAGCGCGGAATCCATCCACTGGACGAGCTGCTCGGAGAGGCTGGCCCGGTAGCGGCGAAGAAGGCGGGATTTCGTCTCGTCGGTTGGCTTGTCTTCAACCTTCTCCTCTTTCAAAATCGCTCGAACCGACTTGATGGCTTCCCTGTATCTGTCGCATCTCCCGGATGGTGCATTCACCAGCGCGTCTGCAAAATCGGTGTTGTCGCCCGAGAAAAACCCGGAGCCGCCGGCCCACGGAGCGAGGATGGGGGTGGGTGTGTAGTGGTTGACGAATAAATCCTCGATCCCTTGCTTATCGATCCGGCTGCTGAGCACAAACACGTCATTCCGCCACGACCCGCGGGCGTTTGGATCGCCGTGCTCGCGGTCCTCGGCGACCAGCCGCAGCACGCCCAGCGCCTTGAGGTAGTTCATCAGCGGCTCGGGCGTGCAGCCCGACAGGACAACTTCGTGCGTCGCTTCAGGCACGGTTCACCTCCACCGGTGTGGCCGCCGCCGCGCTCGCGCGTTCGTCCGCGGCCCGGAGGACCGCTTCGAGGTACGCCAGGCGGAAGGGGCCGATGCCGTCGCGCAGGCGCAGCGTGCGCTCGATCCAACTCGGCTGACCCGTGAACGGCGGAGACTCGCACAGGCCGAGTTCCATCGGCTCGAGGGAGAGCGTCACGGCCGGCGCCTTCACTCCGCCGCCGGGGTCGGCCTCGGGGAGAACGTCGCCGTCCCACACGCCGCGGGCGAAGCGCTTCTGCGGCTGGGCCGTGCCGCCTTCGACCCTCGGTCGGTTCTCATCCGGGAATGACCGGATCGACAGGCGCACCTTGCCGTGGTGAGCGGCGATGAGATACGCGACCAAGTCACGGTCCGCGTCCGCGAGTGGAACGGTCTTCTGCAGCACGGCGAGCGCCGACGCGAGTTCATGGCGGAAATGCGTTCGGGCGTACCGCGTCCAGAACCCGGCTTCCACAATGGCTCCCGTCCGATCCTTCCGACGGCCAGGGGCCTTGGCCACGAATCGGGAGGCAGCCAGGTCTACCGGGCGGCCGTCGGCCTTGACCGCGTCCTGAAAGATCGGGTGGGCCTTGCCCCAGTCGTGCCAACGGGCGGCGGCTCGCAAACCCGCCGTCTCGCGGTCGCTCATCGCTACCAGCTTCAGAATGCTGTCAAGTTCACGGCAAACGTCGTCCGTGTGCTGGGCGATGGTCTGCCACCGGCTGGTCCGCGAGAGA
>JAEUIV010000118.1 GCA_016795005.1 Phycisphaerae bacterium
GATCATCGAACTGCCTGGCCAGCCTCTGATCCGTCGAGGTGAGCACCCACGTCACGCTCAGCGCGCTCATCACCACGATCGCCGCGAGAACCAGCGCCAGCACCAGTTCGATGACCGTGAACCCTCGCCGCACGCCCTACCTCCCCCCGCCGCGCTGCGCTTCCTCGCGCTGCGCCCGCTCGACAAGCTTCAGAAGGTCCTCGAGCACAACATCTTCCGGCCGACCCTGGATCGGATCAAAGATGCGCACCAGTTCCGCCGCGGGCTTCGTCGGATCGATCACCGGGTTCTCAGGATCGTCCAGGTACACGCTGATGATGATCCGGTTCAGCATCTGCGGGAGTGCCTGCTCGACGGACAGGTTGGCCTTCTTCTGAGCCGTCGCCCGACGGATCTTTGACCCCGCCTCCTGCTCCTGCACCAGCACGTCCTCGGAGATGCGGTAGTGATAGAACGATTCACCCTGCTGGATCGGCAGCGACTCGTCCGGCAGCAACTTGGGATTGTCGATGTACTGCGCGACGATCCGGTGCGCGACTTCCATCGCCTGCAACCGGTGACGCTGCCGCGCCGTCGCCGCCTCCATGAACGACACCGCGCCCAGCACGATCGACGCCAGCCCCGCCAGGAGCGCCGTCGCCGCGATCACCTCGAGCAGCGTCAGCCCGCGGCACGCGGCGACCTCGCGCGGCGAACGAGTTGAACGGCGTTCATTCATTGCGCATCCGGCGTCACGCGGATATCGTCCGCCGTGCCCGAGACCATGTCCGGCCCGGCGGAAATCAACTCAAAGCCGTTCGGGAACGAGGGCGTGGGCGAGTAATACTCCAGGTCACGCTGCCACCCGTCTTTCGGGAACTTCTCGATGAGTTTGTCCGTCACCAGCACCTGAAGCCCCGACTGCACGTCCGGGTAGACGTTGTACGTCGCGCGGTACGTGTTCAGCGCCTTCTTGACAATGTCCATCGAGGTCAGCGTCGCGGACTGCTTCGCACGGTCCGCCGCCCCCAAGAGGTTGTACCCCACCACGGACGCCAGCACGCCGATGATGATGATGACGAACATCAGTTCGAGCAGCGAAAAGCCGGGGGCGCGGCGGGCGGTCTTCATCCGAAGTTCAACGAGCATGTGCGGGTCTCCAACAAGGGTCAGGAACGATCCGAAGCACCGGCCGGCCCGGTGCTCATACCGACAAAGTCATTGTCCGCTGCGGATCGTCATCAGCGGGATCGCAATCGCCAGAATCAAAGGTCCGATCAGCATGAACATCAACAGGATCGCCCCCGGCTCGAGCAGCGCCAACAGCCGCGACGACCGGACCTCCACCTCGTCCGCCATGTCCTGTGACAAGGAGTCAAAGGCGGAATCCAGGTCGCCCGCACGCTCCGCCGCGATCAGCAGCCGCCGCGTCGCCAGGGGCAGCGCATCCGTCCGCTCGACCAGCGTCTTCCAAAGCCCCCCCTCCACCAGGCCGCGCTGCACCGCCCCCATCTGGTCCCGAAGCCTCCGCGACGAAAGCACGCTCGCCGAAGTCGAGAGCGCGTCCGCCAGCGGCACGCCCGATTTCACCATCGCCGCCATCACGGAGAAAAACCGGGTCAGTTCCACCGTCAGGATCAGCCGCGCCACCGCGGG
Source organism: Phycisphaerae bacterium (assembly GCA_016795005.1). Taxonomy (GTDB): domain Bacteria; phylum Planctomycetota; class Phycisphaerae; order Phycisphaerales; family UBA1924; genus JAEUIV01. The sequence goes on from JAEUIV010000118.1 coordinate 1,636, forward strand.
CACCCTCTGGAGCAGCCCCATGAACCCCGCGAACGCCCGCTCGCGCAGCACGACCGCGCCCAAAGCCAGCAACGCGACGACGCCGAAGGTCAGCCCGAGGTGCGCGTTGAGCCATTCACCCGTCGCGAACACCGCCTGGGAATAGGCGTTGGGCGTGGTCTTCATCTGGCGCATCTGGTCCGCGATCCGCGGCACGAGGAAGATCAGCAGCCCCGAGAAAACAATCACGCTGATCGACAGCACCACAAGCGGATAGATCATCACCGTGATCGCCTTGCCCCGGATGCCCAGCCGCCGCTTCGCGGAGATCGACAGTCGTTTCGCCGCGCCGGACACGTCCCCCGTCCGCTCCGCCGAGCGGTACACCGCGATCGTCACGTCGTCGAACGCCCCGGACTTGGCGCACGCATCCGAGAACGAAAGCCCCGCCGCCACCGCCTCCCGCAGACGCATGATCCGCCCCCGGCTCGCCGCGCTCACCACGCTCGACGCCACCTCCAGCGAATCAACCAGCGGCACGCCGCGCGACAACAGGATCGCCAACTGATCGTTCAGCGCCGCCTCGTCCTTCAAAGGCAGCCACGACTGCGCCGGCGCGCGAAAAGGCAGACGCCACGACTTCAACAGCATCAACTGCTCACGCCGCAACTCGTCCGCAAGTTGCGCCTCGTCCGGCGCCGCACGGAACCCCAGCGTCTTCGCCCCGGCGGCCGTCATCGCCTGGAACAGGTAGTGATGGGAAGGGAGAGTGGACATGCGTCAGGCCAGCACACGCTTCAGTTCCGCCTCGGACGTCAGACCCGCCGCCACCTTCTCCAGGCCGTCGTCCATCATCCCCTTCATCCCCGCCTCCACCGCCAGGTGACGGATCGCCCGCGCGTCGGCCGTGGTCATCGTCAGCCGGCGAATGTCGTCCGTCATCGTCATGATCTCATAGATCGCCACGCGACCCGCGTACCCGGACCCGTAGCATTTCTCGCATCGCATCCCGCCGCGCTGACCGCTGCCCCGGCAGTCGGTACACGTCCGCCGCAACAGGCGCTGCGCCATCACCGCCAGAAGCGAGGACGAGATCAGGTACGGCTCGATCCCGATGTCCTGCAGGCGGCTGATCGCGCTCGGCGCGTCGTTCGTGTGCAGCGTCGCCAGCACCAGGTGACCCGTCAGCGATGCCTGCACCGCGAGCTGCGCCGTCTCGGCGTCGCGGATCTCGCCCACCAGGATCACGTCCGGGTCCTGCCGAAGCACCGACCGCAACCCCGTCGCGAACGTCACCCCGCGCTTCTGGTTCACCTGGATCTGCGCGATCCCCTCCAGGTGATATTCCACGGGATCCTCGATCGTCATCACGTTCCGGCTCGTCCGGTCCACGCGCTCGAGCGCCCCATAGAGCGTCGTCGTCTTGCCCGAACCCGTCGGCCCGGTCACGAGGATCATCCCGTTCGGCCGGTTGATCAGTTCGACCAGTTGCTCCTGCATCGACCGCGTCATCCCGACCGCGTCGAGCGTCAGTTTCGTCTGGCTCTGGTCGAGCAGACGCAGCACCAGCCGCTCGCCGAACACCGTGGGCACGCACGAGAAACGGATGTCGATCTTCCGAGAGCCGACCCGCACCGTCGTCTGCCCGTCCTGCGGGGAATGGCGATTGGCGATGTCCAACTCCGCCATCACCTTCAGTCGAGAAGAGATCGCCGCCGCCAGGGACAACGGCGGACTGAACGCATCAATCAGCATCCCGTCCACTCGGAACCGGATCACCAGCCGGCTCTCCAGGGGTTGGATATGGATGTCGCTCGCGCGCCGCCGAAGCGCCTCGAAGAGGATCATGTTCACCAGGCGGATCACCGGCGTCTGTCGCGCCAGTTGCAACAGGTCCGTCGCCTGGCTCAGCGAACTGGCGGCCTTCTCGATCTCCGACTCGTCGAGGGGCATGTCCTCGACGATCTCCGTCACCAGGTCCTGCCGCTGCTCGTACCCACGATTGATCAGGTTCCCCACCGCCGCACGCGGAGACAGCACGATCTCGATCGGCATCTCGAGCAGACGCTCGAGCACCGCGAACACCGCCGGCTGCATCGGCTGCGCCGTCGCGACCTGCATCACCCGGCCGTCCGACCGCAGGCCTCCCACCTGGTGACGCCGCGCCGCCGCCGCGGGGACACGCTCGTAAAAACGCTCCGCCGAATCGTGCGGCTTCGGCTCGGGATCGAACGGAACGCCAAATCGCTTCGAGAGGATCTCCAGCGCCGTGTGCTCGTCCTTCGCCGCCGCGGAGATCAGGACGTCCCAAGGCTCCTCGTCCGCCCCCGGAAGTTCAGGGAATCGCTTGATGATGTCCGGCGCGACACCCAGCGGCGAAAACAGATCAACCACCCGGCCCGCGCGCGCTTCATCCGCGGCGGATCGAGCGCCGTTCACGCCGACAGGTTTGTGAGCAGGGGGAAGAGCCATCGTGAATGTTACGGCCCGGAAGGAGCCTCGTTCGACGGCACCAGCCGCCCCGAAGGCGTCGCCGAGTCCTCGATTCGGATCAGTACAGGCTCCAGCGCGGGGGTGATCCCCTCGATCCCCGACTTCTCCATCGGACCCTCGCTCGCCAGCCGAAGGTCGATGAAGTTCGGATCGGTCATGATCTTGGGGGTGATGAACACGAAGATCGTCGTGCGCCGATCCGTCACGTTGAAACTCTTGAACAGCATCCCGAGGATCGGGATGTCCTTCAGGATCGGGATCCCCGAGTCCGTCTCGGACTTCCGCGTCAGGTTGAACCCGCCCACGATGATCGTCGAGTCCGAAGGAATGGTCACGCTGCTGCTGTACTGCTCGCGCTGCGTCGGCGGCTGAAGCCCCGCCACCGGCGCGCCGACAAAGTCCGACAGTTCGATCTCGTACGTCAGGGAGATGTAGCCCCCCTTGCTGATGCGCGGCGTGACGCTGAGCGACGTGCCCGCCGTCGCCACGCCGCCCTGCCCCGTCGTCGTCGTCGCGGTCCCCTGCGTCGTCGTCGCAAAAGGCTCTTCGCGCTCGCTGCGGAGGTCCGCCGTCTCGTTGTCGTTCACCAGGATCCGCGGGTTCGAGACGATCTTGCTGTCGGTCTTGCTCGCCAGCGTGTTCAGCACGAAGGGCAGGTAATCGGACTTGATCACCGCGCTGGTCAGGCCGGTCCGCCCGGTGGGAACGATCCGCGTCCCCTGCGCCGCCTGGCCGCCGGGAGGAGCCGTCCCCGCCGTGGAAAGACCGAAGTTCGAGAAGAGCAGGAACTGACCCGCGTTGATCTGCGTCTCGACCGTCCAGTCAAAGTTCTTGGTCGTGTTGATCGCGACGATCTGCGCCTCGACGTACACCTGGGGACGACGCTCGTCCAGCCTCTTGATGATCTGCTCAATCTCCGATTGCTGACGCGCCGGCGCCTTCACGAGCAACTGGTTCCGCTCCTCGTCCGGCACGATGCTGATCTCAACCGGCGCCCCCGAACTCGCCCCGGTGGCCCCCTCTTCCCCAGCCGCCGCCGCCGCCGGCTCGGGCGCCTCGAGCGCCGGCGCATTGGCCTGCGTGGACCGCTGCGCGCGCTGACCCGACACGCGAGACGCGGGAAGGAACGGCGATGTCCCCGTCTGCGTGCTCTGCGATGGGTCCTGGATCAACTGCGTCAGCAGGTCCGCCACGCTCGCCGCCTCCGCGTTGTGCAGCTTGTACATGCGGATATCCACGCGCGAGCCGACGATGTGCTCCGTGAAGTTCTTCACCAGTTCCGCCACACGCTTGTGCTGCTGCTCGGTCCCGGAGTAGATCAACGAGCCGGCCTCGGTATCGACCGTGAAGCCGCTCGTGTTCACCTCGACCGCTCCGCCCGCTCCCGCGCCACCGCCGCCGACGTTCGGGCCGAGAAGCCCGCCGCGCTGCGGGGAGAACCCGCCGCCGCCCCCCCCCGACTGCTGCACCGGACCCAGACCCTCGCGCTCACCGGTCGCCGCGATCTCGTTCGCCACCGAGCCGGCGCTGTAACGCCTCGAAACCAGAGGCGTCACGATGTCCACCATCCCGATCAACTGCTTCACCTGCGACGATTCATCGTCCGTCCCGCGGAAGATCAGGCTGTTCCCCTGGTCCACGATGATCCGCGAGTCAAGATTCGCCAGCGCGCCCCCCCCACCGCCGCCGCCGCCCGCCCCGCCGGGAGCCACGGGCGCCGAGGCGCCACCCAACTTCCCGTTGAGCGTCAGCACCCGCGACCGCGCGTACCCCGCCTCCACGTTCACCAACTGGAATCGATGCAGCGACTGCCCCGCGATCTCGTCCAGGATGCGGTCAACAAAGCGCTCGACCATCTCCACCGCGCGCGGCGGACCCGTCACGATCAAAACGCCCAGGTCGTCCATCGGCGAGTACCGCAGGTTCGCCGGAGCCGAACCGACCAGCGGCTGAAGCGCCCCCTGCACCGCGCTCGGCTTGATCATCGGCGTGCGGATCAGCCGCGTCGTCAGGATCCCCCCCTCTTCACCGAAATCCACCGGCACCGCCCCCGCCGCGCGGATGAAATAGCCGAGCATCGGGTCTTCGATCAGCGCAAACCCCTTGTCCTCCACGATCGCCGCGAGCAGCGGCAGCAACTTCTCCTTGGGAATCTCCATCGGCGCCCGGAACATGATCTGCTGCTGCGCGATCGCGGGGTCCGGCGTGATGTTGATCTGGAGCACCTGGCTCACGTAATCAACAAACGCATCGAGACTCACCGATTCAGCCCCGAAGTTCAGACGGATGAACCCGTCGCCTTCCAGGTGCTGCACCGCGCCCTCGGGCAACGGCTGCTGATCCACATTCAACTCGTGCGCCGCTCCGGGCGCCCGAACCTGGCCAGGCAACTGCACCGCAGGCGTGGCCGGAACACCCGTCGGCGGCGCGAGCATCGCCGACTCATCAACCGGCTGCTGACCCTCCATCGCCTTTTCCTGCATCTGGCGACGGATCTCGGCCTGCTCCCGGTTCCGCTGCTCGAGCGCCTCGCGCGCACGCCGCTGCTCGGGAGTCTCTCCGCGACGGTGGGGCGGAACGGGCTTGGGCGCCGGGCCGAACTTGTCCTGTGATTCCGGCGGCACTCCCCCCGGAGGACTGGGCTGCTGCCCGTACCCAATCGACCAGCAGGAACCCGCGATCAGCGCCGCAATCAGACCCCAGCCACGGACTCCGCGGCCCATCATCGTCCGCACCGGTCGCCCGCGAACACGTCCGCCCCCGACCGCGTTCCGCGACTCTTGATCCGTGCTGATCTTCAAGCGAGCACCCGTTTCATTTCAATAACCATCACCGGACCTCCGGCGGGAACCATCTCCATACGGCACCCGGACCAACTTATCGGCTTGTCTCGGGGGCGGGCATCGTATTCGCCCGGCCCGGAACCCCGATTTCAGACCGATAGACTCCACCCCGCATGAGGGTTGTCAGCCTGCTTCCATCCGCGACCGAAACGCTCTGCCTCGTCGGCGGGGGGGCTTTCCTCGTCGGACGGTCGCATGAATGCGATTTCCCGACCGTCGTCCGCTCCGTCCCCGCCCTCACCTCGCAACTCATCGACCCGGCCGTCCAGGCCACCCCCGCCGAGATCGATCGAACCGTTTCGAACGCCCTCGGCTCGGGCCAGTCTCTCTACCGACTTGATTCAGACCGGCTGCGACAACTTCGACCCGACGTCATCCTCACCCAGGACCTCTGCAGGGTCTGCTCGATCGACCTCGACACCGTCCGCGCCGCCGCTTCCACCCTCGACCCCAGGCCGACCATCCTCGCGCTCAACCCGCACTCTTTCGAGGAAGTCCTCGACGACATCCTCGCCGTCGGCCGAGCCGTCGGTCTGCAAAAACAGGCCGAAAACGCCCTCATCGCCCTGCGCGAGCGCTTCTTCCGCGCCGCCGACCATGTCAACGCTTTCGCCGCACGGCCCTCCGTCGCACTCCTCGAATGGGCCGACCCGCTCTTCATCGCCGGCCACTGGACCCCGCAACTCATCGAACGCGCCGGGGCCGACCACCCCTTCAATCCCACACAACCCATGCCGGGAGCAGGCGACGGCGCCGGGGGCCAGATGGCCCATCGCATCGCGGGACCGAGCCGGCGCATCAACCCCAATCAACTCATCGAAGCGGCCCCTGATCACCTCATCATCGCCCCCTGCGGCGTGTCCCTCGCCGACATCCCCGCCCACGTCCGAGGCCTCGTCTCTCAAGGCTGGTTCCGCGATCTCCCCGCCGTCCGCAACAACCGTGTCGCACTTGTCGATGGCAACCAGATGTTCAACCGCCCCGGCCCCAGGCTCGTCGACGCCTACGAGTGGCTCGTCGGCTGGCTCAACCACCTTCCCCACCTCGTCCCCGCCGACTTCCCATGGACCGCGTGGCGCCCGGGATAGAAACGCCGAGAGGGAGGCCGATCCGCACACGGAGCATGGCCGCGCCCGACTATGATCTTCACCTCGGCGCCTCCCCGCGCCGCGTTCGGGAGAAAGACATGCTCCGCAGTGCTTGCACCGTTTTGGTCCTGCTCGCACCCGCATCGCTCGCCGACGCGGCCACGCTCGCCGGGTTCAACCTGCTCGGCACGGCCCCGCAGGTCCGCATCGACTATTCCTCCGACTACGGCCCGCCGCAGATCATGAGCCTCCTCGCGCCGAACTCCGGCCCGTGGACCGGGCAGCACTTCCCAACCGTCGCGGGCAACGGTCCGGGGGCCGCCACCGCACGCATCGACATCATCTGCCCGGCGCCCCAGGCCACACCGGGAAATCCGACCATCATCCGCTACACCCTCGACGTTTCAAACTTCGATGTCTTGCGAGGATTGACCGCCTCCGGATCGGCGAATCCCGTGCGATTCAACTTCTCGCCCGCGGGAAACCGCTTCTATCGAATCGAATGCACCCGCACCTACCAGAACTTCGCGGGAGACAACGGCTACGGCGCGGTCACGCTCAACGTCAGCGGAAATGTTCATCCGATCCATCCCGCACTCACCGTTTTCAACAACGGGTCCGTCACCTCGGTCTTCACAGGAACCACCGGCACAAGCCCCGTTGACGTCCATGCGTTCGCGGAGCTTTATCAAGGCCAGTCGAACGACGGCCACGGCCGGCTCATCGTGGAATACCGCGTCTGGGTCGATTCCGTTCCCGTGCCGGCCCCCTGTCCGGGCGACGCGGACGGCGACCGCTCCATCGGCTTCGGAGATATCACCAGCATCCTCACCAACTGGGGTGCGTCATACGCCCCGGGAACCGGGCCGGGGGACGCAAACTTCGACGGCACCGTGAACTTCTCGGATATCACCGAGACACTTACCTCCTTCGGCGCGTCCTGCCCCGCTTGATCCGCGCCGGAACCCGGACCATCGTCCCGTTATCCGTCGCTCGGCGTCATCATTCGCGTCAATCTCCACGCGAGCCATCGCTTCCGGAGGCCGTCACACGCCGCCGCGCGCCGCACGTGAATATCCTTCCCACCAGCCAAGGAGCCGCCAATGCCGCGATCGTTCTTCTCAGCACTCATCCCCCTGTTCCTCGCGGCCGCTTGCTCCGCAAATCCCGGCATCGATCCGGCCCAATGGAACGACCGCAGCATCCTCCCCGCCGAACGCGCCGTCCTTGAACGCAGCGTCGGCCACGCCCCCGCCGCCTTTGATGAAAGCATGAAGTGGTTCTCGGGCACCCCGACGACCTGGCCCCAACTCCGAGGCCGCGTCGTCATCCTCCAATCCTTCTCCTCGAGCGCAACGGGCCGAACCGCCCTCACCAAGCTCACCAACTTCATGAGCCGCGCCGATCCCGCAAAGGTCACCGCGATCGCTGTCCACACCCCCGAAAAAGCCGACGATGCGTTCGCCTTCGTCGGGGGGGCGACCCTCGGTTTCCCCATCGTCCTCGATTCCGTGGGCCGATTCTGCGACGACATGGGTCTTTGGAAGACCCCGACCATCATCCTCGTCGATCGCGCCGGCGTCGTCCGCGCCGCGGGCGTCTCGACTTCGAAACTGCAGGCCGCCGTCACCGCGCTCCTTGACGAACCTTTCGATGAGACCGCCGCGCCGCCGACCGCCGTCACCCCGAGAGCCGCCGCGGCCGCGGACTCGCAAAAAGCCAGCAAAAAACCAGCCTATCCGAGCGTCTCCCCCAGGGGAGGAGCCGTGAACCTCATCGGCAAGCAAGGCCCGCCCCTCGCCGTCGAGTCTTGGGTGAACGACCAGCCGAACACCCAGGGCAAGGTCATCATCGTTGACTTCTGGGCCACCTGGTGCGCCCCGTGCCGCGACAGCATCCCGCACATGAACGAACTGGCCGCGAAGTTCAAGGATTCCGTCGTCGCCGTCGGCCTCTCCGATGAAGACCCGAAAGTCATCCAGA
>JAEUIV010000166.1 GCA_016795005.1 Phycisphaerae bacterium
ATGCCGAGGGACTTGCCGGTGCCTTCGGCGGCTCCGACGAGGATCTCGCTCATCCACGCCGCGAGGACCGATGCGCCGAGCAGCACGGCGACGGCGCGGGCGGGGCTCCAGCGCGGTCCGTCGTGCTCCGGCTCGGCCGCGTGCTCGCTGGCGAACTCGCGTGGGTGGGTCTTGATGCAGAAGACGAGGTAGAGGAAGTAGGTGAGGAGCAGCACGCAGGCGATGCCGATGTTCAGGCTGGTCTCCTGCGGCAAGGTCGCGTCGGGCGCGAGGAAGCGGCTGAAGGCGCTGGGGACCGCGAGGCTGACGGTCGCCAGCAGCATCATGGTGCTGTAGGCGCGTGCGGCGCCGGCGTTGAACTTCTGGTCGTGGTGGCGGATTCCGCCGACGAGGAAGGAAACGCCGAGGGCCAGCAGCAGGTTGGCGAGGACGGCGCCGATGAGCGAGGCGCGGACCATGTCGAAGTAGCCTGCCCGGAGGGCCACGACCGAGATGATCAGCTCGGGGGCATTGCCGAAGGTGGCGTTGAGGAGGCCGCCGATGGCGTCGCCCGTGCGCAGGGCGATCTGCTCGGTTCCTTGGATGATCAGGCGCGCGATGGGGACGATGGCGAGCGCTGCGCAGAAGAACAGGACCGGCGGCGGGATGCCCTGCATTCGATCGAGGACCACGGCGATCGGGATGAATCCCAAAAGCCAGTGGATCGATGGCCTCAACCCGGAGGGCATGAGGGCATCGTATCCACTTGTTCGCGCAACACCGATTCTCCGCGCACGCGTCGAGAATGATGCACCAATCACGCGCCGCGCCGACGATGGACTGTCCGGCGGCGACTCTGGCAGGCTCGAATTGCGGGTTTGCCATCGGTTCACTCGTGAGGAGCCGAGGAGGCCGGCGAAGGCAACGGTTATCCAATGCCGGAACGCAATCGAAGGCTTTGCCGACAAAAAGTGTTGGCCGTACTCGTCCGGGAATCGCGGGATCGCTGCATCCAGGGGTGCACGGGGCCGATATGCTCTGTTGAAACTCCGCTCCACCTACCCAGACAGGAACCGACCATGCCCGACCCCCTGACTGAATCCCACGTGATCCGCACCGCTGAACCCGAGCAGGCGGTGGCGGAGGTGCGCGAGGCGTACCGGAAGCTGACCGCCGAGGTGGCGCGCGTCGTGGTTGGGCAGGACGCGGTGGTGCAGCAGTTGCTGATGGCGATGTTCTGCAAGGGGCACGCGCTGGTGGTGGGGGTTCCGGGGCTGGCGAAGACTCTTTTGATCTCGACGATTGCGCGGTCGGTGAGCCTGTCGTTCTCGCGGATCCAGTTCACGCCCGACCTGATGCCGAGCGACATCACGGGGACCGAGGTGATCGAGGAGGACAAGTCGACGGGGGTGCGCGAGTTGCGGTTTGTGAAGGGGCCGGTGTTTGCGAACGTGATCCTGGCGGACGAGATCAACCGCACGCCGCCCAAGACGCAGGCGGCGCTTCTGGAGGCGATGCAGGAGCACCAGGTGACGATCGGCGGGGTGCAGCACAAGCTGCCCGTGCCGTTCTTCGTGCTGGCGACGCAGAACCCGATCGAGCAGGAGGGGACGTATCCGCTGCCCGAGGCGCAGCTGGACCGTTTCATGTTCAACATCAAGATCGGGTATCCGAGCGAGGACGAGGAGGCCGAGATCATCCGCCGGACGACGACGGGCGGCGACGTGAAGTCGGTGGCGGCGCTGACCTCGCAGGACGTGCAGCGCGTGCAGGACATCGTGCGCGAGGCGCCGGTGCCGGAGCACGTGATCCGCTATGCGCTGCGGCTGGTCCGCGCGACGCGGATCAAGGAAGACTCGCCCAAGCCGAAGATGGTGACGGATTACCTGTCGTGGGGGGCCGGTCCCCGCGCGAGCCAGTACCTGATCCTGGCGGCCAAGGCGCAGGCGATCCTGGCGGGGTCGTTCCATGTGACGCCGGACCATGTGAAGGCGGTGGCGCACCCCGTGCTGCGGCACCGGATCATCACCAACTTCAACGCCGAAGCGGACAATGTGACGACGGACGACGTGATCGACACGCTGCTGCGCGAGATCCCGGTGGATGGGAGCGGGCCGGGGGAGCGGAAGATGGTTGAGAGTGTGATGGGGTAGCGGCGACGCGGCCCGTGTTGCCGGGCGCGGCCTCGGTCTATGTGCGCTTCCGCATGTACCAATGCACCGCGGTTGAGCCGTACACGTGGGTCTCCGGCCCTTCGGCGCCCTCGATCAGGAGCGGCACCGGCACCTTGTCGAACTTTCCCGGCGCCTCTTCTCGCTCGACGTGATCGATGAAGGGCCACGGCGTGCGCAGGATGGCGAAGCCCTTGTCGTCGAGGCATTCGATGAGGCGGGCGAACTGGTCGAAAGCGCGTTTGCGCGAGGGCGGCTCTTCGAGCATGGCGTAGGGCGGGTCGAACATGATGACGTGGACGGGTCGGGGGCATCGGGAGAGCGCGGCCGGGCCGAGGGCGTCGCCCTGGAAGACTTCGGCGCGGTCTCCGGCGTTGAGCATGTCGATGTTGTCGTGCAGGACGCGGAGTGCGTCGCGGTCTTTCTCGATGAAGACGCATCGCTCGGCGCCGCGGCTGA
>JAEUIV010000200.1 GCA_016795005.1 Phycisphaerae bacterium
GACGACGACGCGCTGCTCGCGTTGCTCGCCTCGATCGGCAGGCCCGCGGGGCTTGTCCGCAGCGGGGGGATGACGTGGCTCACGGCGGATGTGACCGATCGCCTCTCCCGGCAACCTGGGTAAAGGCGCCGACGCCGTTTCCCGGACGCTGCGGGAGGCGCGCACCCGCTGAACGCACGGGCAAAATGCTCGATTTCGTGTGTTTCTCCGCGCCCGCTCGGATTCGTCTTGACGTTTCATTTCTGAGGGGCACTGTCTGATCGGGAAGGGTGACGCCAGCGCCCCGAAAAGGAACGAGAACATGCCCAGGCGAATCATTCGGCTCATGCTGTCCTTGGCGGTGGCGGCGACGGCATCACACGCGCTCGCGGCCAGCAAGGTGGCCATCATCACGGGCCACGACTCGCCGGAGGGCGAGGCGCAGATGAACAAGGTCGCCGCGATCGCGTCGCCTCAGTACTCCGCCAAGGGCTACGGCGTGATCAACGCCCTGCAAGCCACGAAGGCCGGCATCATCGGCACCCTCGGAGATCCATCGGTCACCCACGTGGTCTTCTGCGCGCACGGCGTGGAAGGGGACGACGGACAGTTTGAAGCGCAACTCTGGATCGGCCCGGGCACCGGCCCCGACGCCTACCTCTCGTTCCAGGAGGTGATCAACCTCATCCCGCTCAACCGCCGTTGCGCGATCAAGCAGGTGGTCTTCAACTGCTGCGGCCAACTCAAGCCCGAGTGGCAGCAGGCCTTCCCCTGCGCGACCATCCACGGCTGGCGAACGTCGGTCACGTTCTGGTCCGCCCAGTGGGACCAATGGTGGCACGGCAGCGAACGAACCACCAGCAAGGGCGGGCGCGGGGATACCGGCCCGGGGATGGGAGAACCTGATTGACGGCCGCATCGCGGGCGGCGTGCCCAGGGTGGCGCATCCCGAGGTGCCCGGCTTCATCTACGAGAAATGGTGGGACGCCGCCGCGTATCCGTGGAGGATGCCGCCGATGCTGGCGTCCGGATTCGGCGATCGACGGTTCAACTTTGTCGTGGGCGAGCCTGGGGAGGAGGAAATCTTCCTCGGCACGATCGATGTGGTCGGCGGCGACGTCGTGGCCCACTCGGGCGTGCCCGTCGGCCTGCCGGACTTTGTCCTCCGCTTCTCGCACGATGGCTTTGAGGCCGCGACCGCGAACATCGACACGCTCCCATCGCTCTTCATGACCGGCATGGTGACGATCGAGGACAACACGACCATGGTCCCGCCGACCGCGCTCGCCGCCGGTTCGTTCGCGGTGCTCTTCGGCTTCGGCGCGGCGCCTCCGCCGGCATGCCTCGGCGATGCGGACGGCAACCACCTGGTCGACTTCAGCGATGTCACGTCGGTGCTGGCGAACTGGGGGGCGACGGGCCAGGCCTTCCGGCCCGGGGATGCCGACGGGGACGGCATCGTGAACTTCGCCGACATGACCGCGGTGCTCGCACGGTTCGGGGCGTCCTGTCCCTAATGCAGCGACGCCACGAATGCGCCGAGTCGCGACAGACCTTCCTTGATCTGCTCATCGCCGCAGGCAAAGGTGAATCGGACGCATTTCTCGCCCCCGCTGCCGAAGTCTTCGCCGGGGACGACCGCGACCCGCTGCTCGTCGAGCAGCGCCGCGGCGAAGTCGGCGGCCGAGGCGATCACCGTTCCGTTTGCGCTCACCTTGCCGAAGTGGGCCGACACATCTGGGAAGATGTAGAAGGCGCCGGTGGGCCTCGGGCAGACGAGGCCGGGGATCTTCGAGACGAGGGAATAGGTGATCTCCGCCCGGCGTGCGAAGGCCTGCCGCATGCGTTCAACGTCGTCGGCGCACTCGGTCAGCGCGACGCGGACCGCGGGGAGTTCGAACGTCGCGATGCTCGTGGTCGATTGGCTCTGGAGCGTTTGCAGCGCCTTCGAGAGTTGCAGCCCGAACGCTCCCGAGCCTGAGCAGTAGCCGATGCGCCAGCCGGTCATGGCGTAGGCCTTCGACAAGCCGTTGACGGTGACGACCCGCTCCGCGATCTCGGGGACGGAGCCGATCGAGAAGTGGGGGATTCCGCCGAAGACGATCTTCTCGTAGAGTTCGTCGCTGATGACGACGAGGTCCGGGATGTCCGCGACGACGCGCGCGATCGCGCGGAGTTCATCGGGCGCGTACATCGTGCCGCAGGGGTTGCTGGGAGAGTTGATGACCAGCGCCCGCGAGCGCGGCGTGACCGCCCCGCGGAGTTGACCGGGAGTCATCTTGAACCCGCTCGCCGCGGTGGTCACCACTTCAACGACCTTGCCGCCCGCGAGTTCGATCTGCGGCGGGTAACTCACCCACGCGGGGGTCGGCAGGATCACCTCCGCGCCGGGTTCCAGCAGCGCCTGGAAGACCTGGTACAGCGACTGCTTCCCGCCGGAGGAGATGACGACGTGATCGGCCGTGACGTTCGGCAGGGCGTTCTCGCGCGTGAGTTTCTCCGCGATCACTTTCCGGGTCGCCATGTCTCCCGGCACGGCGCAATACTTCGTCTCGCCGCGATTCAGCGCGTCGATCAGCGCCTGCTTGATCCGCGCCGGCGTGTCAAAGTCCGGCTCCCCGGCGGCGAAGGAGAGCACCGACACCCCCTGAGCCTGGAGCGCCTTCGCCTTCGCGTTGACCGCGAGCGTGGTCGAAGGTCGGAGGGCGCTCACCCGTGCGGACAGTTGCATGTCAAGAGAATACCGGCGCAACGAAACGCCCCGCGAAAGCCACGCCGATCAGGCGAAGCCTCCACGGGACGGGATGTATTCAATCAGAACGATCAGCGACGCCGACGGGCCAGTGCCAGGCCGATCAGCCCGAACGCCGCCAGCCCGCCCGGCGTCGGGACGATCACGTCAACCCGGAAGCCCATGTCCCATCCCTGCTCGAAGCCGTCCGCGCCGTCGGCACGCAACGCATCGCCACCGTCATACCCGGCGAACGATCCGGCCACCGAGTACGGGGCGTTGAAGTCGACGCTGAACGCCGTGCCAAGGACAAACGCGTACGACCGCCCGGCGATGATCGGAACGGTCGGGCCTGAATAAGTGAAGGTCGGCGAGTATGGATAGGTGTCCGCGGGGATCGACGCCGCGGGAACTTCCCACTCGCACAACGCCGGGCCGAGCGGGTGAGCGAAGCCCGGCGTGCTGTCGGTGATGTCATAGAAGGCGATGTGCAGAGGCTGCATCGCGCCGTTCGCGGCCGAGTTGTGATACAGGATCCCGATCTGGAGGCTGTCGAGCGCCCCGCTTGTCATGGCGAGGAAGCCCTGCCCGAACTTCGTGTTCGAGCCGCCGGCGTCAAACCCGACGTTGGCGCCGACTACGTATTGATCCTGAGGCGGAAGGAACTCGGCGGTGACGGCGGCGCCCGCCGTCGCCCCGACGCACCATGTGACGGCGGCGGAACAAAGAAGCAGGTGGGAACATGAACGACGCATGAACAGACTCCTCCACGCCGAAGCCGGACTCCATGCGCCCACGAATGGCTACCGCCGCCGGCGAGAATAGCCGCGACAGCCGAAGCGATGAATCCAACGAACTCCAAGCCGGGGAACAACCCCGGCGCCTGTGTGCAATGGCAGAGTAATCGCAAAGCGGCGCTGGAGCCAACAGTTTCTGGCCAATTGGGTGCGATGCTCTTCGTCGGCCCCCCGAATCAGGCGGCTCTCGATGGGTAGCGCGCGGGTGGCTTGGCACTGGCGCGGAGGGAGATGCACCGCCACATGCCTGCTCAGAGCAGCGGGCAGGCCTCCCGTCGTTGCCGAGATGTTCTCGATATCTTCACTCGCGGAACGAGAGATGGCGGCCACCCCCCTTGTCCACCGCCCCTCGATCCGCTAAACTCTTCCACTCGAAAAGTACGGATTTGGTTTGGGTATCGATCAAAGTCGAAGTCGCATCAGAAGGACAGGCATGGCCACTCTCTCTCCAGCGCGTCGCAAGGCAATCGTCAGCGAGTACAAGACCCACGACACCGACTCGGGTTCGCCCGAGGTGCAGGTGGCGTTGCTGACCGAGCGCATCCGTGAACTCACGGAGCACCTGAAGGACCATGACCACGATTTCGCGAGCCGGCGCGGGCTGAACCAGATGGTCAGCAAGCGCACGCGCCTCACGAACTATCTGCGCGACAACGACCGCACCCGGTACCTCGAGTTGGTCAAGCGTCTCGGCCTGCGTAAGTGATGGGCCGGGTTGAGTTCGTGTAGTCGGGTCGCTCGTGATCGGCCTGCCGGACGGCAGTAGACAATCCGCAGACGCGCGCCGCCTTGTGTTCCAGGCGCGCAGTGACTGCTCTTTGCCTTCTGCCACTTTCGGCTCCTTCTCGATCGGCCCCGGGGTCTCCGGCGTGCGGGCGTTCCGCCCTGTGCTGATGAGGCTCCTCAGAAAGGGCTGCCTACCAGATGGCATACGTCAAAATTGAGCGGGAAATCGGCGGACGGACACTCACATTCGAAACGGGCAAGATCGGCAAGTTGGCCAGTTCGTGCGTCATGGCGACCTACGCCGGCACGACGGTCATGGCTGCGGTCGTACGGGCCAAGCCCCGTGAAGGGCTGGACTTCTTCCCGCTGACGGTGGACTACCGCGAGCGCCTCCCCGCCGCGGGCAAGTTCCCCGGCGGGTTCCGCAAGCGCGAGGGGGCGCCGAGCGAGAAGGAAATCCTGACGATGCGGATGATCGACCGCCCGATCCGTCCGCTCTTCCCCGAAGGATTCGTCGATGAAGTGCAGATCCAGTGCTGGGTCATGAGCCACGACGGGGAGAACGACAGCGACATCCTCGCGGGGACAGCGGCGTCCGCGGCGCTGGCGATCTCGAACGCGCCGTTCCAGGGGCCGATCGCCACCGTGCGCGTCGGCCGGATCCACACGGACGACGGGCCGCGCTTTGTCATCAACCCGACCGTCACGCAGATGGACTATTCGGACCTCGATCTCGTGCTCTGCGGCCACGCCGACGGCGTGAACATGATCGAGGTCGGAGCCGCCGAACTCCCGGACGATGTCGTCCACGCCGCGATCGAGTTCGGCTACGACTACATCAAGCAGACGCTTGCACTCATCGGCGAGCTCATCAGCGTCGCGGGGGTGCCCAAGGAGCCGGGCAAACCGGTCGGCGTGCCCGAAGACGTGATGGCGCAGGTGAAGAAGGTCGTGTACAACGACCTGGTCGCCGCGAGGCAGATCAAGGGCAAGACCGAGCGGTCCAACAAGGTGGACGCGCTCCGCGATGCGCTCCTGGACACCCACTTCCAGGAGAAGACCGACGGCACCTTCGGGCAGTGGAAGGAATCCGCGACCCGCCGCGCGCAGGCGAAGGAAGCCTTCCGAAAACTGGAGAAGAAGGTCACGCGACAGCTGATTGTCGAGAAGGGGATGCGGGCCGACGGGCGAAAGTTCGACGAGATCCGGCCCATCGAGATGCAGGTCGGCGTGTTCCAGCGGACCCACGGCTCGGCGTTCTTCCAGCGCGGCGAGACGCAGTCGCTCGTCTCCTGCACGCTGGGAACGGGCAAGGACGAGCAGATCATCGACGGCTTGCTCCCCGAGTATTCCAAGAAGTTCTACCTGCACTACAACTTCCCGCCCTTCTGCACCGGCGAGGCGTCGCGCATCTCCGGCCCCGGCCGGCGTGAGATCGGCCATGGCTCGCTCGCCGAACGATCACTCCTGGGGATCCTGCCGAGCGCCGACGAGTTCCCCTACACGGTCCGGATCGTCAGCGACATCACCGAGTCGAACGGCTCATCGTCGATGGCCTCGGTCTGCGGCGGGTGCCTGGCGCTCATGGACGCCGGCGTGCCGATCAAGAACACGTGCGCCGGCATCTCGGTCGGACGATTCACGGACGAGAACGATCAGAACGAGGTCTTCGTCACCGACATCATCGGTGAGGAGGATTTCTTCGGCGACATGGACTTCAAGGTCTCCGGTACCCGCGAGGGCATCACCGGCATCCAGCTGGACCTGAAGGCTCGCGGCCTGAATCTCGACCAGATCAAGCGGATCTTCGAGCAGGCGCGGAAGGGCCGACTCCAGATCATTGATCAGATGGAACAGGTGATCGCCCGCCCACGGGCGGAGATCAGCCCATTTGCTCCGCGGCTCGAAAAACTCCAGATCAACCCCGAGAAAATCGGCAAACTCATCGGCCCGGGCGGCAAGACGATCCGCTCGATCCAGGAGCGCTGGGGAGTCACGATCGAGGTCGAGGACGACGGATCGGTCGTCGTCTCGGCGCCGAACGGCGAAGCGATCGCCGGCGCGCGGGCGGAGATCGAGGCGCTGGGCGCCGAGATCCGAGTCGGGACGCTCTTCAGCGGCAAGGTCGTGTCCATCAAGGACTTCGGCGCGTTTGTCGAACTGGCGCCGGGCACGGACGGCATGTGCCATATCTCCGAACTCGCCCAGGGTTACGTCAAGCAGGTGACGGACGTCGTGGCGATCGGCGATACCATCCGCGTGAAGGTGATCAGCGTGGACGATCAGGGCCGCATCAAGCTGAGCCGAAAGGCCGCGATGGCGGAGGAAACGCCCGCGGGTTCGTAGAGTAATCGTCGATTCCTCGCAGATCGGGATTGCCCCGGCCCCAAGCCTGAGGTAAGTTGGGTAAGCATGGTTTTGGTCATGCGGCGCTCGGGCCGCGCACCGCACCAGGCGGAGGGACCGCGAGCCGGCTCGGGCCGACGCGGAGAAAGAGAAGTGTCGGGAGCAGCGGAAACGTTGCTCTCGGGGTGATCCGATTTCGACGGGCGGGTTGCGTCGTGGCGCGGCCCTCTCGACGGTGAGGTTCGATCCATGGCCGACTCCTCTTCAGCGGTACTCACCAACATCGACGGAATCGTGAAATGGTTCGACCCGAAGAAGGGATTCGGGTTCATCGTCGGTCCCGAGGGTCAGGACATCTTCGTTCACTTCACGCAGATCGACGGGGAAGGATTCCGTGCGCTCAAGGACGGCAGCCGGGTCAACTACGACGCGGAAAAGGGCGAAAAGGGCTGGCACGCGACCCGGGTGGCGCGCCTTGATCTTGACGTCGAGGTAAAGGTCAGACCCCAGGCTGGGTTCTCCCGCTCGCCGCGCCGGTAGCGCGTCGGGCCGGCGCTCAGACGCACGGTATCGTGGCGGCATGCTGCTGGTCTCGGGCATTTTCATCGGGCTGGCGATCGGCGTCGTCATCGGCGTGCCGCTGGTTCGGTTCGAGTTGAAACGGCAGACCGACCGGGCGCGCGCGGCGGAGGGGCGTGCTCACGCGGCCCAGCGGCTGGCGGAGATCGGCGCGATGACGGGCGGGCTGGCGCACGAGATCAAGAATCCGCTCTCGACCATCGGGCTGAATGCGCAGCTGCTCTCCGAGTCGGTGCAGGAGCTGGCGGTTGATGACCTGGAGAAAGGCCGCCTGGTGCGGAGGCTCGATATCCTGCGCCGCGAGGTGGAGCGCCTCCGCGACACGCTGGCGGACTTCCTGAAGTTCGCGGGCGAGGTGCGGGTCGAGCCGAAGCCGACGGACCTGAACTCGGTGGTCGAGGAACTGGTGGATTTTTACACGCCCCAGGCGCAGCATCGCGGCGTATCGCTCCGGACGGACCTCTCGAAACAGCCGCTGACCGTGATGCTCGATACGTCTCATTTCAAGCAGGCGCTCCTGAATCTCCTGCTGAACGCGACGCAGGCGATGTCGCCTCCCGGATCGGACGGAGCGCCGGCCGCGAAGGACCTGATCCTGAGGACCAATCCTGGGAAAGGCCCCGATGGTCCGACGTGCGAGTTGCACGTCATCGACACCGGCCCGGGGATTCCGCCCGAGATGATCGAGAAGATCTTCACTCCATACTTCACGACCAAGTCGGGTGGAACGGGATTGGGTCTTCCCACGACGCGGCGGCTGATCGAGGCTCATGGCGGGCGGCTGAGCGTGCATTCGGAGGTCGGCCGAGGAACCGACTTCGCCATTGTGCTCCCGCGGGTGGCGTGAGGCGGGGGCGATATCCTGCCGACATGAACATGTCCCTTCTCGGCAAACGGGCGCTGGTCTGCGGCTCCACCCAGGGCATCGGCCGGGCCTGCGCGGCGGCGCTGGCGGAACTCGGCGCATCGGTCGCTCTGCTTGCGCGAAACGCCGACGCGCTGGAGCGCGTGCGGAGCGAACTGGCGATCGGCGCGGCGCAATCACACCGGGCGATCGTGGCGGACTTCGCCGATCCCGCCTCGGTGAAGAAAGCGGTCGAGGCGGACCTCGCGTCGAACCCTTCCGGCTATCAGGTCCTCATCAACAACACCGGCGGCCCGCCCGGCGGTCGGGCGATCGACGCCCGGCCGGAGGAGTACACGGCGGCGTTTTCGATGCACGTGGTGTGCGCGCAGATCATCACGGCCGCGGTTGTGCCGGGGATGCGTGCCGCGAAGTTCGGGCGGATCATCAACATCATCTCGACGAGTGTGAAGGCGCCGATCCCGAATCTCGGCGTCAGCAACACCATCCGCGGGGCGGTGGCTCAATGGGCCAAGACGCTCGCCGGCGAGCTTGGCGCCGACGGGATTACCGTGAACAACGTGCTGCCGGGCTACACCGATACCGAGCGGCTGAGCGCGCTCATCAAGGCCCGGGCAGAGAAGTCCAAGTCCACTCCCGAGGCGGTCGCCGAGGAGATGAAGAAGACCATCCCCATGGGACGTTTCGGGTCGGCGGGGGAGATCGCGGCGGCGGTCGCGTTCCTCGCCTCACCGGCGGCGTCGTACATCAGCGGGATCAACCTTCCGGTGGACGGCGGGCGCACGCCGGGGCTGTGAGTTCCGTGGTAAAACTCCCGGTCAATGGCCGACGTGACGAACTTCATCAGCGGTCGATTCGTCGGCGCCGCCGGCGGCGGCTGGCTCGACAACTTCGAGCCGGCGACGGGCCGGGCCTACGGCCGGCTCCCGGACTCGGACGAGCGTGACATTGAGGCGGCGTTATCCGCCGCGGACGCCGCGAGCGTGGTTTGGAGCCGCACGCCTGTCGCCGAGCGGTCCCGGATTCTCATGCGGGTCGGCGACCTGATCGAGCGCGATCTGGAATCGCTCGCCCGGGCCGAATCGATTGACACCGGCAAGCCGATCGGGCTTTCACGGCGGATGGACATCCCCCGCGCCGCGGAGAACTTTCGCTTCTTCGCCGGGGCCGCGCTGCACGCGCGGAGCGAGATGCACCGCACGGAGCTGCCCACCGGCGATTCGGCGCTGAACTACACGCTGAGGCAGCCGATCGGCGTCGTCGGGCTGATCTCTCCCTGGAATCTTCCGCTCTATCTGCTGAGTTGGAAGATCGCTCCCGCGATCGCGACGGGCAATACCTGCGTGTGCAAGCCGAGCGAAGTGACGCCCATGACGGCGCACGTCCTGGCCTCGCTGCTGGTCGAAGCGGGGGTGCCTCCGGGGGTGGTCAACATTGTCCACGGGCTTGGGGCGAAGGCGGGCGCGGCGCTCGTCTCGCACCCGGGGGTCAAGGCGATTTCCTTCACCGGCGGCACGGCGACCGGATCGGCCCTCGCGCGGGTCGCGGCGCCGATGTTCAAGAAGCTCTCGCTCGAACTCGGGGGCAAGAACCCGAATCTGATCTTTGAGGATGTTGACCTGGATGAGGCCGTGCCGCAGGCGGTGCGTGCGGCGTTCACGAACCAGGGACAGGTCTGCCTGTGCGGATCGCGCATTCTTGTCGCTCGGCGGTTGCACGACGAGTTCGTATCCAGGTTCATCGAGGCAACGGAGCGGCTGAGGATCGGCGACCCGCTCGACGAGGCGACGGAGTTCGGATCGCTGGTTTCCGCGGCCCACCTTGCGAAGGTTCGTTCCTACGTGGAACTGGCGAAGCAGGAGGGGGGCCGGGTCCACGCCGCGCCCATGCCCACGCTGAATGCGCGGTGCGCGGGGGGTTTCTTTCATCCGCCGGTCGTGGTGAGCGGGCTGGCGCCGACGTGCCGCACGCAGCAGGAAGAGATCTTCGGCCCGGTGGTCACCGTGACCGCGTTTGATACGGAAGATGAAGCGGTGTCGCTCGCCAACGGCACGGCCTACGGACTTTCCGCGAGCGTCTGGACGCGCGATGTGTCTCGAGCGCACCGCGTTGCCGAGCGGCTCCAGGCGGGTACGGTGTGGGTGAACTGCTGGCTGCTGCGCGACCTGCGTGTGCCGTTCGGCGGCGTTAAGCAATCGGGCGTGGGACGCGAGGGGGGAGAGGAAGCACTCCGTTTCTTCACCGAGGCCAAGAACGTGTGCCTGAGGTACCCGGCGGGATAATCCCATTCAATGAGGGTCTACGCATGTCCGCAGGTCAGGAGTTCATCTCGAAACGTGGCCCCGAACCCGTCGGCCCCTATCCGCACGCCCGCCGCGTGGGCGACCTGCTCTTCATCTCCGGCATCGGCCCGCGCCGACGCGGAGAGAAGTCGATCCCGGGCGTGCGCATGGATGCCGCGGGAAACGTGATCGACTACGACATCGCCGAGCAGTGCAAAGCGGTGTTCGAGAACATCCGCTGGATCATCGAGGACGCCGGGGCGAAGTGGGAGAACATCGTGGATGTCACGTCGTTCCTCACGAACATGGAGCGCGACTTCGCGGGGTACAACCAGGTGTACGAGGCGTATCTCGGCACGGTCCGCCCCACGCGGACGACGGTCGAGGTCCGCGCGCTGCCGACGAAGATCAACGTCGAGTTGAAGGTGATCGTGTGGATGGGCGGAGCGTAGCCCGGGCGGCTACGGCAGGAGCCTTTCGAGTTTCCGCGACAGGTACCAGGCATGATGTTCGAGGTGCCAGGTGCATCGCGCGAGCATGGTGTGGACGCTGAGTTCCCCCTGCTCGGGATGCAAGGCCCGGGCGTCGAAGGCCTTGTCATCCAGCGTCCTGAGCCAATCGGCGCACCACAGCCGGGTCGTGTGGATGACCGCGACGGAGCCGGCGGCGGGCGGCTTGGGGCCGGGACCATCCGACCCGTAGAGCATCGCGTCGAGAAACGCGTTCTCGTCCCAGGCGGCGAGGATCGGCCTTTCCTCGGCGACGGTCCTCCGGAAGCGGTGGACGAAGACGATCTCCGCGTCGGCGAGGTGCCCCACCAGCACGCGGCATGACCATCGCCCGACCCCGGCCTCGGGGCGAAAAAAGGTGTCCATCTGAGCGTCGGTGAGGTCGAGCAGACGGCGTTCGATCCGGTCGATGCCCCGTGAGTAGCGTTCGATGAGCGGGGTGGGCGGCAGCGCGAGCACGTCAACGAGTCGTGGTTGAGAAGGGGGTGGAGTGGTGGTCACGGCATCGCTCCGAAGGGGTCGTTGGCGCTTTCGGGTTCGTGCATTACCTTACCCGGGTGAGCAACTCAGCCTTCCTTGAAGTCCGTCAGATCGAACGCGGGGCCGTGGCGCGGATTATCTGCCCCGCGGTGGGCCAGCGCGAGGCGCCGATTGTTGAAGAAGAACTCAAGACCGCGGCGGGGGGCGCGAACAATCGGCTCATCATCGATATGTCCTCGGTGACGGTGCTCGGCTCGATGGGGCTGGGCATGCTGGTCACGATCACGAAGCGGTGCCGCGATGGCGGCGGGCGGCTGGCGATCATCGGTCTCAGCCCGGCGCTGGTGGACCTCATCCGCCTGACGAAGTTGGACAAGTTTCTTGTGATCGCCAAGGACGAAGCCGCCGCGGTCGAGAAACTCAAGTGAGCCGGGACGGGACCAGGCCGGGGTTGGCGGTGTTGATCTCGGGCGGCGGCCGGACCCTGCTGAACCTCGTCGAGGCGATCGACGAGGGTTCGCTCGATGCGGAGGTGCGGCTGGTCATCGCTTCCAAGCCTTGTCTCGGCGCCGAGCGAGCGCGGGCGCGTCGTCTGCCGGTGCTGGTGGTGCCGGGGGTCATCGAGCCGGACGTGCTGGCGCGGATGCTGGCGGATCATTCGGCGCAATGGATGGTGCTCGCCGGGTACGTGAAGTACCTCAAGATTCCGAACGGATTCGCGGAACGCGCCATTAACATCCACCCGTCGCTCCTGCCCGCCTTCGGAGGCCGCGGGATGTACGGCGAGCGCGTGCATCGCGCCGTGATCGACGCCGGATGCAAGATCAGCGGCTGCACCGTCCACCTGGTCGATTCCGAGTTCGATCATGGGCCGATCGTCGCCCAGAGAGCGTGCGAGGTGCGTGATGACGACACCCCGGAATCGCTGGGCGCTCGGGTCTTTGAGTTGGAGCGCGCGCTGTACCCCTGGGCGATCTCGAAGTTGATTTCCGGCGCGGTGTCGATCGAGGGGCCGCGGACGCGAATAATCGTGTGATGCATACGCGCGCGTTCATCGTGCTAATTCTGTTGCTGTTCGGGCGCGGCGCCCCGGCGATGAACCCGGCGGACCCGCGGCCGACCGGCGGTCGGTCGCTCGCGGCGCAGGTGTCGGACGCCTTCGAAAAGAAGGATTTTTCCGGGGCGCTCGATCTCCTGAGGCGGCAGCTTTCCGAGAACCCACGTGACCCCTTCGTCGCGTACA
>JAEUIV010000201.1 GCA_016795005.1 Phycisphaerae bacterium
GACGACGACGCGACCGCCGCCATCATCCGATGGCATTCATGAGCCGATCACGATCGTCGCGCGCGGCGTCCTACTCGCCCGTCGCGGGGGTCCACTCCGCCGCTTTGTCCGATTTCCCCCACTCCTCATACAACTTCCTGAGGCGCCCCGCGTTCTTCACCGTGCGCGCGTGCCCGGCGCCGAGCTTCTCGCTCAGCGTCGCCTGCGCGGCGAGCAACTGCGCCTCGGCTTCTTCGAACCGCTTCATCTCGCGCAGGCAGTCGCCGTAGTTGCTCTTGAATACGGCGGTCAGGTAGTGATCCGAGGTGAGCGCCGCCTCCGCGCCCCGCACCAACTCGTCGAACAGCCGCTGCGATTCGCTCAGGTTTCCCTTGCGCTGGAGGATGGACGCCAGGTTGTTCAGCGGAGTGAATGTCTCCGGGTGGGCCATCCCGCTGGTCCGCCGGACAATTTCGAGGGCACGCCGATAGAGCGGCTCCGCCTCATCCAAGCGGCCGCGATCTTCCAGGATGTACGCCATGCTGTTCACCGCCATCATCGTCCGCGCGTGCTCCGCTCCGAAGACCTCCGTGCTGCCTTCCAACACCTCGCGGGCAAGCACCTCCGCCTCATCGAGCCGCCCCTGCGGGGTAATCAACGCCACGAGGTTCTGCTTTACAAGAATCGTCCCGGGATGGTTCTCGCCGAGCACCGCCCGCCGCGAGGCCAGCACCTCGCGCAGGAGCGACTCCGACTCCGCCGCGTTCCCACGTCGCGCCAAGGTCGTCGCCAGCGCGTTAATGGTGAAGAGCGTCTCGGGATGAGAATCTCCCTGCACCCGCCTCCGATCCGCCAGCACGCCGCGAAGCACCTGCTCCGCCTCCTCGAGTCGCCCCTGGTCCTTCAGGCATGTCCCCAGGTTGTGCCGTGCGGTCAGCACGGTCGCGTCCTCCCGGCCCAGCACGCGCTCCGCGGTCGGGAGCATCTCGCGTAGCAGCGCCTCGCCGGCCTTCATATCGCCGCGCTCGGCGGCGATGCGCGCCAGGTCGAGCCGTGCGCGAACCGTCTCCGAATACTCGGGGCCGTACACCTTTTCAAGCGTCGCGACGACCTCGCGTGCCTCCGTCTCGGCCTCATCAAGTTGCGCCAGTTCGGTCCGCACCGCCGAACGTTCTCGGCGTGCATGGAGCGTCTCCAGCCGGTCCGCCCCCGCGTGCTCGCTCAGCAGCGCGACCGAGCGATCCAACTGCTCCATCGCCTTGTCGTACGCCCCCAGGCTCCGATAGGTCGCGCCAAGCGTCTTCCGCAAGCGGCCCTCGACCACGGGCTGATCCTGGAGTTCGGTCCCGATGCTCGAGGCTGCGATGTCCACCACCTCGCGCACCGTCACCTCGCGGCCCTGCGCCTGTTCGGGGTCCGCCGAGGTCAGCATCGTCTGAAGAAATGTGTTTGTCGCGCTCGAGACTCGCTCTTCACGCCGCGCCACGGCGCGCTCGCGCTCCGCGCGCGCTTCGGCCGCGACCGCCCGGTCGCGCTCGCGTGCCGTGACCACCGCCTGCCACGCCGTCCCGACAAGCCCCGCCGTCAGCGCCGCGCCCACCGCGATTGTTCCAACGACCAGCGCGCGGTTCCGCTTGGCGAACTTCCTCGCCAGGTACCACCGGCTGGGCGCCGTCGCGCGGATCGGCTCATCGTCCAGGAATCGCTGGATATCCTCCGCCAACTCCGCGGGCGATTGGTAACGCCGATCACGCTCGCGCTCGAGCGCTTTCATGGTGATCAGGCCCACCTCGCCGCTCAGGTGAGGATTGTGCGCCCGGGGCGACACCGGCGATTCCTCCGTCGCCGTCTTCACCGCGTCGGCCAGCGACCGCGATGAGAAATCATGCGGCAGACATCCCGTCAGCATCTCGTACAGGATCACGCCCAGCGAATACACATCGCTCCGGGTGTCCACCGAATCGGGGTCCGCGAGCAACTGCTCGGGGCTCATGTAGGGCAGCGTCCCCACCATCTGCCCCGCCTGCGTCGCCATGGTCGCGCTGGCATCCCCCTCGCTCAGCCGGGCCACGCCGAAATCCAGCACCTTCACGCGCCCCTCGTCCGTCACCAGGACGTTGCCGGGCTTCAGGTCACGGTGGATCACGCCCTTCAGGTGCGCATGCTGCACCGCCGCGCACACCTCGATCATCAGCCGGAGTCGATCCGCGATGCTCAGCCGATTCAACGCCGCGTGCTCGGTGATCGACGCCCCTTTGACGAACTCCATCGCGAAGAAGGGCTGCGCGCCCGTCGCCGTCTCCGCCGTCCCGGCCTCAAAGATGCGGGCAATATTCGGGTGCTCCAGACGCCCGAGCGCCTGCACCTCCAACTCAAACCGGCGGAGAACCCTCGGCGACGCCAGCCCCGCGCGCACAAGTTTCAGCGCCACACGCCGTCGAGTGCGCGCCTGCTCCGCCAGGTACACCACGCCCATCCCACCCTCACCCAGCAACGACAGCAGGCGGTAGTTGCCGAACGACCTCGGCTCACCCGATGACTCATCAGCGCCGCCACGCCACCCGTCCCCAATCGCAGGCGAAGGCTCACGCCCGATCGGCGTTCCCGTCCCCACGCTCGGCGCGAGCGTCACCGATTCCAACTCGCGCAGGTGCGCCTCGACCGCCCGCCGCAGAACCTCGTCTCCCCCTGACTCGGCGCGCAGGAACTCCTCTCGCCGTCCCTTCGGCTCGTGCAGCACGCGCCGCGCCAGTTCATGGACCCGCTCCCGCTCCATGCCACCTCACACAACAGAATGGTGATTCATCGGGCGTTCACCCACCCCGAAAAAGCGAACCGCCCGAGCAACTTCGCCCGGGCGGCCACGAAAATGGAGCTGATCGGGCTCGAACCGACAACCTCTTCCATGCCATGGAAGCGCTCTCCCAATTGAGCTACAGCCCCATCCAAAATCTCACGCCGCTCGGCCCTTGGGTCGGCCCAGCGGGACGGAAAGGGTAGCCCACCATCCGCAATTCCTCAAATCGGACGTTTCAGCCCCCCACCACACCGCGCCGTGGAGAGTGCCCCCAGCCTTCCGCTAGGCTTCACCCCGTGGCGACGCATCCAAAACATCCGAACCTCATCGTCTTCGACCACCCACTCATCCAACACAAGTTGACACACCTGCGCGACCGCGAGACCGGTTTCCGGGCCTGCCGGGCGCTCATGTTCCAGATCGCGGGCCTGATGGTGTACGAGGTCACCCGCACCTTCCCCAGCGAGCGCGTCACCATCCAGACCCCCATCGAACCCTTCGAGGGCCGGCGCATCAACGCCAAGATCACCGTCGTCCCCGTCCTCCGCGCCGGCCTCGGGATGGCCGAGGGAGTCCTCGACGCGATGCCCGAAGCACGGGTCGGCCACATCGGCCTCTTCCGCGACGAAGAAACACTGAACCCGATCCAGTACCTCTCGCGCCTTCCCAAGGACCTCGACGCCGGACCCGTCATCCTCGTCGACCCGATGCTCGCCACGGGAGGAAGCGCCTCCAAGGCCATCGCCATGCTCAAGGCCGCCGGCGCCACCGACATCCGGATGCTCTGCCTCGTCGCTTCGCCCGAGGGCGTGCAACGCCTCGCGCACGATCACCCCGAACTCACCATTTACGCCGCCGCACTCGACCGCGCCCTCAACGAGCACGGCTACATCATGCCCGGTCTCGGCGACGCGGGCGATCGGCTGTATGGGACGGGATGAGTTCGAGATTCAATCCGACACCTCCGCTACATTTCCCCCTATGCCCCGCGCCGCCGCACCCATCCCCGCCCACCGACTCAAGGCCCCCGACACCCGCGTCTACGTCGGCGACTCGCGCGAACACCGCGCCACCGTTCCCGAGTGCAAGGCCCGCGAAATCGACCTCATCAAAGCCGCCCCGCCCTTCAACTGGCAGCGCGACTACGACCGCCACCAGGACCGGCCTCACGACGACACCATCTGGAACGACTCGATCCCCGACGATGAGTACCTGAAGTTCACCTACGACTGGCTCGACGGCTGCATCCGGGCGCTCAAGCCCACCGGCACCCTGTGGGTCAACATCCCAGACGACTGGGCCGCGGAAATCTGCGTCCACCTGAAGCAGCGCCGACTGCACATGGTCAACTGGTGCATCTGGCACTACCGCTTCGGCCAGAACCGCCTCGAAAGGTTCATCAACACGAAGGTCCACGTCTTCTACTTCTGCAAAGACCCCGCGCGGCGCACCTGGAACGTCAAGCCCATCCTCGAACCCACCGACCGCGCCACCATCTACGCCGACAAACGCACTTACAACAAGAAGGAAGGCGACTCCGGCCTCCGCGTTCCCATGGACGTCTGGTACGGCAAAAACTGGGGTCGCATCCAGGGCAACAACAAGGAACGCCGTCCGGGGCACGACAACCAGATCCCGGAGGTGTATCTCGAACGGGTCATCCGCGCGACCTCGAACGAAGGCGACCTCGTCCTCGACCCCTTCCTCGGCTCCGGCACGACCTGCACCGTCGCCAGGGAACTCCGCCGGCGCTCCATCGGATTCGAGTACAGCAAGGCCAACGCCGCCTCCGCATTCAAACGGATAGGAAACGGACCCTACCGGATCCGGTACGACGCGCCGACGGTCCACGTGAACCCCATCTTCGGCAAGCGGAATCTCGCCCAGCCCGCCGGCAGCGCCTTCTCCGACGCGCCGGGAACGATTCTCGAATGACAATCCACCACCCGCCATTGCCCGCGGTCATTTTCGGGATACGATGAAGGGTCCGCCGGGTCCACTTTCTCCCCGGTCGGCCGCCCACGGAGCATCGCATGTCTGTTCTCGCCACGCTGCCAGCGATCCCGTCCTATGTCGTGCTGATCCGCTTCGAGCCGACCGCCGAGAGCGACTACCCCGCCTATCGCCTCGTCAACGATGAAGAGAAGCGTTCCATGGCCGCCCTCTTCGACGAAGTGAAGGCAAACACCGAAGGCATTTATATCGTCGATCTCACCGGAAAGTCTTTCTGCGGCACGATGCGTCTCGGACACCTCATCAAGCTCCAGCAGGCGCTCCGCACCTCGGGCCGCATCCTCCGCATCGCCGCGGACCACAAGGAACTGCTCGACGTCTTCCGGCTCACACGGCTGAACACGATCATGTGCGTCTCGAACAGCCTCGCCGAGGCCGTTGCCGACGCCCTGCGCCCGATCTGATCGGTCGCCGATTCATTCGGGACTTGAGTCCGAGAATCCTGCGCGCACATCGCGCAGTCCGTTCGACCCGCGTGCAGCGCGGAAACCGGGACGCCCACCCGCCGCAATCCATCAAGTACCACTCACCCCGGCCCGATCAGCGCGATGACGGCGGCTCCCCCACCCTTATCCGCCGCGGAGGCTCTCCGTGCCTGCAACACGATCACGTACCGAGAACTGGCGCCAGAGTCTTCAGGACCTCTACCAGAAGAACGGCGCCATCGAGATCACGCTCCCCCAGCACGCCGGGAACGCGAACGCCGAGCAGGGCGACAACTCCAGTCTCATCTGGCGCGTCCGCGTCATGGGACTGTCCGAATCCGAGATCATCATCGAACAACCCATGGCGCTGGGTCGCCCGATCCGCCTCCAGCCCGACATCCAACTCGTCGGCCTGATCGCCATCGGACAGAACCGGTGGATGTTCAAGACCGCCAACCTCGGCGAAACCGACATCTCCGCCGCCGGCGGACGATCGCTCCGAGGCTATCGCCTCTCCATGCCCGACAAGGTCGAACGCTGCCAGCGACGGAACTTCTACCGAATCTCGACCGTCGGCCTGATCCTGCCCCACGTCGAGGTCTACCCGATTCTTGACCCCGCCACCGCGATCATCGCCGAGACGTCGAACCGCTGCCACATCCTCGACCTCATTGATTCCAACTCCGGCCTCGGGCCGCCCTCGCCGACCGTCAACGTCATGCCCGAAGTCGGACCCATGACGCAGGCAACGCTCGTCAACATCGGAGGCGGCGGCGCCGGACTCCTCTTCGATCACTCGGAGGCCGCTCGCCTCAACTCGACCACCATGTACTGGCTGCGGATCAACCTCCAGCCCCTCGTGCCGGCCCCCCTCGGTGTCTGCGCGCGCGTCAAGCACACGCACATCGACTCCGCGCAACGCGCCTACGCCGGCATGGCCTTCGAGTTCGGGCACGATCCGAACCACGAGAAGTTCGTCGTGGACCAGTTGCTCCGATACGTCGCCCAGGTGCAGCGAGATCAACTGAAGCGCACCGTCGTCGAGTGATTCGCCTCAATAGCGGTCGTGATACGGATTGGACGTCTGCTGCTGACGGGTCACCTCGACGTGGTCGTCCGGCAGGTTCCGCGTGTGCCGCCTGGATCCCTGGAGGAACCACATGTCCTGGGGGTCGGGAAGGTCGCGCTTGAACAGCCGCGTGAGCGCCACCGGGTCCTTATCCACCCACACATTGACATTCCCGCGATTGGTCCGCATCTGGATCGCGTTCTCACCCCCGTTGAGCCTCGCCTGGTACGAACCCGGGGCCACGTACGCACGATCCGATCCCTGGACCCGATCTCGATACGTCACCGCCCCGTCGAGCGACTGAAGGTCAAACGCCCCCGTGGAGCCGGCCGGCACCTGGTAATACACGTCGCCGTCGGTCGTCGTGATCGTGACCGGGTCGATCATCGGCTTGTCCGTCCTGAACTCAACCGCGCCGAGGCGATTCGTGATCATCGTCCCGCCGCTCGTCCCCACCACCTCCACGTACCCTTCCCGGTTATCGATCCGCACACCGCCGCATCGCGGGACGAGCACCGTGACATTCATCCATTGTGCCTCGGGGTTCTCGGCGCGGGTTCCGGTCCGAACTTTCAGCACGCCTCGTGCGCCGTCCTCTTCCAACGTTGCGTCCACCCAGGTCTCATCCAGCGCCGCCTTCGCTTTCTTGCTGGATTCATCCGAAGCGCTTCCGCTCGCGGTCACGGTCGCCCGCTGGACACGATGGTCCGCGCGCACCTGGACGATCCCTCGGAAGTTCTCGATATCCACCGCGAGCATCCCGACGGTCGGAGAAACGTCGAACGCGTACTCATGAGTCTTCGACTCCGCGCAGCCGCCGAGCATCATCAGCACGCCCGCCACCACGCCGATCATCATCCGTGCCCTCATGAACGACTCCTGAGAAAAGGTCCGAAAACCACCTTGCACACCCACCATACTTGATCGGCTCGACCCGGGTTCGATCGGAGCGGATTTCAACGAACCCCCGCGCCGATCCGCATCCGCCGACGCGCCGGGTCATCGACCGGGCCTCATCGGGGCTTCAGGATATGCACCCCGTAGTCGCCCACCACCGCCCCGTGCGGCCCACGCATCGCATCATCACCATCGCCGTTGCACACCGCCACGCATGTCCACCCCGCGCGGGCGATCAGCCGCGACCACTGCTCAAACGAGTACGTCCGAAGGTCGTATCGGCTGTCCAGGTGCTGCACGCCCCTCGGCGTGGTGATCGCGAGGTGACTGATCACGCGCTCGGCCCGCCGGCCGCGCTTCCCCGGCAGGTACTGCACCGTCTGCCGAACATGCGCTGCCCCGCGACGACCCTCCCAGACATCCTCGGACGGAAACTCCTCCCCGTAACGGCAGGTCTCGATTCCAACGGCATACACCCCGCCGGTCAAAAGCACGCACCGCACGCACGCGAAATGCGCGAGCATCGCCGAGTCCGATCGCAGGTGACGGATGGTGTTGATCGGGCAGAAAGCGAACGTCGCCTTCCGCCGTGTACGAAACTTCGTCATGTCGCCGACGATCAACTCACCCCGCAGTCCGCGGTTCCTGAGCGACGATCGCGCATACTCGATCATCTTCGCCGACCGATCAAGACCGATGACCCCGATCCCTCGCCCGGCCGCCACGCGCAGGTAACGCCCCGTGCCGCACGCCGGCTCGAACCACACGCGCCGCCCCCGCGCCTCGGAGAACCGCTCTTCCATGCGCGACAGACCATCCACCTCCCGCGCCGTCCCCGCCGCGTGAAGAATGTCGTACCAACCCGGAAACTCGTACCAGTCCGCTCGCATTGCCCGGAATGTAGCCGCACGCCGGTCGGTACCCTGTGACGCCCCCGCCGACGCTGGAAACTCTGATCATGATCCGCCGAAACCATCTCGCCGTTCTCTTGGTCCCACTCGGTATCGCTACGAGCGCTCCCGCCGACTCACCACCCGCTTTCATCACCCGTTTCGACGCCACCCTCCGCAACCAGCCCGCGCAGGGGCGACTCCTGATCTTCCTCCTCAAGGACAACGCCAAGGTTTCGCCTCGGCAGACGCCCGCCGACGGCCCATTCCTCGACAATCCGCAGCCGATCTACGGCCTGGACATCGCCCATCTCGCGCCGGACGAAACGTGCGCCGTCTCACGAGACGCCGCCGGCTTCCCGGTCCCGGTCGATCAACTCCCCGAAGGCCGGTACCGCGCCCAGGCGGTTCTCGACCTCAACCAAACCAACTCGGATTGGCAGCGCGAGCCGGGAAACCTGTATTCCGAGGTCGTCTCATTCACGAAATCCGCCGACGAGCCTTTCACCGTTCAACTCCCGCTCACCAAGGCGGTCGCACACGATGAAGACGCCGCCGCGCCGGGCCTCGAGTGGTTCGAGACCGACTCGAAACTCCTCACCGACTTCCGAAGCCGCCGCGTCACGCTCCGCGCCGGCGTCCTCTTCCCCGAACACTACGACGCGGCGCGCCGATACGCCGCCGTCTACCTCGTCCCCGGCTTCGGCGGCGACCACTACGTGGCACGCATGGTCCAACGCATGGGACAGATGAGCCCATACGCCGGCGAACTCCGACGCCATGCATTCATCATCACCCTCGACCCGGAATCAGAAAACGGCCACACCCTCTTCGCGGACTCCGAGAACAACGGCCCCTGCGGCCGCGCCCTCGTCGAAGAACTCATCCCCGCGCTCGAACAAAAATATCCGCTCATCCCCGAGGCCTCCGCGCGCATCGTCACCGGCCACTCCTCCGGCGGATGGTCCACCGTCTGGCTCGCGCTGCAGTACCCCGGAACCTTCGCCCACGCCTTCGCCGGCGCACCGGACCCCCTCGACTTCCACGCATTTCAGAAAATCAACCTCTACCGCCAGCCGAACTTCTACACCGACGAACAGGGAAACGACCTCCCCAGCAACGAGCGCAACGGCGTTGTCCTCATGACCATCCGGCAGGAGAACCTCTGGGAAGAGGCGCGAGGCCCGAACAACTCCAGCGGCCAGCAGTGGGACTCGTGGCAGGCGGTCTTCGGCCCGCGCAACGCGCGCGGTCACCCCGCCGCCCTCTTCGACCCCTTCACCGGAGTCATCGACCCGAAGATCGTCGAACACTACAGACGCTACGACGTTAATCACCTGCTCACCGAGAACCCGGATCGCTTCGCCCCCATCTTCGCCAACAACATCCGCATCATCGTCGGCGGCGCGGACGAGTGGAACCTCAACGCCGCCGTCGAACTCGTGCGCGAAAACCTCGCGAACATCGGCCACCCAATGAACGGCTCCACTTCCTTCGGCCGCATCACCATCGTCCCCGACACCACCCACGGCACCGTCATGATGTCCCCGGAATACCGCACCATGGGGCAGCAGATTCTCGAAGTGCTCCGGCAAGCGGGGCACGCCGGCCCCTGACTCAAGCAGTCTTTTTCCGCCCTCGGCCGCCGAGCGACGCCGGCGACTCAAATGACCCGGTCCTCCTTCGCGATCCCCAGCGCGGGCCGAACGTCCACCGCCACCAGCCTCGACTCCTGCAACTTCTTCGCCGTCCCCGGATCAACGTAATCGCTGTGGCACGAGGCTTTCCCATCGACCGTGCCGACTACCTTCTTCGTCTTGCTCGCCAACGCATGAATCTCCGCCGGCGAGAGCACCCCGCGCTGCCGCAGTGTTTCCTGCTGCTCGGGCGTGAGCGCATCGGACTTCCGCGGCGCGCCGGGCCTTGAGTGGTCCGACCCACCCATCCGCTCGAATCCCTCGGCCTTGCCGCTCGCGAACTCCTGGATCTCCTTGCTGATCCGCACGCTGCACCAGTCATGCCCGCACATCGCGCAGAAATCCGTATCGACATCCAGGTCCTCATCATGCAGCGCCCGCGCGTACTCCGGATCAAACGACAACTCGAAGTGCTTCTTCCAGTTCAGCGCCGCACGCGCCTTGGTCAGAGCATCGTCTCGGTCCCGCGAGCCGGGGATCCCCAGCGCAACGTCCGCCGCGTGCGCAGCGATCTTGTACGCGATGCACCCCTGCTTCACGTCGTCCTTCTTCGGCAGGCCCAGGTGCTCCTTGGGCGTCACGTAGCACAGCATCGCCGCGCCGTGATACCCCGCCGCCGTCGCCCCGATGCAACTCGTGATGTGGTCGTACCCGGGGAAAATATCCGTCACCAGAGGCCCGAGCACGTAGAACGGCGCGCCGTGGCACAGCGTCCGCTGGAGCTTCATGTTGTATTCAATCTGGTCAAACGGCACGTGCCCCGGCCCCTCCACCATCACCTGCACCCCGCGCGACCATGCGCGCTCGGTCAACTCACCGATCGTCTCGAGTTCCGCCAGCTGCGCCCGGTCCGTCGCGTCCGCCAGCCCGCCGGGCCGCAAGCCGTCGCCGATTGAGAACGAAACGTCGTGCCGCCGCATCAGGTCGCAGATCTCGTCCCACATCTCGTACATCGGGTTGTCGCGGTTGTGAACCAACATCCACTTCGCCAGCAGCGACCCGCCGCGCGACACGATCCCGATCAGCCGGTCCTTCACAAACTTGAGATGCCCGCGCCGCACGCCCGCGTGAATTGTGAAATAGTCCACCCCCTGCGCCGCCTGCTTCTCCAGCGTCTCCAGGATCACCCGCCTCATCAACGGCGGAGTCAGGTCCTCCAGCCGATGACCGATGATCATCGAGTAGATCGGCACCGTCCCGATCGGCACCGTTGACGCACGGATGATCGCCTCGCGGCACGCGTCCAGATCGCCCCCGGTCGAAAGGTCCATCACCGTGTCGGCGCCCCACCGCTCCGCCCACTTCAACTTCTCGACCTCCTCCTCGGTCCCCGACGAAACCGGCGACGCACCCATGTTCGCGTTCACCTTCGTCTTGCCCGCCCGGCCGATGCACATCGCGTCCAGCCTGAACTTCAGGTGATTGACGTTCGCCGGAATGATCATCCGACCCGCCGCCACCTCGTCGCGCACCTGTTCCGCCGACAGATGGCCCTCACGCTCAGCGACGCGCCTCATCTGCGGCGTGATCTCCCCGAGCCGCGCACGCTCCAACTGTGTCACGGCGCTCGACTTCCATCGGTCGCCGGAGGGCATGAAGTCCCACGCCGTCTTGGACGAAGGCGCCGGCATCCCCGGCGTATCCGGGGACGCAAACATCCGGGCGCCGCCGACATCGGGCGCCAGCGCGAACGAACCGGGGCTGGTCCCCTCCCGGTGCGTGGATGGATTGTGCGCCCCGTGCATCGGCAGCGTGTAACGTGGATCGGTCGAGTGCATCATGCCCGTTGCTCGTTTCTCAAGGTGTCATCCCGGCGAGACATTCCGTCTCGCTCTGCCAGTCAACAACATCAATATCGGGGAGCGCGTCCGACAGCCCGGTAACGGCCAGCCGCCTCAACATGTTCAGGCACTGCGCCCGGTGATGCGTGCCGTGATTCAGAACGTGCGTGATCACCGCCCCCCGAGTGAACGTGAAGGCCTTGCCCGCATAGGTCATCGTGATCGTGCTCGACAGGCCGAGCGAAAACGCACGCCCGATCTCCGTCCCGAGCCGCTCGTGCGCCGACTCAAGCATCCCCCCCAGGTCAGCGACCGTCCGCTCCGTCGCCTTCTCCAGCGCCCACGGCCCGGGTGTCCGCCCCGCCAGTCGTTCGCACCACCGCGAAATGCACAAGATCACATGCACCAGTGTGTCATGCAGCGAGCCGGGACCGATCTCAAAGCGCTGGTGAAACTGTTCGCGTGACAATCCCGAGCACAACACGAGTATCCGCCGCGTCGCCCACAGGTCGTACGCCACGAGAATCGAGAGTGGATCAGACGAAACCGGCCGTGCCATCGGTCGCTTCCCTACGCCGGTATCAACCGGATCAGGTTCAGCGGGTGCGTCTCAGTCCGGCTGCACCATGCGGCCGGACGCCCCGAGCGAACGACAAGATGGTAGCAGGACAGGCACGCGGACGCGATGCTGGAAACTCACAACGAATAGTTCGCGTGCGGATTCGTGTTCGCCGGCAGATCGCCGGGCGAAAGCACCACGAGCGGCGTCCCCGGACCCGCCTGGAAGTTCTGGACGTTCAGCGAAGCCGTATTCCACAGCAGCAGGTTGTTCGGCCCGTCCACGCGGAAGCCCGCGGCGTTCCCGCGTGCGTCGCACTCCGTGATCGCCAGCCCAGAGCACGATGCCTCGATGAGAAACCCATCGGCTCCGTTCTCCGCGCACGCGCAGTGGCAGACGCTCCCCCGGGTTCCGCCGCTCAGCCGTATCCCGGTGAGCGTGTTCTGGGAACATTCGCACTCGTCGATCGCCCCCTGCACGTTCGTGAGAAACAATCCGTCCGCGCCGTTGCCCCGGCAATCAACCTCGTCGATCGCGGACTGCACGTTGACGCACCGCATGCCGTTCGCGGCGTTGTGAGCACAGAGGCAGCACTCGACCGCCCCAGAGACATCCTGAAGATTCATCCCATCGCCGCCGTTCCGCGCGAAATCGCCGGTCTGAATCGTCGCGCGGACCGCCTGGACCCGCAGTCCATCCGAGGCATTGTCCGCGCACGTGCAATCCGAGCATTCGAGCAGCACGCCGACCGACGTGCCGAGCGGGCTGATCGGGGCCTGCACGCCGATCCCGAACCGCCCATTTCCCGCGCAGTTGCACTCGTCGATGGTCAGCGTGACCAGGTCGTTGCCGTTCAGCCCGGGCGTGCTGCCGAAGTTGCCCCCGATCCCGTCGAGTCCGTTGCGGTGACAATCGCAGTCGCTCACCCAGATGGAGCAATCAATGCCGGAGTAGTCGCCCTCAAGCCGGACGCCGCTGCCGCCGCATTCGGAAAACTCGCAATCATCAATCACGCACTCGAGCGCCGTGATCGCCCCGGGATTCGCGCCGGACGGAGCGTAGACCAGCCCGTGACCCGCGGCCCGCTCCAGCGTCACGTCGGTGCACTTCATCCGCCCGAGCGCCTTGCGAATGCCCGTGCCGCAGTGACTCACGTGAACGTCGTCCACTTCCAGCGTCTCCGCGGGGCCGCCGTCCAGGCCGTCCCCGTCACAATCGCGGATGAATCCGTCGTACACCTCGAGGTACGAACACTGACCATTGACGCACGCGATCCCCTTCAAACTCCCCGCCGAGCCGGTGATCGCAAAGCCTCGCAGGTCAATCGACACCGGGCCGGAAGCGGTGACGACGATGCCGCTCATCCCCGCCGGAACATGGAGTTCGCCCGTCAGCACGTACGCGCCCGACTCGCTGATTACGGCGACCGCCTCGGGGCTGCCGGAAAGTGTGGAAATCGGAGTGCGAGGCTCGACGTCGCGAAGCGACCGCCCGGTGGCTCCCACCGGCCCCGCGGGAGGCGACAACTGCCCCGCCTTCGCCGACCGGGCAAGAGCCATGGCCCCGATGAGCGACGCCCCGGCGATCAACGCACGACGATCAATGTCCGACATGGCAAGGCCTCCGTGGAGCGCGCGGAAGGCACTCCATCATGAGTTACTCGTCGCCTTCCCGCACCTTGCTGACGAATCCGTGCATTTTTTGCAAATAACCGAGAGAAGCCCCCCAGCGAGCGATCCCGATGGACCCGCGCGCTCGGAAAATGACACGAGAAAATATGGATGAAACCCGAACAGGTCCTCCGCCATCGTTCCGCGACCTGCAAGGGTCAGGGCCGAGCATCCGCGCTGCTCACGCCCGTGTCGATATACACGTCCACCACCTGACCCGGATAGAGCCGCGGCCCGCCCTCGGGCACCTCCGCGCGAAAGACAACCTCCACCACGCGCGTGTCGATCAGCTCCGTGCTCGCGCCGGTGATCTGGCGTTTCGGCCCCGCCAACGGCTCGATACGAATCATCGTCAGCGGCACTTCGATCTTCAATGAACCGCGGATGCGGGCCACCGCCTTCGCGCCAAGCCGAACGATCGGCATGTCCTCTTCATCCACCTGCGCCCAGACATGAAGCACCGACAGATCGCCCACCACCAGCGGCGCATCCGCGCTCGCCGACCCCGATGCGCCCACCGAGCCGCCGTTCACGTACTCGCCCGGCTCGATGTTCCGCTTCATCACCGTGCCGTCGATCGGCGAACGCACCGTCAACCGCTCCAGCCGCATGTCGATCGCCCGGATCTCCGCCTCCTTCGACGCCTGCGCCGCCTCCGCCACCGCCAGGTCCTGTGACCAGGACCCGGAGCGCATCCGCTCCAGCCGGGCACGCGCGTTCGTCAGCGAGGCACGCAGGATCGACACGAGGAACCGCTGCCGCGACAGTTCGTCGTCCGACGCCGCGCCCCGCTCCATCGCCGCACTGATATTTTCAAAGCGAGACTCCGCGTCCGCCAGCCGCGCCGCCGCCTCCGCCACCTCCGCCTCGACCGGAGGGAAATCCTCCGCTCGCGGCCAGGAGCGAATCCGCGTCACGTCCGCCGCCGCGGCGTCGCGCGCCGCCACCGCCCGCACGCGCTCCGATTCGATCGCCACCGGATCGAGCCGGAACAGCGCATCGCCCTTTTTCACCCGGTCGTTCACCCCCACCATCACCTCGACCACCCTCCCCGCCTCGGGGGCCGCGATCGAAACGCTCCGCGACGCGGGTTCGACCACACCCAGCGCCGCTACGCCGGAGGCATAGGGATTCGTCGAAGGCGGCTGCGCCGGCATCGGCGAAGGAATCTCCTGCTTCGCCGTCGCAACAACATACAGCGCCATCGCGAGGCCAAGGATCGAAAGCACAACGGTAATGCGTCGGAACATGGGGAATCTTCTGCCTCGGGAACTCGCGCCGCTCGAACACTCTACTTCTGTGTGATCGTATCCGCCGGATCGAACGTCGGAACGTGGTGACTCTCTTCGAGGACGTGCTGCGAAAGCGTGGGCTTCAGGCGACCGTCTTCCATCTCGATGATCCGGTCCGCGTAGTGAAAGATACGGTTGTCGTGCGTCACCACCACCACCACCCGGTCCCGCCCCGCCTCATCCTTTCCGCGCGCCGCCGACTGGATCAACTCCATGATCCGCTGCCCCGTTCGTCCGTCCAGCGCCGCCGTCGGCTCGTCGCACACCAGGAGCCTCGGCTTGCCCACCAGCGCCCGAGCGATCGCCACGCGCTGCTGCTGACCGCCGGATAACTCGCCGGGCATCGACTTCAACCGATCCCCCAGCCCCACCTCGATCAACAACTCCGCCGCGCGACGCTGCGCCGCACGCTCGCCCAGCCCCCGCACGAGCAGGGGCACGCTCGTATTCTCCACAACGTTGAGCGTCGGGATCAGGTTGAACGACTGGAACACGAATCCCATCAGTTCCGAACGCCGCTTCGTCGCCTCCGCCGAACGCAACGCACGCCAGTCAACGCCGAACACCTCAACGCTGCCCTCGTCGGCGTCGAGCACCCCCGACAGGATCGACACCAGCGTGGTCTTCCCGCAACCCGACGGCCCCACCAGCATCACCAACTGCGACGACGGAACGTCCAGGTCAATCCCGCGCAACGCGCGCACCGCGTTCTCGCCCACCCCGTACGTCTTCTTCACACCGCGCAGATGCAGCGCCCCGCCATTATTCGCGCTCATTTGAACACCACCGCCGGCTCAAGACGCACCACCTTGCGGATGCTCAGGATCGACCCCACCACGATGCACACCAACATCCCCGCCATGCACATCAACAGCAACTGCCACGGCAGGTACGGCGCCAGTTCCGCCCCCGGACGCCTCCCCTGAAGGCTGAACAGCCCCGCCAGACCGCTGCCGATCCCGAAACCGATCGCCCCCACGGTGATCGCCTGCAGCATCACCATCCGAACCAGCACGCCGTTCCGAGTCCCCATCGCCTTCAACACCGCAAAGTGCTTCAGGTTCTCGATCGTGAACTGGTAAAAGATCGCCGCCGTCACCGCCAGCCCCACGATGAACCCGAGCAGCACCGTCGTGCCGAAGTTGATCCCGATCCCCGTCTGAGTCAGGATGAACCTCGTCGAGAGCCACTCCATCTCGTCCCGAGTCCACGCCCCCAGCCCCGTCCGCTCGCGGATCGACGACGCGACCGTCGGCACGTCGGCCCCCTCCTGCGTCTTCACCAGGATGAACGGGATCTTCTCCCGACCCAGCGGCGTGAACCGCCGCGCGTTGTCGAACGTCGTATAGATCATCGCGTTCGAATCGAACCCCAGCTTCGCGCGGCAGATGCCGACCACCACCGCCCGACGATCGTTCAACTTCAGCGTGTCCCCGATTTCCGGGTACGCAAGCTTCGAACGCGACGACTCATCAACCATGATCGCGTCCGGCGCGCGCAGGTCATCCAGCGAGCCGACCAGCACCTCGGGAGGCTGTCCGACCAGCGTCGAACGATCCACGCCGATCAGCTGCGCCGTCTTGTACGAACCGTCCGTCAACTCAACCGTCGCACGAGATGAAAAGAACGGCTCCGCCCAAGCCACCCCCGGCACCGTCCGCACACGCTCGAAATCGCGGTCGGACATGTTGCGGATCTCCAGCACCGTCTGCACGCGGGGATCGCACACCCAGAGGTCCGGCTGACCGACATTCTGGAGAACCCCCGTCGAACGCTTGATCAACCCCAGGAAGATGGACCCCTGCTGCGTGATGAGCAACGTCGCAAACGTCAGACCGACCACCAGGGCAAGATACTTGCCGGTGTCACGGGTCAGCATGCGCAGAGCGAGTCGGTACATGAAGATCGCGTCGTCCGTCTGTGCCCGAACCGAAGCCGAGCCGGGAATCGTAGCGGAGAGGCCCCGTCGCTGTTCGCCGGACAAACGCCTTCGGATTCACCATCATCGAGCGCCGCCGTACCATCGCACACCATGGCGATCAACCTCCGACCCGCCGCGCCCGCCGACCTCCCGCTTATCCTCGACCTGATCCGTGAACTCGCCGAATACGAACGCGAGCCGGACGCCGTCGACGCCACCGAAGCACTCCTGCACACGCACCTGTTCAGCGAGCGACCGTCCGCCGAATGCATCATCGCCGAACTTCACTCCACGCCCCAGGGATTCGCCCTCTTCTTCCACAACTTCTCGACCTGGCGCGGCCGCCCCGGCCTGTATCTTGAAGACCTCTTCGTCCGCCCGCAGGCGCGCGGAAAAGGAATCGGAAAAGCCATGCTCATTCACCTGGCGCAACTCGCCGTCGAGCGCGGCTGCGCACGGATGGAATGGTCCGTCCTGGACTGGAACGAACCCGCGCTCGCCTTCTACCGCACGCTGGGCGCCAAGCCCATGACCGAGTGGACCACCTGGAGACTCACCGGGGACGCCCTCAGCCGCCTGGCACGCGCCGAATGATCAGCCCGGCGCGCTCACCCCGGCCCCTTCCAGAAAGTGACGCAGTTGCATCACCTCCTCCTTGCTCTCGATCGACTTCCCGTGCGGCACGTGGAACGTCATCTGCTTCCCGTTCAGGTGCACCGTCTCCCGCCCGCCGTGCGAAGGCTCCACCCGACCACCGAGAGACTCAAACAGGTGAACCACGTCCTTCCACTTGATGTTCATGCTGATCGGATGCGCGAAGACCTGCTTCAATGTCTGCTCGTGATTGTGGCTCATGATGGTTTACCCTTGTGTTGCGCCGCGTCCAATGTAACGAACCCGACGACCCATCCATCCGCAACGCTCAACGCGAGATAAGCCCGATCAAGCCCACACATGACACGCGAACCCGCTGTCGAACTCCACCTCCGCATCACCGTCTCGCCGGGGAGACTCGACGACTTCTTCGCCTTCCTCCGTGAAGCCATCCCCTACTACGAATCCCCGGGCGGCATCACCGTCCGGCTGCTCCGAAATGTGAACCACGATCATCGATTCATCGAGATCGTCACCTATTCCGATCGGGCCGCGTATCTCCGCGACCAGGAACGTGTTGAACACGACCCAACCATGCTCCAATACCTGCGCCGTTGGCGGGAGCTGCTCGCAGAACCTCCAGTCGTTGAGGTGTATGAGCCAACGCCCGCGGATTGAGCCCCTCTCGGACGCAACCCGAACCGTTCCCTTCCGAAATACCCAGAAAGACT
Organism: Phycisphaerae bacterium; assembly: GCA_016795005.1. Taxonomy (GTDB): domain Bacteria; phylum Planctomycetota; class Phycisphaerae; order Phycisphaerales; family UBA1924; genus JAEUIV01. The sequence goes on from JAEUIV010000201.1 coordinate 18,316, forward strand.
CGACAGGAGTACCCCCTCCGTGCGTCCAAATGAACGGATGACGGTCTTCGAGGAACACCGATTGGCGGGTGGTGCCATCGCGGGCGACGCGGACGCGGTCCACGCGCTCTGGCAAGCCCACCGCCGATGGGTCGCCGCGATCCTGCTCGCGCACAAACCCCGCGAACTCGAACTCGACGACCTCCTCCAGGAAGTAGCGATGTCGCTCGTAAAGAACATCCAGACCCTGCACGATCCCGCGGCCGTCAAGCCCTGGCTTCGCACCATCGCCATCAACCTCGCGCGCTCGTCCGGCCGCCGCCAGCGCGTGGTCCGAAAGACGCTGCCGATTCTTGCCGCGGACGCCCAGCGCACCGCCGAACTGAACGAAGCCGCCGAAGGCCCGAGCGATGACCGGGGCCGCCGCGCCCTCGAACTGACCTCCAGGCTCCCGCCGGAGTACCGCGAGCCACTCATCCTCCGCGCCGTCCGCGGCATGTCCTACCGCCAGATCGCGGACATCATGGGCGTCCCCATGACCACGATCGAGACTCGTCTCGCACGCGCACGCCGGATGCTGAAAGAGGAAATGGAGCGCCTCGACGAGCCGGCCAACACCCAACGCAAGGAACCAGGCCGGTCCGCTCATGCGACGGAGAACAAGCCATGACCAACCACCCAGCACATGAATCGTTCGAGCCGACGCGCGAGGATGTCCTCATCGGCCGAGTCGTTGACGGCGAAGCCAGCACCTCCGACTGGGATTCCCTCGAACGCATCGCCGGCGCCGACGCCTCCGTCTGGGAACGCCTCGGTCGCGCCCAGCGAACCCACGCCCGCCTCGAACGTGAGGTTGAAGACGCCATCGCCCTTGCTGAACTCATCGACCTCCCCTCCGAAGGCAGCATCGCCTCCCACGGCTTCAACGCCCGCCTCCGCCAGTGGGGAGGATGGGCCGCCGCCGCCGTCCTGGGAGTTGCCTGGCTCAGCATCAGCGGCATCACCGGGTCCGTCGGCCCGGGAGGCAACATCGCCGGCGTCACCGCGCGGGAACTCTCGCCCGACGAACTCCTCTCCCAGTACATGAACAAGGGCCAGGCCCAGGGCCGCGTCATGGGCGAGATGGAACCCATGCTCGTCGACGCACGCGACCTCGGCGCCAACAAGGGCAAGGAACTCATCTTCGTTCGCCCGATCATCGAACGCGCCTTTGTGACGGATGTCTCCGTCATGAGCGTCCAGAAGGATGAGCACGGCACGCCGCGCTACGTCCCGATGTCCCAGGACATGCAACTCCAGATCCAACTCCAGATGAAATCGAAGGAGCCGCCGCGCAACACGCCCGCCGGCGCCCTCTGAACGAACGCACGCACAACGCAAGGATGAATCCCATGAACACCACGCAACTCACACGACTCGCCCCCGCCCTGCTTCTCGCCGCGGCCGGCGCCGCCCTCGCCTCCGAACCCGCGCCGATGCCGTGCATGACCGGCGCGCACGCGGCACGCCACGACGCGGCCGCCCCGACCATCGTCGCCGTTCGCGGCGAGGATTCCGCCTCGGAGCACGAATGGAGCGACGGAACCAACGACGTCACCATCACCCGAAAGAACGGCAAGGTCCGCGTCACGCTCAACGGCAAGGAAATCATGAACCTCGACGACTCGGAACTCTTCCAGGCGGAGGTCGCCGATGCGCGCGAGCAGGCCGAGCGCGCCCAGGTCTGGGCCCAGCGCATGAGCGAACGCGCCCGCCGAGGAATGGCCCCCATGCCCCCCGTCCCGCCGGGTCAGACACGAATCTTCGGCATGGCCGGCGAGACCCCAAAGGTCATGATCGGCGTCACCATGGAAACCGCCGAAGAAGCCAGCGCCTCGCTCCCCGACGGATTCGACCCCCAGAAATCAACGGTCATCACGCGCGTCGTCAAGGGACTCCCCGCCGAAAAGGCCGGACTCAAGGAAGGCGACGTCGTCATCAAGATCAACGGAAGCGCCGCCGCATCGCCCGACGATATCCGCTCGGCGATCAAGGACAAGAACGCCGGCGACGAACTCACACTCCGCATCCTCCGCGACGGAACGGAAAAGGACATCGTCATCACCCTCGCGGCCTACGACGGCGCGCAGCTCGGGTCACCAAGGGCCTGGGGCTTCGGCGGAGGCCAGTCCTCGCGCGCCCCCGAGCCGATGAGCGACGAAGACCTCAAGCAACTCAAGGAACTCCGCGCCAAGATGGCCGCCACCGGCGCCGAACTCGAAAAGATGGGCGCCAAACTCGCCGACACCAAGGACGCGGAGGAACGCGAGCAACTCAGCGAACGCATGGCGGAACTGGGTGAACAGATGGCCGAACTCGGCTCGCAGATGGGCGGAATCACCGGCCACGGAAACACGTGGAGATTCCTCAGCCCGGGCGACGCAACCTTCGGCCTCCAGTCGCTCCCGCGAATGCGCCTCGAACGAGGCAACGGCGGGCCGCCGCGAGCCTTTGTCTTCACCCCCGACGGCCAGCCCGCACCCGCCGACGACGACCGCATCCAGAAACTCGACGAACGGCTCGAACGACTCGAAAAACTTCTCGAAAAGGTCGCCGAGCAGCAGGAAAAGAACAAGAACTGATTCCCAATCAGTCAACGCTCGAACTCTGAGACTCGGCCAGACCCGCGCCAAACCGAAGGCCAGACCTTCAACCCGGACCCTCGTCACACGCGGCCGGTCGCGCCCCCCAGCGGACGACCGGCCGCGGCTTTTTCAACTCGGCGCTCACACGTTGAAATATTTCGCCTCCGGATGATGCACGATCACCGCGCTCGTGCTCTGTTCC
>JAEUIV010000213.1 GCA_016795005.1 Phycisphaerae bacterium
ACCGCCTCGCGCTCGTGCTGCTCGCCGGGGTGAACTACGCAACCGGGCAGTTCATGGACATTGAGCGGATCACATCCGCCGCGCGATCGCGCGGGTGCGCGGTGGGATGGGACCTGGCGCACGCCGCGGGGAACGTGCCGCTCAGTTTGCATGATTGGGGGCCTGACTTTGCGGTGTGGTGCTCGTACAAGTACCTCAACAGCGGGCCTGGAGCGGTGGCCGGGTGCTTCGTCCACGAGCGGCACACGCGGCTGGCGGGCGCTGAATCCCGGCGGATGATGCCGCGCTTCGAGGGCTGGTGGGGGAACGATCCGACGGCACGGTTCGCGATGTCGCCTGAGTTTGAGCCGGTGGCGAGCGCGGATGCGTGGCAGCTCTCGAACCCCCCGATCTTCGCCCTGTTGCCGATGCGTGTTTCGCTGCAACTCTTCGATGAGGTCGGGATGGACGCGCTCCGTCAGAAGAGCCTGCGGCTGACGGCGTTTCTCGAGCGGATCATCCTCGAAGCCAGCGAGGCGAGCGGCGGGCGCTTCCGAGTCATCACTCCCAGCGAACCCGACCGCCGCGGCTGCCAACTGTCGATCGAGGTCGCGGGTGATGCCGAGGGGATGCTCCGGGCGTTGCACGCGGGCGGCGCGGTCTGCGATTTCCGCCGACCGAATGTGATCCGAGTCGCTCCCACGCCGATGTACAACTCGTTCCGAGACTGCTGGGCACTCGGCCGGCTGCTCACGACCGCGGCCCAATCGTGCGCCCGGTAGAGGAAGTCGGTTACGCTCGGGGCACGTTCACGAAATCCTGAAAGGACGGAAGCGCACCGCACCATGAATCGAACCTTCACCATTTTCGGCGCCGGACTCGCCGGCACGCTGATGGCGGTTTTGCTGGCGCGCCGCGGCTACCGAGTGGAGTTGTATGAACGTCGGCCCGATCCTCGTCGCGGCCCGTCCGAGCGCGGCCGATCAATCAATCTCGCCCTTTCGACACGGGGCATCGAGGGTCTGAAGCGCGCCGGTCTGTCGGAAGAGGTGCTCGCCACCGCGATCCCCATGCGCGGCCGAATGATTCATCCGCCGACCGCGAATCCGACGCTGACACTGCTCCCTTATTCGAGAAACCCATCGCATCACATCAACTCGGTGTCGCGTTCGGGGCTGAACATCACCATGCTCAACGCGGCGGAGCGGCACTCGAACGTGCGCGTCCATTTCGGCAAGCGATGCCTGGGAATGAACCTCGAAACCGGGCAAGCGGAGGTGAAGGACGCCGCGACGGGAGCGACGCAGTGGATCGAGACGGAGACGGTGATCGCGGCCGACGGCGCGTTCTCGGGGGTCCGCTCCTCCATGCAGGTTCGAGACCGCTTTGATTACTCGCAGTCCTACCTGGAGCATGGGTACAAGGAGTTGACAATCCCCCCCGCGCCCGGCGGCGGCTGGCGCATCGAAAAGCACGCGCTCCACATCTGGCCGCGCGGATCGTACATGATGATCGCGCTGCCGAACCAGGACGGCTCGTTTACCTGCACGCTCTTCTGGCCGTTCGAAGGCCCCCACTCCTTCGCGTCGTTGACCTCGCGCGAGGAGATCGTGGGTTTCTTCAGCGAGCACTTCCCCGACAGCCTGCCGCTGATCCCCGCGCTGGCGGACGATTTCATCCACAACCCGACGGCGAGCCTGGTGACGGTGCGCTGCGGGCCTTGGAACGTGGGCGGGCGCGCCGTCCTTGTGGGCGACGCGGCCCACGCGGTCGTGCCCTTTTACGGGCAAGGGATGAACTGCTCGTTCGAGGACTGCGCCGTCCTGGACGACTGCATCGCCTCGCACCCCGATGATCTCGGCGAGGCGTACGCGGACTATGCGGCGCAGCGCAAGCCGAACACCGATGCCCTGGCGCAACTGGCGCTGGAGAACTTTGTCGAGATGCGGGACAAGGTGAATGACCCCGCGTTCGTCTTCCGGCGCCGAGTCGAACACGCGATGGAAGCGCTCTTCCCCACGTACACTTCGTTGTACGAGATGGTGACGTTCTCGACCATCCCATACGCTGAGGCCGCGGCCAGGTCGGCGGAGGCCCAACGCGCGGTGAGCGCCCTCGGGCTGACCCGTGAGGCCGAGCAACGGCTGGGCGAATGCGCCATCCGCCTCGCGGGCGAGGCCGCTTCGAGGCCGATCGAAGAGTTGCGGAAGGACCTCCGCGCAGCCGCGGAGCGAGAGTTGGGAGTCGAGCGACTCGCACAACTCATACGCACATTGAGCACGCCCCGTTGAATCGCGATCCGCGGGGCGCCGGCCGGCGGACGACGGCCGTTCGTACACTCAGGCGATGCTCTACGACCTCACGCCGCCGATCACCGACCGACTCGCCGTTTGGCCGGGCGATGAGCCGCCGACGCGGGACGTGAAGTGTCACCTGAAGGACGGCGCCTCCGTGACTCTGTCAGCGCTCCATTCGACCGTTCACCTCGGGGCGCACGCCGACGGAGCGAACCACTACGGCGTGGACGCCCCGGGGATCGAGGCGATGCCTCTGGAGCGGTACCTCGGCCCGTGCCAGGTGGTCACGGCGCGGGTGGGTCGCGGCGAGCGCGTGAAAACCGCGGCACTGGCGCGGCTCGTGACGGAGAAGCGCGTGCTGATCCGAACTTCGACATACCCGGATCCGACCCGCTTCAACCGGGACTTCGCCGCGCTGGAGCCGGAACTCGTGGATTCGCTCGCGGCGCGCGGCGTGATCCTGATCGGGATCGACACGCCGAGCGTTGATCTGTGCGATTCAAAGGACTTGCCGGCGCACGCGGCGTTTCTCCGGCACGGGATCTCGATCCTCGAAGGGCTGGTGCTGACCGATGTCCCGGACGGTGTCTTCGAGTTGATCGCCCTCCCGCTGCCGCTGGTGGGATTTGATGCCAGCCCGGTGCGAGCGGTCCTTCGGACCATCGCCGAGCCACGCCGAGGCCCGGCTTCATGAACCTTTGATCACGCCGCCGGCTTGCCCATTTGATCAATAAACTCGTTCGCCTCGGCGATCGATGCTTCCAACTCGCGGATCAGGTTCGCCACGTCGGACTCGACCTGCGCGGCTGTCCCCTGGAGCGAGGCGATCGCCTGGGCGTTCAGGTTGTGCTTGAGGAACAACACCTGCTCGTTGAACACGTCGAGCACCGGCTGCATCCTTGATTCCGCGGCCCGCATGGCGCCGATCAGTCGGTCGTACTGCTGCCGGGTGCTCCGCAGCATCGACTCGCTGCTCTGGCGGAGCGCGGGAGTCTTGTACTGCGAGAGTTCCGACTCCCACTCGCTGAAGAGCGCCTGGCCGACCGATTCGACCTTGCGGATGCGGGCGCTCACGGCGCTTGCGCGAGCCGCGGCGGACTCGGATTGCGTCTTCAATGCCTTGTACTTCGCTTCGAGTTTCGTGCCCTGTCCACCGGTCATGGAGAGAAACTCTTCGAGCGCGGAGGCGAACTGCTCCTTCGCCGCCTGCTGCGCCTCGCGCGCGTCCTCGACGCGATCCACGAGCTGATCTCGCTTGGCGGAACCGAAGACTTTCTCCCGGAGCGCGATCTCCGTCGCGGAGCAGCCGACAACACCGACGACAAGGGCGAGCGCCACGGAACGAAACACGAAGACGAGCGGTTTCATGCCGTGGATTCTATCGCCGCGGCGCTATTGCCGCGCCCGGTCGCGCTGGCTGATCTCCACCTGGACGCGGATCTGGGTCAGCGGGACGATCGGCCCGCGCTCGATCCCCTCGCACTCGCGCGAGAGCCTCTGCCAGGAGCGCGGCGATTCGACGTGCTCGGGCCAGAACGGAAAGGTCCGGCATTGAGCGGGTCGCAGATCGTGAATGGCGCAGAGCGTCTTGCCCGGCTGCGTGGCCCGGTCGAGAAAAATGCAGTCGTTCCCGTGCTCGCTCTCGATTTCCTTGAATGTCCGCGATCGCCCGGAAACCGGCATCTTCAGATGGGTGGTGTATCGATCAAGGAACTCCTGCACCGACACACCGAGGCGCTCGGCGATCCGTTCGGCTTCCTCACTCGTGAAGAGAACGTAGCCCGGCGCGCCCGAACAGCACCGGCCGCATTGCGTGCACTCGAATCGGAGGCCATCGGAATACCAGGGGAGGTCGGGCATGGTGCTGGCCGGCTCGCGTGCGTTGGGATTAACGCTTCCGCGGTTGAACACTGAATCGGAGCAACTAGTCCTTCACCCGAACCGCGACGAGTGTCTGATCATCAACGCGGTCGCGCGATCGGGTGTGGTCGAACAGGCGGGAGTGTACGGACTCGATGACGCAGTCCGGCTCGCCCGAGCATGCGGCGAGCGTCTCTTGCAGCCGATCGGTGCCGAACATCTCACGGTCGGGGGGCGGGCTGAAGGCCTCGGTGATGCCGTCGGTGTAAAGAACCAGTGTCTCGCCGGGGACGATGGCGGTGGTCGCGTCCTCGTACTCGGGCCGGTCAACGATACTTAGCGGAATCGACGCGCCCCCTTCGAGCGTCACGGTTTCACCCGATCGGCCCCGATGGAGCGGGCGGTTGTGGCCGGCGTTCGAGTAAGTCAGCGTGCCGCGCTCGCGGTCGATGACGCCGACGAACGCGGTGACGAACGCGGCCTCGATCCGCTTGCGAAGGAGTTCGAGATTCGCGTGCTCCAGCATCGCCGCCGGCCCACGGTCACGCTCCTGATACCCATGGAGAATGGTCTGGAGCATCGCCATCACGGTCGCGGCGCCCGCGCCGTGCCCCGAGACGTCGGCAACGATCAGGCCGAGGCGCCCTTTTCCCATGTCGAAGAAGTCGTAGTAATCCCCCCCCGCCTCGTTGCTCGTGAGGTAACTGGTGGCGATCGACAGCCCGGGAACGCTCGGGAGTCGATCGGGGAGGAGCGAGCGTTGAATCTGCGCGATCTGCTCCAGTTGCGAGGTGAGCTTGGCGTTGAGTTCCTTCACCTGCTTGGCGACGACGAGGGTCTTGGTCATCCGGCCGATGATGTTGCCGCGCATCAGGAAGGCCTCGGCGTCCGCGAGCGTGTAGCCGTCTTGCGCGGCTTTGAAGGTGATGCTCCAGTTGAGCGCTTCGCCGTCGTCATAGAGCGGATTGGCGAAGCAGGAGCCGAACGAGGCCAGCCCGTCGCCGAGAACAGGGTCATTGCGGATATTCATCCGCCGGATCAGTTTGGGCTGCGAGTCCGCGATGATCTCACCCAGGAAACCGCCGCGGTAGGTCGGAAGAGTCGGGAAGTCGCGCCAGGGATTGCTGGTGATCGTGCCCAGGTCGTCGTTGATGTTGAGCCGGGTGATCTTGTACTCGCCCGGCGCCAGCCCCCTCACCGAGAGCGAGATGAAGCCGTTGATGAGCGCGTCATCTCGAAGGATCTGGGCGAAGGCTCGCTGGACTTCCGTCGGCTCGGTCTGCCGGCTCGCGGTGCGGAGCAGCCTGACGTACTCCGCGATGCGCCGGTTGGTTGAGAGATCGACGTACTCCATGTGGTGCAGTGTACGCGCCTCCGGGGCATAATGGCCGCATGAGCGCACCTCCCCTCTCCGTCGCCGAACGTTCCCTGCTTGACGCCGCGTACGAGGAAGCCGTCACGGGGCTGAGGGAGGGAGGCATCCCCATCGGCTCGGCGCTCATGACCCCGGACGGGACCATCGTCGCCCGCGGGCACAACCTGCGCGTGCAGGCGGGTGACACGACCGCGCACGCGGAAGTCTCCTGCATCCGCAACGCCGGCCGCCGCCGCGATTGGCACACCCTGACGCTCGCATCGACGCTCTCCCCCTGCATCATGTGTACGGGCACGTCGCTCCTCTTCCGCATACCGCGGGTCATCATCGGCGAGAACCGGACGTTCATGGGGGCCGAAGACCTGTTCGCGGCTCGCGGCGTGCGGGTGAGCGTCGTCCAGGACCAGCGATGCATCGCCCTGATGGAAAAGTTCATCCGCGAACACCCCGACCTGTGGAACGAGGACATCGGCGTGCCCAGGGACTGAAGACGGATTGACGGAGGCGTGCCCGACCTCGCCGGGCGAACACGCGATTCTCGGCTTGCGCCACGTGGTAAATTGTCCCCATGCCCCGACTGGCCAACGTGACGGTCTACTGCTCTTCGAGCGAGGCGCTTCACGACGAGCATTTTTTGATTGCGCGACGATTCGGTTCGCTCCTCGCCTCGTCGGGACGCGGGCTGGTCTTCGGCGGAGGCCGCGTGGGGCTGATGGGCGAGACCGCGCGAGCCGTCCGGGCCGCGGGCGGACGCACCCTCGGGATCATCACTCAGAGATTGAAGGACGCGGAGCAACTCGACGAGAGCAACACTGAGAATATCGTGGTCCTGACCATGCGCGAGCGCAAGGCGCTGCTCGAGTCCCGCGGCGACGCGATGGTGGTGCTTCCCGGCGGACTCGGAACCTTGGAGGAGTTCTTTGAGATCCTCGTGGGTCGCCTGCTGGGCGAACACGACAAGCCGATCGTGATGCTGAATCCGCGCGACCCGGACGGGCCGGGCAACGGCAACGCGGGCGGGTTCTATGACCCGCTCATCGAGATGATCGACCACATGATCCGCAGCCGCTTTGCGCGAGAGGGGGTGCGCGCGCTCTTCGATGTGCGTGCCACACCCGAAGCAGTGATCGCACGCTTGGACGAGTTGGAGCGCCATCCCGTGGTCCGTCCCGCCTTGGAGACCCTCGTTCCCGCGGGAGCGAAGCGTTGAACGCCGCCCAGCGCATGAAGACGGCGCCGATCGCGCTGTCAATCCTCCCCGACCCGCCCGCGCCGCCCACACCGATGGGACTGATCGCGGGTTCGGGACGATTGCCGATCCTGGTGGCGGAGGGCATGCGCAAACTCGGACATCCGGTGCTCGCCGTGGGACTTTCGGGCCAGTATGACCCGGCGCTACCTGGCTTGTGCGACCGATTCGTTGAGGCGGGCGTGCTCCGACCGGGTTCGTGGGGGCGGGCCTTGCGGCGGATGGGCGCGACGCACGCCGTGATGGTGGGACGGGTGGACAAGGCCCGGATGCTCTATTCGTGGGGGCTGATCCTGCGTAACATGCCGGACCTTCGCGCGTGGCGAATGTACTTCCGGCTGCGCCGGGATCGGCGATCGCACATGATCCTGCTGTGCCTCGCCGAAGAGTTGACGCGGGACGGAGTGGAACTCATCGACTCGACCGCGCACATTTCCGATCACCTGGCCCACGCCGGAGTGATGACCGATCGTCAGCCCACCTCGGCGCAGCGGGCTTCGATCGAGCACGGGTGGGAGATCCTCTCGGAGATGCTCCGATTGGATATCGGGCAGGCGATCGCCGTCCGCGACCGTGACGTGATCGCGGTCGAGGCGGTCGAGGGCACGGACCGGATGATCGCCCGATCCGGCGAGTTGTGCCGCAACGGCGGCTGGTGCCTGTTGAAAGCGGCGCGCGCTGGGCACGATCGGCGCAGCGACGTACCCACGGTCGGGCCTGACACCATCCGCAACATGCACGCCGCCCGGGGCAGCGTCCTCGCGCTCGCGGCGGGCGACGTGATCATCGTGGACAAGAACGAAACGCTGGCGCTGGCGGACCGGCTGGGGATCGCCGTGATCGGCGTGCCGGCGGTCTGAGACGCACCCGTGAACGACTCGAGGACATGCCCGTATGTCGGTCGAGGCGGGCTGAAACTGCGGCACGCCTTGCACCTCTTCAAGGTCGATGTGAACGCATCCACCTGCGCGGACTTCGGCTGCAACGTCGGCGGCTTCACCGACTGCCTGCTCCAGGCCGGCGCCGCGAGAGTCTTCGCGGTGGACACGGGCTACGGCGCGCTTGCGTGGACCCTACGCATCGATCCGCGCGTCACGGTCATGGAACGGACGAACGCCCTGCACGCCGAACCGCCGAGCGAGCCGGTCGATCTCGTGGTGATCGACATGGCGTGGACGCCGCAGAAACTCTGCATCCCCTCCGCGTTGAAGTGGCTTAGGCCGGAGGGGCGGATCATCACGCTGATCAAGCCGCATTACGAGGCGACACACGGCCCGGAGAAGGACCGGGTCCGTGACGGCGTGCTCGACGAGGCGGATGCGCACACCGTCCTGGACCGGGTCGTGGCCGAACTGCCCTCCCACGGAGTCCGTGTCTCGGGTGTCACCCGCTCGCCGGTGTTCGGCGGGGCCGGGAAGAAGAACGCGCGCGGCAACATCGAGTTCCTTGCTCTCCTCGAACGAGGCGCATGACTCGGAGAGACCGGGTCAGGAGATCGCCGCCAGCACATCCTCCGCCTTCATCGCGTCTTTCAGTTCACGCGCCTGCACCCATTTCACCTTGCCCTGCCCCGACGGGTTCTTGCCGATGACGATGGTGGCCCGCCCCGAGACGTTGAGGGGGGCGAAGTAGATGCCGTAGGCCTTGCACACCGCACGATGCAGATCGGCAAGGAGCGGCTGCTTCAGCCCGAGTTGTTCGGCCCAGACCTTGTGCGCGTAGAAACTGTCGCACGAGATGCCCACCACCTGCGCCCCCTTCGCCGCGTACTTCGCGAAGTCGTCCGTCACGCATTTCATCTCGACCTGGCACGTCGGCGAAAAGTCGAGGGGGTAAAAGCACAGGACCACATCGCCCTTCTTCACCGCGTCGGAGAGCTTCCAGTCCGCCCGGTTCTGGTCGGGCAGAACGAAGTCCGGGGCGACTTCGCCTTGAGTGATCGGTGCTTCGCGCGGCTTCAAGTGTTCGTTGGTCATCAATCTTCTCCGATTCCTTCAAGGGAAACGCTAGACCGCGGGGCGTTCCGCCCGTATCCTCTGCGGCCGGGAGCGAGCAATGTACACCGAGCCACGGACGGATATGTCGAGCACTCTTGCAGAGCGATACCGGGACGTTCGGGAGCGGGTCGCCGCCGCCGCAAGGCGATCGGGGCGTTCGCCCGGCTCCGTCCTGGTGGTCGCGGTCTCGAAGTACGCCGACCTCGAGCAGGTCCGCGAACTGATCCAGTTGGGCCACCAGGATTTCGGCGAAAGCCGCGTGCTGCAACTCGTCCAGCGGGCCGCCATGATCGACGAGGCCCAGCACCGCAAGCGCACACTGCCGAGCGTCGGCGCAGGCCCCGATCCGACGGCCCCCGATATCCGATGGCACATGATCGGCCACCTTCAGCGGAACAAGGTCAAGAAACTCATCGGCGTGTGCCGTCTGATCCACTCGGTCGATTCGCTCCGCCTGGTGGAAGAGATCCAGTCCGCCGCGTTCAAGCGCGACGAGCCGATCGAGGTGCTGGTGCAGGTCAACTGCGCCGAGGAAAAGACCAAGTTCGGCTGCGCCGTCGCCGCCGCGGCCGCCCTCGCGGAGCAGATCGACACGATGGTCCACCTCCGCGTGCGAGGCCTGATGACCATGGCCCCCTACCACGACAACCCGGAAAACGCCCGGCCGCACTTCGAGCGGCTCACCGAGTTGTTCGAGGACATGCGCCGGCGAGGCATCGGCGGCCCGGGGTTCAACATCCTCTCGATGGGCATGTCGCACGATTTCGAGGTCGCCATCGAATGCGGCGCCAACCTTGTCCGCATCGGCTCCTCCATCTTCGGCGACCGCCCGGCCGCCGACGAGCACGACGAGGCCGAAGAACCTGACTGAGAGCCTCCGACCGTTACACGGGCCTTGTCCACCCAGACTCCGGGTCCTTGGAAAGCGCCTGCGCCGCCTGCCTCACGCAACGCTCGCACACGACCGCCTCGGCGCGGACCGGGCTTTGCCACTCGGCCTGTTGGCGCTCCTCCGTGCAGAGCGTGCAGGTCAACCCCGGCCCGACACATTCACCCTGATCCATGACCAGCGCGCGGTACGCGATCGTCAGGCACTTGCCGCAGATCAGGCTGCCGTGGTGCCCCTCGACCATCGAGGCGAGGCCGTCCCATGGTCGTTCGCAGAAATCGCACAGGAAATCGCCCGGCTGCATGTCGTCGGTGTTGGAGCCGGGGCGGTGCATGGTCGGAGTGTAGTACACGCACGCCGATCTTGACCCCAGGCCGAAAGTGCCGAGCGGTGTCGAAGGTATCTTGTGCTCGAAGGAGACTCACATGGCAGGCCACATGCTGACCCGACGTGAAGCCATCAGGACGACCGCCGCCATCGGCGCGGGTGCCCTTGCCGGCGCCGCGGGGATGGCCGGATGTTCGACAGGCGCGGGGCACGCCGCGAGCCGCTCGAGCGGCGCTGATGACCCCGGGAGCCACGCCACGGACCTCAAGCCCGTCGCCCGCCGGTT
>JAEUIV010000012.1 GCA_016795005.1 Phycisphaerae bacterium
CAATCGGCGGGCGCCTCGTCCGCGGTCATGCTCTTTTCTCTCGACGGGGTCGCCCGCGACACGTTGCGCGGGGGCGCCCTGGTCTCCCTCGGCGGGTACCTCGGCGCGGCGGTCGGCATCTTCTTCACGCTCGCGGTGCTGCCGAACATGGCGGGGATCATCCGACTCCGGTCGAACCGCGCCCCATCGCTGCCGGGAGACATCGGAGCGGCTCCTGAATCAGCGATGCGACTCATCCTCCGCGCGGCCGCGGGGTTCCTGCTTGTTTTTCCGATCGTCATGACCGTCGGCTGGGTGTCGTCGATCGCCGCGCGCCGGCTCACGGGCGAAACGCTCGACCCGCTGGCGCACAAGACACTGCGGCTGCTCTCGGACGCCGACACCTCGGCCGATGGAGGGGTGTGGTGGTGGGCGACGGTGCTCTGCGTGTTGCTGGGAGCGCCGATCGTCGAGGAGATCGTCTACCGGGGATTCATCCAGAGCGCCATCCGCCGCGCGGTGCTCTGGTCGGCGGAGACGCGCCCGCGAGACCCGCTCCGCCCGCCCCCCCGCCGACGCGCCGCGTGGGCCTCGATCCTCGGCACGTCCATCCTCTTCGCCTCGATGCACCTCGGCGTTGTCGAGTCCCACGCGCTCGTCACGCTCTTTGCGCTGTCGATCGGCTTCGGGATCGCCTGCGAACGATCGGGCCGGTTGGCGACCCCGATCGTGATGCACGTGCTCTTCAACGCGGCGAATCTGGGCCTGTCGATCGTGGCGTGACGGACGGCGCGATCGTGCGTGTAATCTGTCCTCATGACCCGCGCCTCCATCGCTTCGCACGCACCCAGCCCGGCTTCGGGACAACGCCCACGAGTCCTGACGGGCGATACCCCCACCGGCCGCCTGCACCTGGGTCACTACGTCGGTTCCATCGAGCGCCGCCTCGAACTCCAGGTCGCCTACGACTGCTACTTTCTCCTCGCGAACATGCACGCCTTCACCACGCGCGCCGAAAAGCCCGACGACATCCGATCGGACACCATCGAGATCGTGAAGGACTGGCTCGCCTGCGGGATCGACCCCGCCCGCGCCACCGTTGTCCTCCAGACGGAGGTCCCCGCCATCGCCGAACTCTCGTGGTTCTTTGCGATGCTCATCCCGTTTAACCGCGTGATGAACAACCCGACGATCAAGACGGAGATCGAATCCAAGGGACTGGGCGACTCGTACCCCTTCGGCTTCCCGCTGTACTCGGTCGGACAGTGCGCCGACATCCTCGCGTTCCGCCCCGTTTTCATCCCGGTGGGGGAGGACCAGGTGCCGCACATCGAGATGTGCCGATTCGTCGCGGGGAAGTTCAACCAGGTCTATTGCAACGTGAATAACCGCACAAAGGACGAGGATCATGAGAAGGAAGGGGGCATCTTCCCCATTCCCCAGGCGCTCATCGGCCGAGTCGCGCGCCTCCCGGGGATCGACGGGAAACAGAAAATGTCCAAGTCGCTGGGCAACGCGGTGCTTCTCAGCGACCCGCCGAGCGAAGTGAAGAAGAAAATCGGAAAGATCTTCACCGGCCGACAGTCCCCGACGGAACCGGGCGACCCGAACAATGCGCTCATGCAGTTCGTCGATGCGTTCATCCGCGATCCGGCCCGCGCCGCCGAGATCAAGGACCGGTACGCCCGAGGCGACAACATCGGCGACGGCCACGTGAAAGCGGAACTCACCGACAGCATCAACGCGCTGCTCGAACCGATCCGCGCCCGCCGCGCCGAGTATGAAAAGCCCGGCGGGGATGACCAGGTCATCGACATCATCAAGGCCGGCACCCGGCGCGCCAACGTGATCGCCGAGGAAACCCTCTGGATGGCGAAAGAAAAAATGCGGCTGGGATTCTTCCGGCGGACGCTTTCGTAGCCAATCAGCGCCATCGGTGATGCTCCGGCGGGCGCGGCCGGCTTTTCAGCCGTTTCATTCTCTTGCAAATCGTCGGAATTCGCGTGCATTCTGGCGGATCCGGGGGCATACTTGCGGGGTCCGCCCGGACTTTCGCCCGACGCGAACCGGGGCGGACGAGGGAGGCGAAGACATGCCGTCACCGATCCGATGCCGTGCCCGCGCGTGCGTGCTGGGATTCCTGGTCGGGCTGAGCGCCGCGGAGGCGCGTGCCCAGAACATGATTCTCAACGGCGGATTCGAGGATCCAGCCGTGCCCGCGGACGACGCTGACGGGGGCCTGCTCATCGTGGCGCCGGCCGTGTTGCCCGGCGGATGGAGCGTGTCGGCCGGTTCGATCGACGTGCTGCGCCGGGACGGTGCGACGCCATTCGTCACCCCCGAGGGTGTGCAGGCGGTGGACCTGACCGGGATGGGATCGCGCGGCGTGCTCCGAAGGACGCTCGACGCGACGGGCGAGGCGGTGTACCGACTTTCATTCTGGATCGCGGGCAATCCGACGTGTGAGCCGGGTCTGAAGCGTGTGAACTTTCTGCTCGAGAACACGATCTTCGCATCGCTGGCGTTCGACACGACCGGGCGCTCGCCGACGAACATGGGCTGGACCAGTTACGAGTACGCCTTTGCGGGCACGGATGAGCCTCGGATTCTTCAGTTCCAGAGCACCACGGGCACCAACTGCGGGATCATGCTCGACGACGTTCGGCTGGAAAAGTGCCTGGAGATCGTTGCGCACCCGATGGCCCAGACGCGCTGCGAGGGCACGCCCGCGCTTTTCACGGTCGGGGCCGAGGGGGCGGGCGCGCAGTACCGATGGCGGCGGAACGGCTCGCTCCTGAGCAATGGCGGGACCATCTCGGGCGCCACGTCGCCGACGCTGATGATCTCGTGGGTGGCGGGGAGCGATGCGGGAAGTTACTCGTGCCAGGTGTTCAACGATTGCGGCGAACTGAGCACGCACTCGGCGACGCTCGCCGTGGTCCCGTCGGGGTGCCCGGGCGATGCCGACGGAGACGGCGGGGTGAACTTCAACGACATCACCCGGGTGCTCGAGTTCTGGAACTTCAACTATGCCCCCGGCACCGGCGCGGGCGACGTGACGTGCGACGGCGTTGTCGCGTTCACCGACATCACGAGAGTGCTGGAAAACTGGGGATCGGCCTGCCGGTGAACCGTGGCCGTCCATGATCGACCGTCGGGAAGGGGCGGCGTGGGGCTGAAATCCCGGGGAGGTTTGTCCCCGGTACGATCATGCGGCGGGGCAATCCCGCGCAGCCGAGGAACTCAATATGACGATCCGCGCTCTCCTCCTGACCGCCTGTCTGGCCGCTTCGACCGCGTCGCACCTTGAGGCGGGTGAGACGGGTGGTGCGGCTCAGCCGACGACGGATTCGCCCGCCGCGCCGTTGATTCCGCTCGAGGAGCGCTACTCGAAGTTGATCGAGGGTTCGCCGCTCGACAAGGAAGCGCTCGCCGAGAATGAGAAGGCGTTCCGCGATGCGGCCGCCGAACAACCCGGAGATGTCCGGTGGAAGATCGCCGCGGCGGTGCTGAAGCGGATGCAGGGCGATGCGAAGGGGAGCGTCGAGGCGCTGTCGGCGCTCGCGAAGGCGAACCCAAACGTGGCGGAGATTCAGAATCAACTCGGCCAGTCGCGCATGGCGACGATGTCCAGCGACATGGGGTTCATGACCATGGCGAGCGTCGCGGGCGAAGCAAAGGATGCGTGGACGGCGGCGGTCAAGATCGATCCGAATCACATCATGGCGCGCTACGCCCTTGCGCAGTACGAGGTGCAGGCGCGGAAGCAGGGCGGGTTCCTCTTCGGCTCGTACAGCAAGGCGCGGGGGCACGGCGAGGCGCTGCTGAAGATCCCGGGGCCGACGGCTCGGTTCTGGGGCCTCGTGGCGCTGGGAAACGTGGCGGCGGCGCAGGAGGAGTGGGCCGACATGGCGGAGAAGTTCAACGCCGCCGAGGCGATCGCGCCGAACGACGGACTGCGGAGCATGGTCCTGAGTTTTCACGTGAACGCGCTGGTGCGCGACAAGAAGGACGCGAAAGCGGCGCTGCCGATCGTCGAACGGGCGGTAGCGTCGGCCGATGCCGAGAACTTCACCGTGTATTACCTGCGCGGGAGTGTCCGCAAGGAACTGGGTGACTGCGCCGGCGCGAGCGAGGACTTCCGGCGCGTGCTCGAGAAGAACCCGGACGCGCAGAACACCCGGCTCCTGCTGGCGCAGTGCTGCGAACAGTCGGGCGCCCGAGCGGCGGCGGTGCTGCACTACGAGGAGTATGTCAAGCGATTCCCCAAGGGGCAGCGCCTGGCCGAGGCGCAGACCGCGCTGAAGAGACTGAGGAAGGGTTGAATGCGCCGCCCGGGCGGCTGGACCAGCGGGCGGGTGGGCGACCTATGATTCGTGCATGGTGACGCGCATTCGAACCATCCGTACGACGCATCGGGGCCGAGGCTTTTCGGGTGTCGGGCTGCTGGTGCTGCTGCTGGCGGTGGCGATCGGGCTTTTCCTGTACTTCGGGAGCACCGGCGGCGGAAAGTCGTATGTCCAGACCGTGGTCGGAGCGAAGAAGCAAAGCCAGGACGTCTCGACGGGCATCCAGGCGCAGCAACTGGCGACGCTCATCGGCGAGTACCGCATGAGCCACGACGGCAAGGTGCCGACGACGTACCAGGACCTGGGCGTGATGCCCTCATCGTTCAAGGATCAGTGGGGTCAGCCGCTCCGCTTCAGGTTCGATTCTCCGAACCCGCGCGACGCGAAGGATTTTCTCGCGATCTCCAACGGGCCGGACGGGAAGCCCGACACGGCGGATGACATTTCGACGCGGGTGGCGTTGCCGTTCTGAGGCGCGGAAAAAAAGCCCGCATCACCTTGCGATGAAGCGGGCCGGTTGGATTCAAACTGAAGGATCGAGCGAACGATCAGACCAGGGCTTTGAGGGCCTTGAGGGCGCGGATCTTGACGGTCTTGCGCGCGGGCTTGGCCTTGACGGTCATCATCTCGCCCGGCTTGAAGGGATTCGGGACCGTGCGCTCGCGGGTGGCGGGCTTGTCGATGCGGACGACTTTCATGAGGCCCGGCACCTGGAACATCTTCACGGTCTTGAGGTCGGCGGCCATGATGGTGGTCATGGTCTCGAACACCGACTGCACCTGCTTGCGGGTCAGATCGGTCTGGCCGGCAATGGTGGCGAGGGTGTCGCTCTTGCTCCGCGGCTTGCCGCGGGCGCTCTCGATCTTGGGCTTTTTCGCGGGTTTTGCAGCCATCTTCTTCGCCATGGTCGATTCTCCAATCGTTGTGGTGCACGGGAATCGTGCACGCGGGCGTGGCACTCTGGGGCGCTGGGTTCCTCCTTGCGGCCCCGACAATCGCTGTATTTACGTCGAAATCCAGCGTGACACAAGCGAATTTCGGTCATCAGTCCGCAAAAACATCTACTTTTTCAGCAATTCTCGCGGCGAGCGACGCCGGAAGGTCCGGCCGGGATCGGAAACCCTTTGGTTTCGGGCTGTTGGCAGCGTGATGAACCCCAGGTCGAAGGATGAACCCGTCGTATCGCCGATGCGCCGCGGGGTGTCGAGGGGCCGACGCGGGCGAGACTGAAAAGTCAAGATGGAGGGATTTACACCAAATATGGTGTACCCCGTTTCGGGTGGAGAGAGGCGCGTAATTGCTGCAAATTATGGGTGATTTTCGAGAATGCCCGAAAACAGCGTGCCCAAGGATGTGAATTCCTTGGGGACGACCGAGGAAAAGTGCTTGTTGAGCCGACAGGTATTAGGACGCCGCGTCACCCACGGCATGGAGGCCGGCAGCGTCGATTCGTTCCCCTCCGGAGACCTGGCATGAGTCTTTCTGAGATGAGCGATCGCCGACAACACCCCCGCGAGGCGGTGGTGCGGCACTGCAAGGTCCGCGACGCGCGGACGGCGTCCTTTGCGGCCGGGCAGACGGCCGATGTGTCCGCGGGGGGGGCGTTGATCCGTGTGGACCGGGCGCGGCCTTATGGCCCGGGCGACGAGATTGACCTCGTGGTGTCGTGGGACGACCGGCCGGTGATCTCGGCCAAGGACATGGTTCGAGCGCGGGTCCGGCGGGTGACGCCCATCGACCATCATCACCAGGCGGTGGCGCTGGAGTATGTGCGCGAGGCGGCGGCGGCGCTGGCGGCGTGATGCCGGCCGGGATCGCATACGATTGACACATGAAGTTGTGGCAGCCCGCACTTCCCGAGCACTACTACAAACTCAGGCCGGGGGAGTTGTGCGATGCGATCGCCGCGCGCCGGAAGGAACTCGGCGCTCGCCTGGTGATCCTCGGGCACCATTACCAGACGGACGAGATCATCCGGCACGCGGACTTCACGGGCGACTCGCTGAAACTCTCGCAACTTGCCGCGGGGCGCGTGCGGGAACAGGGGGCGGAGTTTGTCGTGTTCTGCGGCGTGCATTTCATGGCGGAGTCCGCGGACCTGCTGGCGCCCGAGGGGACGGCGGTGATCCTGCCCGATCTTTCGGCGGGATGTTCGATGGCGGACATGGCGGCGTATGAGGATGCGCTCACGGCGTGGGACGAGGTCCACGCGGCGCTCTCGAAGAAGAAATGGAAGGGGCGGATCGTTCCCATCACGTACGTGAACTCCACCGCCGCGGTGAAGGCGTTTGTCGGCAAGAACGGCGGGGCGTGCTGCACGTCTTCCAACGCTCGGAAGGTGTTCGAGTGGGCGATGGCCGGGGGCACGGTCCCGAAGAAGAAGAACGAGGACATCAAGGTGCTGTTCCTGCCGGACCAGCACCTTGGGCGGAACACGGCCGCGGCGTTCGGGTTGAAGGTCAAGAAGGAAACATGCCTGTACGACCCGAAGCGGAGCCGGCAGGGTGAGGCGCTGGGCGGCGCGACGGTGGAGGAGCTGCTCGCATCGAGGGTGATCCTCTGGGCCGGTCACTGCTCGGTCCATAAGCTTTTCCGCCCGGAGCATTGCGACGAGGTCCGCGAGGACGACAAGGAGATGAAGATCCTTGTCCATCCGGAGTGCTGCAAGGAAGTGGTTGACAAGAGCGACCTCAACGGTTCGACCGAGTACATCATCAAGACGATCGGCGCGGCCCCGTCGGGCAGCCGCTGGGCGGTGGGAACGGAGATTCACCTGGTGAACCGCCTGTCGCGCGAGGCGAAGGAGCGCGGCGTGATCGTGCGGATCCTGAGCGATTGCCAGTGCCTGTGCACGACGATGTACCGGATTGATGAGCCGCACCTGCTGTGGGTGCTGGATCATCTGGCTTCCGGGAAGCCGGTCAACCGGGTGCATGTGCATGCCGAGGCGCGGCGGCCGGCGCTGGATGCGCTGGAGCGGATGCTGGCGCTGAGCAATCCGGTGGCGGTGGACTAGGAACGATTCCCTGCCGCGGGTCACGCCGCATGGCGCGGGGGCGTCGAATCGCGTTGAATGAAGGCCGCATCGTGCGGCGGCTGCAACGTGAATTTTCAGTTGCAACGCGCCGGCGTTCAGCCCCTATCCTGTAGGAGTCAGGGAGTACCAAACGTATGCCTATCCAATCCACTCGTCGCGCCGGCAAGGCGCTGAAGAAGTTCCTCATCGGCGTCGTGTCGCTGATTGTCGTGCTCGTGGCGGCGGTGGTGGTGCTGCTGCCCCCGATCGCGGCGTCCTTCATCGCCGGGTCGCACGAGGTCGAACTCCCCTCCGGCAAGGGCACGGTGAAACTGGAGGATGTGTCGATCGCATGGGGAGGGCCTCAGAAGATCGGGAAGGTCACGCTGGCCGATGCGCAGGGGAAGGCGATGGCGAACCTCACCGGCGAAGCGCGGACATCGCTGCTGGGCGCGGTCTTCGGCGGCGGGAACATCGGGACGGTGCTGGTTTCGGGAACGATTGACGTCACGGAGGAGCAGTTGACCGCAGCGCCTGGCGCCGCGCCGGCGCCGCCCGCGCCGAGCGGGACGCGGGCGGGCGCGAAGCCAACCGCGGTTCCGCGCGGGCTGCGCGCGACGCTTGAAGCCAAGCCGATCCACGTCACGTACACCCCGCGCGCGGGGAGCGGCCTCAGCCCCGTCACGATCGACGGCCTGGAGTTCGTCGCGATGGTTTCTGGAACCGGCGAAGCGACGATGACCGTCGGCGCGAAGTCTCCGACGATCGACGTGAAGGGTTCGGCGAAGAACTTTGTGAACTCGAGTGGTGAACTGGCGCTGTCCGGCGCGGAGGGGGACCTGGATGCCACCCTCTCGGCGCCGGGGGAGTTTGTCGAGGCGATTGCCCGGCTGGTGCTGAAACAGGCCGCGGCGCCGGGGTCCACCTCCGGTGGCGCGGCGCCCACGGAACTCTCGGCGCACCTGAAGGTGGCCGGCGGGCGATTGCGCCTGGCTGACCCGGCGAAGCCCGTGATGGCGAAAGGCCCCGTCCCCCAGGCGATGATCGAGATGCTCGCGGGCGAGGGCGCGGCGGTGGCCTTGCAGTCTTCGCCCAGCGTGACCAAGACGATCAGCGTGCTGGACCTGCCCTTGCCCGATGCGTCGGGCAAGGTGGACCTGCGCGGCGCTTCGTTGCGGGCGATGGTGACGACGACTCCCATCACCGGCACGGTGTCCCTTGACGGCGCCGGGGCGAAGCCGTTCCGCGTCGAGCCGGTTGAGTTCGAGGTTGCTTCGACTGATTTTGCGCAGACGGTCACGATGAAGGCGCGCACCCGGGGATCATTCGATGGGAACGATGCCGGCTCGCTCGAACTCGACGCGGAGGCGCAGGGGCTGCTGGATGACACGGGGATGGTCCGCGGCGGCTTGCCGGGGCGGATCGGTGGACAGTTGAAACTCAAGGGGATGCCGACACGCCTGGCGGAGACGTTTGTCAAGGACCAAGGGTTCTCGCTGGTTGACGTGATCGGACCGAGCATTGATGCCGACGTGAATGTGCGCACGGTCGAGGGCACGGACGACGCCGGGTCGCCGCGCTCGATCCCGCCGGCGCATCTGACCGCGACGGTGGCGGCGGCGCATCTGAACGCGGCGCTCGCGGCCGACGTTGACGAGCGGCGGCTGCGGCTCGATGGAGAAGGATTTACGCTTCGGGCGTCGCGGCTGCTGCCCGCGATCCGCGCGTATACGCGGGACCAGAACCTGAAGTTCAGCGGGGATGGTCGGCTGAGCATCGTTGCGCGCGATGTGACGGTGCCGCTGATGTCGGGCGGGCTGCCGGACCTTGGGCGGCTGGCGTGCGTGGTTGGGTTGAATGTGAGCGGCCTGGTGATCGAGGAGGGGGCGGGGGATCGGCCGCTGGAGGTGAAGAGCCTGGACACGACGCTGACTCTTGCCGGCGATGCTTCGCCGAAGCTCGCGATGAAGCACGAACTTTCTTCCGGCGGTCGGCCCTTTTCCGCGTCGGGCGCGTTCGATCTGCCGGGGCTGATCACGAAGCGCGACACGGGCTGGCCCTTTGTGGAGTTCACCCCCGCGAAGCTGCGGCCGTCCGGCTCGCTGGAGGTCAAGGGGCTGCCGAGCGACCTGCTGGGCTATGTGCCGAGCGAGATGCGCGAGTCGGCCGAGCGGGCGCTCGGGCCGGACATCAACATCAAGTTGGACGGGAAGCGCGACGAGTCCGGGAAAACTGACCTGGCGCTTGCGCTCAGCGGCCAGGGCATCGAGGCCGGGGGGGCGTTCACTCTTGATGATCGGAGTGTGCGTTCGGTGGGTGATGGGTTCCGCGCGACGGTGAAGCAACCGGGGCCGCTGGTGCAATCCTTCCTGCAACGACAGCCGAACTCTCCGGTCGCGGGGGTGAACTGGAACTCGCCGCTGACGCTGACGATCGGCAACTTCTCCGCGGCGCTTCCCGCGAAGGGCGAGCCGTTCGCCGCGGAGTCGGTCGAGACGAGCGTGCGGGTGAAGAGTGAGGGGATCGGGATGGATGTGCGCGCGTCCGGCGGCGACAAGGTCGAGCGGATCACGGCGGAGAATCTCGACGCCGGGTTCGTCCTGACGAAGGCCGAAGGGGCGGCGGTGAAACTTGATTCGCGCGGCTCGTACGGAGGTGAGGCGTTCACGGTCGCGGGTGACCTGTCGCTGGGCAAGGTGCTCGGCGCAAAGGGGGTCGATCTCGGGGCGCTGATGCCGAAAGGGAAGATCGAGGCGCTCGGCGTGCCGACGGCGCTGATCGCGGCGTTTGACGCGGCGAACGGTCCGATCGTGCGCGAAGCGGCGGGCGAGCGGCTGGACGTGAGCCTGCTGGCGCCCGCGCCGAGCGGCGGTGAGGGGGCGGCGAGCGGCGCCCGGAGCGCCGGGCTTGCGCTGAAAGGGTCGAACATCAACGCGAACAGCTCGTTCTCGCTGGCGGAGAAGACGGTGAATCTCGGGCAGACGACCATCGCGATGACGATGACTCCGGGGCTGGTCCGGGCCGCGGTTGAGCAGTACGCGGCGGAGATGCAGCCTCGGCCGGCGCTGCAGAACCAGGCGCGGGTGAACCTGACGGTGTTCCCGGTGTCGGTGGACCTGACGCCGGAGAACAAGCCCGACATGAAGACGCTGCGTCCGGTGCGCGGGATGCTGACTTCGCCGGACGATGTGGTGCTGATGAATCTGCCCGGGGGCAGCGACGGCCGGGCGATCAACGCGGGGCTGCGCGGCGTCGAGGCGGGGTTCACGTGGAACGAGCAGGACGTTTTGAAGCGCGAGGGGAGTCTGAAAGCAAAGGTGTTCGAGCCGAGCGAGCCGAGCGCGGTGATCGCGATTGTCGAGGCGAGCGGATTGCTGACGAATCCGCCGTCCACGTTCGACGTGAAGGTCGCCCAGATTGATACGGCGCGAGCGGACCGGATGCTGAATCGTCCGGGCCTGCTGGCGGACCTCCTGGGCGAAGCGGCGGGCGTGGGCGCGACGGGGCGGGCACGTTCGGGTGTGCACGATGTTGAAGTGGTCGTGAAGTCGTCGCGCGTGAACACGACGCTGGCGCTGCAGAACACGA
Organism: Phycisphaerae bacterium; assembly: GCA_016795005.1. GTDB lineage: Bacteria > Planctomycetota > Phycisphaerae > Phycisphaerales > UBA1924 > JAEUIV01. The sequence goes on from JAEUIV010000012.1 coordinate 10,933, forward strand.
GGGAATCGATCCGACTGACGGCGCCCGGCGTGGTGGACCTGGATGTGCCCGCGGCGTGGGCGAACCGGTACGTTTTCCCGCCGAATGCGGACGGTTCTCCGGCGTCGATGCAACTCGCCGACGCGGTGAAGTTGAACATGAGACTGAACCGCTTTGCGATGGCGCACGGGGAGACGCCCCTGAAGCCGGGGGTGTTCGCGGTCGAGGCGGTGGCGACATCGCCGATGATCCGCTTGCGCACGGCCGATGGTCAGGCGGTGGACGTGCAGTCGCTCTCGGCGAACATCACGAGCAACGATGCCAAGCGGTCGGTGGCATTCGACGTGAATACGAAGCAGGTGGGCATCGGCGGCGCGGGGGGGACCAATCCCGTCCGCGCGGTCGGCGAGGTGATGAATCTCGCGGATGATTCCGGGCGCCTGGCGATGGAAACGGCGACGGTGACAGCCCGCGTGACCGGGACCATGCCCACGGCGGTGCTGGACGCCCTGGGGAATCAGAAAGGGATGCTCGTCGATCTGCTGGGCGCGATGACGAAGGTGGAGTTCAACGCGAACGGGCTGAGCAAGCAGTCGGGCACGCTGTCGGCGGATGTCGAGACCGACAACGCGCGGGCGGGGATCCGCGGGAGCGTGCGGGATGCGACGTTCATCACCGAAGGGCCGACGAAGATCACGCTGAGCCGGATCACGCCCGAGCTGTCGAAGCGGTACTTCGAGACCACGATCCCGATCATCAGCCGGGTCGAGAAGACGCGCGAGGACGAACCGGCGACGGTGGACGCGATGGGGCTGACGGTCCCGTCCGACAGCGACACCCGAAAGATCAACGGGACGGCGCAGGTGGACCTGGGCACGTTGCGATTCAACACGTCAAGTTTCTTCGGTGAGCTGCTCAAGCTCGCGGGCGGAAAGGACAGCGGGCAGGTTGGCCGACGGATCAAGCCCTTCGAGTTTGTCGCGCGCGAGGGTGTGGTTTCCTACGAGCGGATCGAGTTGCCGCTGGGTGAGTTCACGATCTGGACACGCGGCAAGGTGGACCTGAACACCCGGAAGATGGACGTGGTGACGTTCGTGCCGTTCTCGGCGCTGGCCGACGAACTGGCGGGGGTCGTCCGGAGCGTGCCGGGGATCGAGGCGTTGACGATGATCCCGATCCGTACGCATGGATCGTTCGACAACCCCAAGAGCGAGGTTCAGTTGGACCTCTTGGTGAAAGAATCGCTGCCGGGGGCGTTGGACAAGGTGATCCCCGAGGACATCAAGAAAGTGATTCCTCCCGAGATCGGCGAGGGGTTGAAGGACCTCTTTAAGAAGAAAGAGAAGAAGAAGGATTGATCAGTGGCGTTGTCCCGGCTTCTTTCGAGGCTGGATAATGTTCGTCGCGAGTCCGATCTGCTTGAGGAAGAGGATGGTGAGGTAGGTGACGTCGAACTCGTACCAGCGGTGGCCATGGGCCGCGGACCGCTGGTCGGCGTGGTGGTTGTTGTGCCAGCCCTCGCCGTTGGCGAGGAGTCCGACGAGCCAGTTGTTCCGGCTGTTCTCGTTCGTCTCGTAGTTTCGGTAGCCCCAGAGGTGCGTGAGGGAGTTGACGGACCAGGTGATGTGCCAGACGAGGATGGTTCGAACGAGGACGCCCCAGACGATCCATGAAAATCCGAGTTGGAGGGCGGCGCCGGATGTTCCATCCCAGGCGTAGCCGACGCCGAAGCCCGCGAGGAAGAAGAGCGCCGCGTGGAGCGGATAGGCAAGAAGCCAGAGGTTCTTCTTGGTGAGGGCGTAGTAGAAAGGATCCTGGAAGATGTCCCTGGCGTAGCGGGTCATGGTGGACATGTCGTTCACGTCGCGGTTTTCGACGAGCATCCATCCGACGTGGCTCCAGAGGAAGGCGACGACGGGGCTGTGCGGATCAGGCTCGTGGTCGGAGTGCTGGTGGTGCTGGCGATGATTCGCGACCCACGACGGCGGCGAGCCTTCGAGGCAGCAGAGGGCGAGGATGGCGAACGTGCGCTCGAGCCAGACCGGCGTCTTGAAGGATCGGTGGGTGAGCAACCGGTGATAACAGATGTTGATGCCGAGCGTTCCGAAGACGTAGACGCCGAGGATGGCGAGAGCGACGCCTGTCCAGGAGAAGAAATACGGCAACACCGCCAGGAGCGCGGCGGCGTGGAGCGCGGCGATGGTGAAGGTGACGGCCCAGCGGACGCGGCGCCACGACACTCCATTTGGAAGTCGGAGCCAGCGGGGGAGTTTGGAAGTTTCCGGCTTTACCTCCGCGATCACCGGATCGTGCGGCTTGGTGCGCGGCGCGAAGATTGGCGGAGAAAGAGAAGCGTCCGAGTCCGTTCCGACGGGGGGGGGAGTTTCAAGCATGGAGACTCAATAGTAGCGGGTCGGGGGGAGTAGGAATTACCCGAGCGCCGGTGCGAGGTGTTTGTGCGGGTGACTTGAGGCGAGAGTTGGGCGAATCGCGGACGTGCCGCACGCACATCCACGCACAGATGGTCGCCGTGCGGTTCATTCGCGCGCGCGGCGGGGAAAATTGCTTGATTGTTGGGCTGCTTCAGGGAATAGATCCCGAAGCAGGCCGTCGCACGCATCCCGGATCATGGTGAAAACCTCGTCGAAGCCTTCGTCGCCGCCGTAGTACGGGTCGGGAACATCGAGCAGGTGATCGGGGGCGTCCGCGAGTCGGGGATCGAAGGCGCGGAGAAGGTGGAGACGGTCGCGCGGTGCTCCGAGCCTGAGCAGTGCGTCGCGATTCGCCCGGTCCATGGCGATGAGGCGATCGAAGCCCCCTCGGGCGGGGTCGAAGTACCTGGCCGCATCGACCTGTTTGGCTCGGCTGAGGAGTTGGATGCCCCGTCTTTGTGAGGCGGCTTGCGCCCTTCGGTCGGGTGGTTCGCCGACATGCCAGCCGCCGATGCCGGCGCTCTCGACACGGACCTGATCGACGAGATTTCGTTCGCGCGCCAGGTGGAGAAAGACCCCCTCGGCGATGGGCGAGCGGCAGATGTTGCCGAGGCAGACAAAGAGGACGCCGGTGGGCATAGGGCGATCGTATTCAATTGCGCGGTTCGTACTGCTCGCTCGTCACCCGAGGCGGGGCGTGGTCGAGGAACTGGCCGCCGACGGGGCCGATGCCCGCACGGATCGCGTCGCCCGTCGCGGCGGGAGAGCCTTACACTCCTCGGATGTCCGATTCGTGGCGAACGGGATTGAATGAGGCGCAGGCTCGGGCCGTGGGGCATGACGGCGGGCCGATGATCGTGCTTGCGGGGCCGGGGACCGGGAAGACGCGGGTGATCGTCGCCCGGATCCGCCGGCTGATCGAAGAGGGGGCGAAACCCGAGACGATCCTGGCGCTGGCGTTCAACGTGAAGGCGGCGGCGGAGTTGCGGGCGAGGCTTGCGGAAGCGGTCGGCGCGCCGGTGGCGGCACGGATCGAGGCGGTGAACTTCCACAGTTTCGGGAGCCGCCTGATCGGCCGGTTCGGGGACTGGATCGGCGTGCGGTCGGAGCGGACGATCATGGATTCGGCGATGTCGCGGCGGCTGCTTCGAAGGCTGATCTTCGATCACCGCCTGTACGAGCACCTGGCGGCGAGCGGGCGCGAGGCGGGGATCGACGTGGGCCGATCGTTCATCGAGAAATGCCGGAACGCGGGCAAAACGCCGGACGAGGCGGCGGCGTATGCACGCGAGTGGTCGAAGCGGGTGGAGCGGAATGACGACGGGTTGTCCGGCGATGCGCTGGTCGCCGAGCGGCAGCGGTGCGTCGAGTTCGGCGAGGGAGCGCGCCTCTTTGCGCTCTTTGACGCGGAGTGCCTTCAGCAGGGGCTGATGACGTTTGAAGATTGCCTGTCGCTCCCGCTCAGGATTTTTTCGGAGCGCCCGACGGCGGCGGCGATCGTCCGCGATGAGTTCAAGCACATCCTGGTGGATGAGTTCCAGGATCAGAACCGTGCGCAGATCGAGCTGCTGAGGCACCTGGCGCCGCCGGGCAATCGCCCGGACCTGTGCGTGGTGGGCGATGACGACCAGGCGATCTACGGCTTTCGCGGCGCGGACACCCGGGCGTTCACGCGGTTCGCGGAGGTGTGGCCCGAGCACGAACGGATCGCGCTGACGGTGAACTATCGGAGCGGGCGCGCGATCGTCGCGGCGTCGAACGGCGTGATTGCGCGGTGCGGCTCACGCTTTGAGCCGGAGAAGCGGATCGAGGCGAACCCGGCGCGGGAGCGGGATGATGCGACGGTCGAAGGGGTGATCCTTGATGACGACGCCCACGCCGGCGCCGTCGTCGCGGCGATGATCGTTCTGGATCGGCGGGCGAACCCGGAGCGGGCCTTTTCGTCCTACGCGGTGCTGGCCCGGACCAACGGGGATGTGCAGTTCGCGGCGAGCGAACTGGAGCGGCTCGGGATCCCCGCGTCGATCCGCGAGACTCGATCGCCGGCGGACGATGAGGGGGTGAAGGACCTGCTCGCGTGGGTCTCGCTGCTCACCGATGCGGGCGGGGCGGAGGAACCCGCGATGGCGCGGCGGCTGCTGGCGCGCCCGCCTTTTTCGGTCCCGACGGCGGATATCCACGGATGGTCGCTTGCGTACGAGCGGGAGCGGTCGCGCCTTGGGCGCGGGGAGTTGATGTCGTTTGTTTCGTGGATCGCGCAGCGGCATGGAACGAACTCGGCGGTCGGCCGGTTCGTCGCCCTGCTCGACGAACTGAAGCACGCGACGACGATCGAGCGAGCGGAGCGCGTCATCGCGGAGATCATCCGTCGCGCGGACCTGGCACGGTCGGAGGACCTGGATGCTCGGGCGCGGAGCGTTCGGATCGCGTCGCTGGCGCGCGTGGTGGGCTTTGCCCGCTCGCGTCAGCGGCACCTAGACGAGCCGGGGGACCTGGGAGCGTTTGCCCGGTACTACGCGGACCTTGATCCGAAGGAGAAGGGGTTCGATCCCCCGAACGACGAGCGGCTGGAGGAGTTCACGGACGCCGAGGAAGGCGACCGCGATGCGGTGCGGTTGATGACGGCTCACTCCGCGAAGGGACTCGAGTTCGACACGGTGTTCCTCTTGAAGTGTCGCCCCCGGGGCTTCCCCGCGGCGCGAACTTCCGGATCGGAGCGGGCGGCGGGTCTCGTGGTTCCCGAGGCGTTCAGCGGGTGCGCCGCCGAGTCGGAGGAAGATGAGCAGCGCCGGCTGTTCTATGTGGCGTGTACGCGAGCCGAGCGGCGGCTGGTGCTCCTGGCCAAGAAGAAGGGCGCCGCGAGCAAGACGATTGATTATTTCAATGAACTGACGCAGCAGACGCCCGGGCTGAAGGTGGAGGTGCATGCGGCGTCGGCGTTGCTCGATCAGGCCGGTCTTCGTGCGGATGACGCCATGCCCCTGGCGACGGAGCATCACCGGGAGAGCGTGATCCTTGATGAAATGGCGCGAGTGCGGCAGCACGCGTACTCCGCGCTGCATGACGCGGCGGACGGGGACATCTCGGCGTCGGAACTGAGCGGGGCGCGCGATCGGCTGGCGGCGGCGGCGGGTGCGCTGCACGCGCTCGAATGCCTGCGCGTGAAGGGATCGCTTCCCGCCGACGTGCCGGGGGCGTACGCGGCGCGGTTGGCGGAGGTCGCTGCCCGGCTCGATCGGCCGGAGGCGGAACGGGACACGCCGAGCGGGATGCGTCCACCTTTGCGGCTGAGTTATTCGGCGATCAATCTCTATCAGCGTTGCCCCGGGTGTTTCTATCTCGCCCACGTGCTCGGGTTGAAGGAAGAGGAATCGAAGCAGCTGCGGCTGGGATCGATGGTTCACAAGGTGCTCGAGCGGTTTTATCGAGAGGTGCGCGATGCGGACGCGCAGGGCGCTGCGACCCCGGGCGAGGCTCGACTTCGGGCGGTGTGCGAGGCGACGATCCACGAGATGTGGCCGGCGAGCGAGGTCTTCAATCGCGCGGTGCTTGACCAGGCGCTGGCGCAGGTGACGCGGGCGCACGCGACGCTCTTTGAACCGGCCTCGAACATCCTGGAGATCGAGCGGGACGTGATCTTCCGGTACCCGGACCCGGACCAGCCGGGGATGTTCCATGAGTTTCGGGCGAAGATCGACCGGGTGGACCAGTCCGCGGACGGCGGCTTTGTGGTGGTGGACTACAAGAGCGGGAGTGCAAAGGATGAACTCCGCCAGCCCGAGCCGAGCGACCTGCAGTTGTGCGTGTACGCGATGGCGCTGGGCGCGTTGCTGGGCGACGGCGAACTCGACCTCACGCGCACGATCGAAGGCTGGGCGGAGTACTGGATCCTGAGCGAGACGGTGCGCGGCCGGATCGCGCTGGGCGACCTGGACCTCGCGAAGGCGCGGGCGGGGATTGACGAGGCGATCCGCGGGATGCTGGCGGGACGATTCAAGCCCTCGAAGAAATGTGATCGTGATTGCCGTCTGCTCGGGATGATCGCGGCGGAACCTTGAGCGGGGACCGGGACGCGCGCGGCGGGTCTTGGCATGGAATTGGGCCATTTGTGGCGATGCGGCCGCCTCGGGGAGCCGATATTCACGGTGCTACACTCGTATCGAGCGTTGCCCCCAAGCGAGATTTCAGCCAGCCGAACCGTTGCCAAGATCGGACCCGTCCATGCCCACGCCCACCGCCGGCGCCGCCGCGAAAACCCCGACCACTCCCGCCGGCATTGAGATGTGCCAGCGGGCGCCGTTGCTCCCGCCGTTCCGTGGGGTGCTCGACATGATCGGCCGAACGCCGATGGTCGAGTTGTCGAAGATGGGCGCGGCTCCGTGCCGATTGTTCGTGAAGATGGAGTTGATGAATCCCGCCGGCTCGATCAAGGATCGGATCGGGCTTTCGATGATCGAGGGGGCCGAGCGCGACGGGACGCTGAACCCGAATGGTCAGCCCCGTCCCACGATTGTCGAGGCGACCGCCGGCAACACTGGGCTGGGGCTGGCGCTGGTCGCGGGGCAGCGTGGGTACAAGCTGAAGGTCGTGGTCCCCGACAAGATGTCGCAGGAGAAGATCCAGCACCTGCGCGCGATGGGGGCCGAGGTCGTGCTCGCACGATCCGACGTGCAGAAGGGCCATCCCGAGTACTACCAGGAGGTGGCGGCCCGGATCGCGCGAGAGACCCCAAACTCTCTGTACGTCAATCAGTTCTCGAACCCTCACAATATCCGCGCCCACTACGAGACCACCGGCCCCGAGATCTGGGAACAGATGCAGGGAAAGGTGGATGCGATCGTGCTGGGGGTCGGCTCGGGGGGGACGCTGAGCGGGATCGGACGTTTTCTGCGCGAGAAGAATCCGGGGATCAAGATCATTCTCTCCGACCCCGCGGCGTCGATGCTGCATCCCCTGGTGAACGAGGGGAAGATGGTGAAGGCGGGGCCTTGGCTCGTCGAGGGGATGGGCGAGGACTTTGTGCCGGACATCTGCGATCTGAAACTCGTGAACGAGGCCATCCCCGTCACCGACGGCGAGGCGTTCATGGCGGCGCGCGAGCTGCTGAAGCAGGAGGGCATCCTCGCGGGTTCGAGCACGGGATGCCTGATGCACGCGGCGCTCAAGTGGTGCCGGAAGCAGACCCGACCCATGAACGTGGTGACGCTGGTGTGCGACACCGGGGGCAAGTATCTCTCGAAGTTCTTCAATGACTTCTGGATGATCGACAACGGGTTCACCAAGCGTGAGACGCAGAGCAACCTCCGCGACCTGATCGCGCGGCGGCATACCCTGCACGAGGACTACACGCTGGGCGACGAGGAGCCGATCAAGCAGGCGATCAAGCGGATGCAGATGTACGGCGTGTCGCAGATGACGGTGATGGACCCGCGCGACAAGGTGGTCGGGATCATCGACGAGAGCGACATCCTGCTCGCGGTGATGAGCGATCCGTCCGCGTTCGAAAAGCCCGTCTCGCAGTTCATGACGCGACGGCTCGAGACCGTCCGCCCCGAGGAGCCGATCACGGCGCTGATCCCGATCTTCCGCGCCGACCGCGTGGCGATCGTGGTCGGGAGCGACGGCACGTATTTCGGGCTGATCACCAAGATCGACATGATCAACTACCTCCGCCAGCAATCGGAGGCGACGCTGCGCCAGGCGATGGAGGGGAGCCTCCAAGGATGAAGCAACCGGGCCGAGCGCGTCCGGCGGACGTGCCGGATTCCCGGCCTCGTGATTGACGCCTGATTTCTTTTCGCTGTTCCCCGCGTTTTCGTTGTGTGAGTGCCAAGCCATGTCCATCGATCCCACCGTTCGTCTCGCCACCAAGGTCATCCACGCGGGGCAGCGCCCGGACCCCGTGACCGGGGCGGTGATGCCCCCGATCAGCGTGTCCAGCACGTACGCGCAGGAATCGCCGGGGGTCCACAAGGGGTTCGAGTACTCGCGTTCGCACAACCCGACTCGATACGCGCTCGAGCGGATGGTGGCCCACCTCGAAGGAACCGGGATCAGCGAGGAATACGACCCCTCATGCGGCGCCTTTGCGTTTTCCTCCGGGCTGGCCGCGATCGGGACGTGTCTCGAGTTGCTCGATTCCGGCTCTCACATGGTGGCGATGGACGACCTGTATGGCGGAACAAATCGCCTCTTTTCCCGGGTTCGGGCACGCTCGCAGGGGTTGAAGATCGCCTACGCCGACCTGACGGACGAGTCGAGGCTCCGCGCCGCGATGACCGCCGAGACGAAGATGGTGTGGGTCGAGACCCCGACCAACCCAAACCTGAAACTCGCGGACCTGTCCATGATCTCGCGCGTGGCGAAAGGCGTGAACAAGGAGTGCATCCTGGTCTGCGACAACACGTTCGCGTCGCCGATCATTCAGAGGCCGCTGGAGCACGGCTTTGACGTCGTGATGCATTCCTCAACGAAGTACCTGAACGGCCATTCGGACGTGGTGGGCGGGCTGCTGGCGACCAATGATCCGCAGGTCTGCGCGCAGCTGCGGTTTCTTCAGAACGCGATCGGGAGCGTGATGGGGCCGTTTGACGCGTACCTGACGCTGCGGGGCATCAAGACGCTCGACATCCGCATGCAGCGTCACGCGCAGAGCGCGATGAAGATCGCGCAATGGCTCGAATCGCACGCGGCGGTCGAACGTGTCGTGTACCCGGGTCTCCCGTCGCACCCGCAGCACGCGATCGCCAAGCGCCAGATGAACGGGTTCGGCGGGATGATCACGATCTACCTGAAGGGCGGGCTGGACGAGGCGCGGCGGATGCTGGAGAACGTCCGCATCTTCGCGCTCGCCGAGTCACTGGGCGGCGTCGAGTCCCTCATCGAACACCCCGCGATCATGACCCACGCCTCGCTCTCGCCGGACACACGGCGGATGCTCGGGATCTCCGACACGATGGTGCGGCTCTCCATCGGGATCGAGGACGCGGACGACCTCATCGCCGACCTGGAGCACGGGCTGGCGGCGGCGCGGAAAACAACTGCCGCCTCCGGGCCGCAGCGGACACAGAAGGTTTGAAGGCTTGATCCCCGGCGCCAGACCTCACGCCCGTTGACTCCGGCGTGACCTCGATGCGCGGGTCGGGCGGAGATTTCGGGGGCAACGCCGGGGTCTCCGGGCCGGCTGAACGAACGTGTATCGTGTCGTTGTCTGGGTCCCATCCAGCCCCGCCGCCCCGTGATTCCGCGGTGAACAGCATGAACCACGCAGCACGAATCATCGACGCCAACGCCAATCGCGCTCGAGAGGCGATGCGCGTGCTGGAGGATGCGGCGCGGTTCCTGCTTGGATCGCGTGCGCTCTCCGAGTCGCTGAAGACGATCCGCCATGAACTGGCGACGACGCTGGACCGGATGCCGGGGGGCGAGGGGGTGGGGCTGGCGCACCGCGATACGCCGAATGATGTCGGGACGTCGATCGCCGCGCCGGGTGAATACCGGCGTCAGGGGGCGCGCGAGGTCGTGCTCGCGGCGGGCAAGCGGCTCACCGAGGCGCTCCGCTCGATCGAGGAGTACGCCAAGGCGCTCCCCGAACTTGCCTCGAAAGCGCCGAGCAGCACGGACCTCTCGCCCGAGGAGTTCGCGCAAGCGGTCGAGCAACTCCGGTACCGTGCCTACGGCGTTGAGCGCCGCCTGCTCCTCGCTCTCGGGACCGGGCGCGGCGCGCAGTGGCGGCTGTGCGTGCTGGTGACGGAGAAACTCTGCACGGGCGGGCACGGCTGGCTGGATGTCGCGATCGCCTCGGCTCAGAATGGCGCCGATTGCATCCAACTCCGTGAGCACGGCCTCAGCGACAAGGAACTCACCTCGCGCGCGACGAGGCTGGTTGAGACGGTGAAGCCGCTCGGCCCCGCGATCGTGATCAACAATCGGCCGGACATCGCCGTGGTCGCCGCGGCCGACGGCGTCCACCTGGGACAGACGGATATGCCGATCCACCAGGCGCGCAAGATCACGGGCTTTGAACTGCTCATCGGCCTCTCGACCAACAACCTGCGCGAAGCGCAGCACGCGCTCCGCGACGGGGCGGACTACTGCGGCGTGGGTCCGATGTACGCCTCGCCGACGAAGAACAAGCCGATCGCCGGGCCGATGTACCTGATGGAGTACCTGAAGCACGACCCGCCGATGCCGCCTCACCTTGCCATCGGGGGTATCACGCCCGACAACGTGGTTGAGGTTGTCGCGGCGGGGGCGAAGGGAGTGGCCGTCAGTTCAGCGATCTGCGGGGCAACGGACCCGGGAGAGGCGGCGCGGGCGATCCGGGAAGTGGTGGATCGGTATGCAGCGGTGTCGGAATCGAACTGACGACCCGTTCCACCGTCCCGGTTCACACCGGATCCTTGTCCCTTCCGCTGCCGCTGAACATCGCGTTCGTCGGCGGATCGGCGGATGGCTCTTGGTCGACAAAGCGGCCGTCAGTCAACCGGCGGTAGCCGAGTTCTTCGGGCTTGAAGGCTCCGCCGTGGCCGTCGCAGAAGACGGTGTTGGCGCGGCCCGAGTGACGCGGATCGACGGCGGTGCGCGTGCTGCCCGCGTTGCCCGTGCCTCGGTCTGACGCCGCGGTGAGCCGGGGCGGATCGAGCGACCAGGCGTGATTTCCGACTTCCTTCAGGTCGGCGCCGTTGTTGTTGTAGCCGCGCCGCTCGTTCTCGGCGAAGCCGGCGGCGGTGCCGAGGCTATCGGCAAAGAGCGCCGTCCTCGCCTGAATCTGAAGGACGGTCTGCTTCAACGGAAAGTTTCGATACACACCGCTGCGCAGGCGCGAGTTGCCGAGGAACTGGTGGTTGTACCCCCAGGCGCAGTTGCCGTCATCGGTACGATCCGGCGCGGCGGGGCACACGAAGAGGGTGTTGTCGTAGTCCTGTCGATCATCATTCGGATCGGGATTCGCGAAAGAAAAGGAATCGATGTAGCGACCCAGCACGGGCAGGTAGCGGGCACGGAACTTCTTCCCGTTTCCAACCTTGTAATAGTTCGCGGGGTTGGCGGTCCCGCCGGGCAGATTCGGAAAGCGCCCGGGCATCATGACTTCCTGGTTGTCGATCGAGTACGAGTGCCAGCCCGCGGCGAGTTGACGCATGTTGGAAAGCCCGGCCATCTGGCGCGCGGCCTTGGTAGCGCCGGAGAGCGACGGAAGGATGATCGAGATCAGGATCGCGATGATCGCGACAACCACGAGGAGTTCGATCAAGGTGAATCCGATTCGCGTGCCCGGCTTCATCGCCATCTCTCCGCCGCGCGTTGCAGGTGACAGGCCTTCGCGCGGCGAGAAAGAGAATACCTCCACGTGCAGGCTCGGACGCTCCGCGCCCTGACGACTTCGCCACGGACCGCCCTCTCCCGCATAATCGGAGCGATGGCCCGCGCCCGGATCACATCGTCCCGCTTCACCGTCCCCGTTCTGGGTCTGCTCACCCTCCTGTTCCTGATCGGACTTTCGATACCGGGCGTCACGCCCTGGTACCTCGGCCCGGTCGCCGTGGCCCAATCTCTCCTGTCCGCGGCGCCGTTCGCCACGGCGTACTTGCTCGCGGCGTGGGGATTCGGTCTCGCGGCGTTCACGCTTCTCATGCATCCTGCTCCGGCCGCGGCGGGGAACGCAGCGGACTCTTGGAAACGGAAGGGCGTCATCACGTTCACGTTGCAACTCTCCCTCGGCCTGGCGCTCTTGCTCTCCGTCTCGCACCTCATGGGGGTCTTCGGTCTGCTCCGCATCGGAGCGGCCGGACTCGTGCTCGCGTGGCTCCCCATCGCGCTCGGGCTGGCGCTGCTCGCCTGGAACACAGCGAACCGACTCCGGCCGTCAATCTTTATCGCTCCGGCGAATCGTTCGCCGGTACTCCTCGCGGCTGCCCCGGCGCTGGCGACGCTCTTCCTTGCCGTCTGCGTCCCGCCCGGCACGCTGTGGGCCAGCGAGGCTCGCGGCTTCGATGTCCTCTCCTATCACCTCCAACTCCCGCGCGAGTGGCTCGCCGCCGGCCGGATCCAGCCTCTCGAGCACAACGCCTACTCGTGGCTCCCTTCGTACATGGAAGCGGCATACATGCACCTGGGCGCCATGGCGTCCTTCATCGCGCGCGATCCCTTCACCGAGGCGGACGGCGTGGCGACCATCGCCTCGCAACTCCTGCATGCGCTCATCGCGATCGCCTCCGCGGGGGGCGCCGCCGCGCTCGCTTCCACCCTGCTGATCAGGCTCGATCTTCACGCTGATCGGCGACTCTTCGCGTCCGCGTTCACCGCGCTCCTCTTCCTGACGACGCCCTGGGTCATCGTCACGGGAAGTCTCGCTTACAACGAGATGACCGTCTGCCTGTTCCTTGCCGCCTCGCTCATCGCCTGTGAACTGGCATCGCTGTCCCCTGTCCGCCGCGGCGTGATCGTCGGCCTCGTCGTCGGCGCCGCGTGCTGCGCCAAGCCCACGGCGCTCTTCATGGTCGGCGCGCCGGTCGGCGCCTGGATTCTTCTCCGCACCCCACGCCGAGAATCCTCCCGGATGCTTGCCGCGGCCGCTTCGACCGGGCTGCTCACGCTTTCACCCTGGCTCACCCGCAACGCCATCGCCTCCGGCAACCCCGTCTTCCCCTATCTCACCTCGTACTTCGGCGACGGTCACTGGTCGGCGCTCGAAGTGGCTCGGTGGACACTCGGGCACCACGAATCGGCCGGGGTGTTCGGACGTCTTTCGCTTTTCGTCTCGGATCGCGGAGTTGTACACGAGCAGTACTGGTTTGTGGTTCCTTTCGCCGTGGCCTTGCTCGGCCCGGCGCTTCTTTGGCGACGTTCGCGGCCGATGCTCATGCCGCTTGCGGTCGTGCTGATGATCCAGGTCATCCTGTGGCTCTCCATCGGCCACCTGCAATCCAGGTTCCTGATCTCGACGGTCGTGCCGCTCATCGCGGGTGTAGGCGTGTTCTGGGTCGGAACTCGCGCCGAAGCGCGTTCGAGCTCTCGCAAGTGGATCGCACTCCTGTGCTGGTGTCAGAGTTTCAATGTCGTCGCACGCCTGATGCTGAGCGAAGCGATCGTCGAGGATCGACCCGCCGCCGGGTTCTTCGCGGCTTCCGGGATCAACGCGATCACCGGGGAGTCAAGCCGCGCGGCATTCGATGCCGCCAGCGCCGAAGACCAGCAGGAACTGAAGGACCACTTCTTCGGCCCCTTCGAATGGGTCAACCTGGTTGAAGCCTCAGCGATACGTCGCCTCTATCTGCTGGGCGACTCCACCCCCTTCTACTATCACGTCCCCGTCCTCTATCACACGACATGGGACCCTTCGCCCCTCGGCTCGCTCCTCCGTGAGTCAAGCGGCCGTCTCGCCGGGGCGGTGGGACGGCTCGCCGCGCCGTCGCCCGCGGGCCTCGGCGTTTCACACGTGCTCATCAACTTCTCCGAACTCCGACGCCTCCATTCAGACCGCTGGTACGACCCGGATGTGACCCCAACCGTCGCCGAGTCGCTCCTCCAGCGGCATGGCCGGATCATCAAGGAGTGGCAACCAGCGAACGGCGCGCGCATCGTGCTCATTGAACTTATTCCGGCGTCACCCTGATTACGTGGACCCGTCGCGGCGGCGCTCCGATAGCATTGAGCCATGCCCGAACCCGCCAAGGACGGCCTGCACGCACCGACCGGCCCGGTCCTCGAGCAGATGGACCCCCGCCGCAAGTGGTCGCCGAGACGGGTCGCGCTGCAACTGGCCGGATTGCTGCTGGGGCTTGCGCTCCTGGCGTGGGCGATCCGGCTCTCCATGAGCGAGGAGAACGCCCGAGGCCTGGCCTCGATGCGCGCCGCGCCCGCGGGCGAAGTGGTCGCCCTCTTCGCCCTGACTTTCACCAGCCTGATCCTCAACGGATTGATGTTCTGGATCACGTTGAGACCCGTCCATCGCCTCGATCCGACAGACACGATCCTGACCAACGCCATCGCGACTTTTCTTTCGATCCTGCCCTTCAAACTCAGCCTGATCGCTCGCGTTCTGATCCATCACCGACGAGATGGTGTGAGGTTCCGGCTGCTCATCGGGTGGGTCGCCGCGGTCGGAGCGCTCGCGGTTTCGGTGTTGGCGCCGCTCATTGTCGCGGGCGTGTGGCGGAAGCAGCTGGACTGGCTCTGGTGGATCACCGTGATCGTCGGCCTCGGGCTTGGCGGTGTCGCGGCGGTCGTGCTGGGACGGAAGTCCAATACCGCCGCGTGGCTCCGGACGCTGAGCCTCGGCTCGTACCTCCTGGTGCAGCACCCGCGGGCCGTGATCGGGCACGGGGTCTTCCGCGTCCTCGATGTCGCGGTGCTCGCGGGGCGGTTCCTCGCCGCGGCGATGATCATCAACCACGAGATGCCCGTCGATCAGGCGATCCTGCTCTCGACCACCTATTTCCTGCTGAGCGTGCTCACCCCGGCGGGCACCCTTGGATTCCGAGAGATGGGGGTCGCGGCGCTCGGGATATCGCAGGGACTCGACGAGAACAGCATCGCGCTCATCGCGCTCGTCGTCACAGGCGCGGAGGTCCTCACCTCCGGCGCCCTGGCCCTGGTCGGCGCCATCCGCATCCGGCCGGATCGACTGGTGTCGGCGCACCGCCCCTAGTCGGCGCTAGTCACCGGCCAACAGCACCATTGGGTTCAGCTGGTTCTGACCGACGAACGCCGCGGTCATGCCGGGGAGGGGGAAGTGACGCTCGAGCGCCTCGCCGAGCATCTTCGCCTCCGTCAGCACGATGTAGCACGGGACCGATAAGCAGCGCGTCACGAAGCGGAGGGCCCGGCAGAGGTTGTCGGGCGTGGTCGCGACCATCAGTTCCTTTCCGTCAAAGCGCAGGGGCATGACGCGGAACTGCCACGCCTGGCGGCGTTCGATGCTCTGCATCGCGCGTGCATCCTTTGATTCCTTCATCACGTCCACGTGGCGCGCCAGCCGGGCGTACTGCTCCATCCAGGCCTGCTCGATGTCGGTCGGGTCGATATTGAACATGTGCTCCGCGAGTTCACCGAAGGGGCGGTGGCTCCGCAGTTGCTCTTCGAGGATGACCTCGACCTGCCCAGCCGTCAGGATTCCCCGGTTCATCAGCACTTCCCCGATCCGTACAGTCGTCATGCCTTCGCCTCCACGCCCTGTGCAACGAGCACCGGCGACGGGGGAAGAGATCGGTGCCACGCGCTCGTTCCGTCATCGGGAGCGACGAAGATTTGTCCGCGCGGTTCCCGTCGCGCTCGTCGCCCGGATCACTCATTTCACAACGAGGGCGCGGCGTGGCGACGTCCGATTACCCGCGCATTCACGGAGTGACGCTTGCTTCACGCGCGGACAAATGCCATGCACTCCGGTTATCGCGCCCTGAACCATGCGCTCGTTACGATCATTGCCGACTCGTCGATTCACCGTCGGCCCAGCGGACGCTTCTGTGGAACACTCCATTCGCCCCACCTCCCCACTGCTTCTTGCCCTCTCGGACATCAAGATCGCCCACTCGGTCTTTGCGATGCCGTTCGCGCTCCTGGCGGCCTTTCTTTCATCCCCCGACCTGCAAGGCTCCACGATGACGAGCGCTCGACCCCGCTTCTACGTTCAGCTCCTTCTGATCGCCCTCTGCATGGTCTTGGCGCGTACCTGGGCCATGCTCATCAACCGCCTTGCGGACTCGCGGTTCGATCACGACAACCCGCGCACGGCACGCCGCGTCTTCGCCTCCGGCCGTCTCACCCTGCGGCAGGGCTGGGCCATCGCGCTCGTCTGCGCGACCGCTTTCGTCGCCGCGTGCGGCGCGTTTGTGCTTTTCAACAACTCCTGGCCGCTGATCCTCTCGCTCCCCGTTCTCGCCTGGATCGCCCTGTACTCCTACACCAAACGGTTCACACTTCTTTGCCACCTCTTTCTCGGCGGGGCGCTCGCCGCCTCCCCCATCGCCGCGGCGATTGCG
>JAEUIV010000034.1 GCA_016795005.1 Phycisphaerae bacterium
TGTTCAGCGTGCCGCTGGCGATCGTGGGCGGGTTCGCGGCACTGCGCGGGGTTCACGAGTGGACGCTTTCGATTCCCACGATCGCGCCGCAGCAACTCGACGTGCTGACGATGATCGGCTTCGTGATTCTCATCGGGACGGTGGTGAACAACGCGATCCTGCTGGTCGAGCAGTCGCTGCACTTCATGCATCCGGGTCGGATCGAGGGCTTCGAGGACCAGGAGCCGCTGCCGCCGATCCTGGCGATCGCGGCGTCGGTGCGCTCGCGGATCCGTCCGATCTTCATGACGACCCTGACGACGCTCGGCGGCGGCCTTCCGCTGGTGATCGCCCCCGGCGCGGGGTCGGAGATGTACCGCGGGCTGGGGGCGGTGGTGATCGGCGGCATGCTGGTGTCCACGATCTTCACGCTGATCCTTGTGCCGCTGCTCTTCAGCGTGGTGCTCCAGATGCGTCAGGGGGTGACGGCGACGCTGTTCGGCGCGGCGGAGGATGGCCCGCCGGACCGGGGCGGAATCGCCGCCTCGGCCGAGCCGAAGTCGGCGCGTCGCGATGAGGTGGCGCTCGAAACAGCGTGATTGTGTTCGGTTCAGTTCAGTTCGGTGCAGTACCACTCCGCCCCGACCGTTGCGAGCAGGTGGACGCGGACGTCGGCGTCGAGCAGGTGCCGGATCGACTTGGGTTCGCTTGTGAACAGGTGCATCGCCGGCGGATGGCTGAAATCCGCGCCGAGACCGGCGGCGGAGAGGAGTGCCGCGTGCTTGACGGCCCATGCCGAGACGCTGACGAGTCGTTCGACGGCACGTCCATCGTTGTCCTGGCGCAGGAGGTGAAGCCGGTCGCCTTTGTCGACGGCGAGTTCCACCGTTGGATCATCGGGGCAGCGCGCGTTGATCGCTTTCAGACCCGGGATGAATCGGCTCAGGTGGTCGGGCGAGCCGGGCGCGCTTGGTGTCGGGAGGTCTCGTGATGGAACGGGGCGTCGCGCGGCGGGACGGCTGTGCGGAGCGCCTTCGGCGGGTGCCGTGTTCGTGAGAAGGTCGAGCAAGCGTCCCGGCCCCATCTGGCACTCGCCTCGGAAGAGCGGGACGGCGCCGGTCGGCCCGATCTTCCCCACGGTTCCCGCGTGCGCGAGCGGGCGGTCGAGGAAGACGGCCGAGGCGCGTCGGAGTCGTTCGAGCGCGTCGCGGTCGGCGCCCTCCTCCGTGGTCACGAACGCCACCTGAAGGTCCGTCGGGGGTTCGTCGCCTTCCGCGGCGGGCGTGAAGACGCCGGAGAGTCCCTTCAACGTGCGGTAGGTGGCGACGACCGCGGCTTCGTTGGCCCCGCCCAGCACGGTGACGGAGGCGACACGGGGATCGCCCGCGAAGGCCGCCTGATGCACCTCGTCGAGTTGGACGATCACGTGTTTGGCGATTCGGGCGGCGTTGGTGACGGCGAGCGCCGCGTCCGCGTCATCGCGGAACTCCTCCGACTCCGAGCCGAAGATCTCGACGGAGAGGTTCCCGCCGGTCAATCGCACGAGCGCTACGGGCGCCTGGGTTGTCGTGGCGCGGAGCCTGGCGTACTGCGATGCCCACGGCGCGGCACGCACGGGCAGGTGTCCTTGCACCAGGAGTTCCAGCGCCGGTGCTGCCGGCGATTTCGCGGAGCGGGAGCGGGCGGGAGGCGTGTCCTCGTCCACGAACGGCTCACGGGTCTCGTCTTCACCCAGGAAGAGGTCGGCGAGCGCGTCGAACTCATCCGCGGAGCGCGGGCCGACGTGCTCATTGTTCTCGCGATTGGTCCGGGCGGGAGTCGTCGGCATGGATCCTCCAGGCCTCTCTAGGCTGAGATCGCCGCGGTGGATGGGGGAACGCCCATCGGTTCGGCGTCGGCGATCGCCGGCACGTGCAGGGTACTCCAACCCTTCTCGGCGGCATCGGATTCGGGCGTCGGATTCACCGGCTCCGAGTCGAGGTGGATGCGGTAGCGCGTGGTTCCGGCGGGGAGGGGCCGGAGCGCCTCGTGCATCCCCGTCTCTCGATTGAACTTGAGCGGTTCGCGCCCGGCCGGCTGACCTTCGCTCTCGATCTCCACTTCGACGACGGCGTCCGGCGGAGCGTCCGCAAGGAAGAGCACGCCGCGCGAGGTGATCCGCGCGCCCGCGAGCGGTCGGATGGAGGCCAGGCGGTCACCCGGTCCGTCGAGATGTGGCTCGCGCTCGCGGAGGACGCGCGCGACCTGGGGGTCGCTCTCGATGCGTTGGTTGATCTCCTGGCTGCGGAGGGAGAGTTGACGCGCCCGGGCGGCCAGTTCCGCGGCGCGGCTGGCGACGCCTGAGAACCTGGGCAGGGGTGCTTCCGCGCGCACCAGCGTCAGCGGAGTCGCCGGCGCGACGGCGGATTCGGTTCGCGCCGATTCTTCGGTGGGAGCCGTCGCGAGAGCGACGGTCTCGACCACCACCGGCTCGGCCTGGAGGCGCGGCGCAGACTCGAAGAACTGCGCCAGCGCCGTGTAGTCCTGTGCCCCGACACTCGCCGGGTCGAACTGGTGGACGGAAACGCCCGCGGAGACCGATTCCTTCAGTTTCGGGTCGTAGCGGATGGCGGTCGGGATGAGTTGACCTTCGAAGCGTCGTTCCAGTTCGCCCAGGATCTCGCACGCGAGCGCGCTGGCGGGATCGTGAAGCGTCGGGAGGATGCGGTAGGGGGTGAGCACGCCGGCCTTTCGCCCGAGCGCGCGGATGGTGTTGACCTGCTTCACGGCGCCCTGGAGTGCGAAGAACCCTGTTTCGACGGGGATCAGCACCTCGTCCGCGGCGCGGAGGGCGTTGAAGGTGAGCAGGCCGATGAAGGGCGGACAGTCGATGAAGCACCAGTCATACCCCGGCGCGAGGTGATCCAAGGCCATCGTGAGCCGACGATCGCGGTCGATTCTCTCGGCGAGGCCGCCTCGGGGCGCTTCAAGGCCGGCGAGGCGCGTGGTGCTCGGGATGAGGTCAAGCCCCTTGGCGGCTTCCCAGACCAGGCGCGAACGCTCCGGCGGGCGGTGATCGGCGGCGAGCATCGCGTCGGCGATGGTGAGATCGATCTGTGATTCCGGGACGGCGAGGCCCAGGGCGCAGTGCGACTGGGGATCGACATCCACGAGGAGGACACGTCGGCCGAGGCGCGCGAGTCCCGCCGCGAGATTGATCGCGGTCGTCGTTTTCCCGCTTCCGCCCTTCTGGTTGATGATGGCGATGGTGCGCACGCCGCGGCCTGGTTCCAATGCCCCAATCCTTCGGGATCAACCGCAACCGCGCGAGAGAGGGGGCGCTCCGCGCCGTCCGTCGGTCCATCATCGGCTTGGCGTTGCTCGGGGCTTGAAGGCAATGCAACGAGGGACGCCGCGGCCGGTGCGGCGTTCATCCCCTGATCGCGCGCAAACCCGCCAGCACAGCGTCCATCGGCGGTTCCACCACGACCTCGGCGCGGCTGCCCGCCACGGGGAGGATGAGGCGGAGCCTTCCCGACGAGACTTTCTTGTCGTGCATCATGATCGAGAGGAGGGCCTGCGGCTCGGGCAGGCCTTGGACCTTTGTCGGAAGGCTCGCGGCCTCGACCGCCCGGCGGACCTGCTCGACCTGACTCAACGTGAGTCGATTCATGGACAGGGAGGTGTGCGCCGCGGCGAGCAATCCCAGGGCGACCGCTTCGCCGTGGTGCAGGGGGCGGTCGTCCGCTCGGCCGGTTGGCGAGAGGTGCGGGAGGGTCTCGATGGCGTGGGCGAAGGTGTGGCCCAGATTCAGGAGGGCGCGTCCGCCCTCGGCTGAGGGCTTCTCCTCACGTTCGTCGTCCGTGACGAACGACGCCTTCACGCGGATGTTTCGGGCGATGAGTTCGGTGAGCACCGGTGAGCGGCGCGCGATGATGTCGGGGAGTCGCTCGAGCGTCCAATCGAAGAGCGTGGGGTCGGTCGCGTGCGAGATCAGGGCGTGCTTCAGGCACTCCGCCAGGCCGGAGCGGAGGTGCCGTTCGGGGAGTGAGCCGAGCGTGTCGGTGTCCGCGAGGACGAGCACCGGCTGCCAGAAGGCGCCGACCATGTTTTTCTTCAGCGACCCCTCGGCGTCGATGTTGACACCCGTCTTGCCGCCGACGGAGGCGTCGACCATCGAGAGCAGGGTGGTCGGGCACTGCACGACGGGCACACCCCGGCGATAGGTGGCGGCGACGAAGCCGGCCAGATCGCCGACGATGCCTCCGCCGAGCGAGATGATGGGGTCGTTGCGCTCGTGCCTCGTCGAGGCCAGACGGGTCATGAGCGCGCCGAAGGTGGAGAGTGATTTGTCGGCCTCCGATGCGTGGACTCCGAGGTGGGTTGGCTTAAACCCGGCCTGTTTCAGCGCATGAGCGGCCGCGTCGATGGTCGCGGGCGGGAGGCAATCGTCCGAGATCAGGCATGCCCGTCGTGACGAGTCGGGCAGCATCGTGGCCAGGCACGAGCCGAGGGTCGAGAGAACCCCGGGTCCGACGACCACTTCGTATGAGCGACTCGGCGCGGCGGCGAAGTTGATC
Source organism: Phycisphaerae bacterium (assembly GCA_016795005.1). GTDB lineage: Bacteria > Planctomycetota > Phycisphaerae > Phycisphaerales > UBA1924 > JAEUIV01. The sequence continues at coordinate 4,539 of JAEUIV010000034.1, forward strand.
GTGAGTGTGGTCATCTGTTCCTGAACTTGGCGTGCGCGTCGGGCCGACTTGCGCGCGTCCGCGAAGGGTCGGCATCACCCTAGCAGCGGGTATTGGGTTCATCGGACGCGAGAGGCTCGCACGAGGCTTGTGCCAGTCAATTTGAGTGGCGACGGGGCAAATGGATGGTATTTGTTTGGGTGCGGGCGGAAGGCGACTTATGTGTCCAATGATTTCTTGCAGTAAATCGTTCGTGGTCTGAGCGGCGAGTTCTGTGTGGTGTCGAAGCGGAGTTGATCGCGCGCCTCCCGCAGCATTCAGCGCATATCCTGCGCGGTTGGCGGATGCTTTCTTATGAAGTCGAATGCTCCGAGTCGGGCCGAGGTTCTCCGAACTTTCCCCTAGACATCGCCGACAATCGGAGTACGCTGATATTGGTTTCCGCGGCGCGGCGTTGCCCACCGTCGCCCCGCCCACACGCAGGAGCCGCCCGCCCCGGTCCTGGATCGCGTCGGACGGACTTCCGAAAAGGAGCGCTGCCATGGCGAGCGCCACTCTGTCGGATAGCACGATTGTCGGAACCCTTCTCGAATCAAAGGCCGGAGTGGCCGTCCCGCCTGGTGCCGGCGACTGGTTGTCCCGCTTCGACCAGGTGTACCGGGAAGCCGATGGCCAACTTGAGAAGGTTCCCTGGGCGCACACGAAGCCTTGCCCGTCGATGATTTCGTGGTTGAACGCGGAGGCGCCCTCGCTGGTGCGATGCGGCGCGCGGGCGGCGGTGGTCGGATGCGGTCTTGGAGAGGATGCGGCGGCGCTGGTTGAGCGCGGGTACGACGCGGTGGCGTTTGACTGCTCACCCACGGCGGTGTCGTGGGCGAAACGACGCCACCCGGAGCACGCCGAGATCTTCGTCCAAGGCGACCTGTTCAATCTTCCGTCGAGGCTTCGTCATCGCTTTGACCTGGTGATCGAGGTTCACACGTTGCAGTCGTTGCCGCCGGCGTATCGGCCGGCGCTGGCCGCGGGGATGGCGTCGCTCCTGTCGCCTCGGGGCGGGATCCTGCTCGCGGTGACTCGTGGGCGTGATCCGGGTGTTTCACTGGATTCGATTGATGGTCCGCCGTTCCCCTTCACCGCTTCGGAACTTTCCGCATTGATGGAAGCCAACGAGCTCGCGCCGGTGCGGCCTCTCGACGAGTTCCTGGACGATTCCGAGTCGCCGGTGCGTCGCATTCGCGGCGCGTTCAAGCGGTTCTGACTCCGGGCGTGGCGCTCACTTTTTCCTTGGTCGAGGGTCCACGCCTCCCTTGCGGGGCGTTTCGTAGGCCCAGAGTTTGACCTCGGCGTCGCAGGACGGATTCACCGGGGTCGGCCTCCATCCCCAGATTCCCGGTGGTCCGCTGTTGGTGCAGTCTTCGGGGGGCAGCCAGTGGAACGCGATCGGGACGACGAAGTCGAACTCCTCGTTGTGGCCGAAGTATTCCCAGCGCTGTGACGGCGGCGGCGCGCGAGAGGAGAACTCCCACTGTCGGAAGATGTCCACCGGGATCCACTCGCCGTCGTTCGAAGTGATGGCCGCGGCCGCACCCGTCGCGGTCGGGGCCGGCTCGCGCGCGAGAAAGAACTCCGTCCACGATCGCAGGACGGTGCCCTGTCGTTCTTCGCTGCGCTTGACGTCGAGGCCGATGACAAGCCTTGCGGGAAGCCCGGCGGAGCGATAGGCGGCGGTGAGCAGGCACGCGAGGTCGAACTCTGATCCCTTCTTTTCACGCGCGACGGCGGCGGCGCCGTGGACGACGAATCCTTCGAGGAGGACGGCGCTCGCGTGGCCGACTTCCACGCCGCGGGAGCGTGCCGCGGTGGGTGGATCGGTGACGCGCATGTGCTCGATGACCCCGGCGGCGATGGTCTTTGCCAGGTCGTAGGGTCTCGCGGCGCGGGGGTCGCCCTTGGCCCATTTCTTGACCAGGGCGGCGACGGCTTCATCCTTTGATTCGACGAACAGCTGCGGCTCGAGGCACAGCGCCATCTCGGCGGACCACGGCGCGGCGGGCCACCGGTATTGCCTCGCGATGGTTTCGTCGATGCGGGTCTCCCAGCAGGTCATCGGGATCTCGGCGATGAAGGTGAGGTGGTGCGTCTTCATCGCCCCGGCTTTCCACACGCCGATGGAGGAGAGGGATTGGTATCCCCCGCGGATCTCCGGCTCCTTGTCCACCGGGATGGTGTCGATTCGGAACTCGCTGGTCATGCGCGAGGGGTAGACCTCGTGCATGGCGCTCGAATCGAGGATCGGGTAGAGAAACTCGACGCCGCTCAGGATGAACTGCGGGGTGGCGGGCAGATTCCTCGGGTCCGTCCCGCGGATTTGAGTGGAATGGAGCCTGACCTCGGCGTGAAGAGTCCAGTCGCGCGCGTTTGCGTTGTCGCGTCGGAGAGCGGGCTTCTGTTCGACGGGGGGGCGCGCGGCGGTTGGCCTCTGCTGCGCCGCGAGGGGGGAGGCGAGGAGGGACGCCGCGAGGATCGCCGCGAGTTGTGCCGTGCGCATGGTGGATGGTATGGTGGTCATGTCGATGGTGTCCGTCGGCGTATGGACGCGCGAGCGGTCCTTGCGTTGCACGGATGAAAAGGGAAGTGCGGTTCAACTCCGCCGCGGACGCGCCGCCGTGAAGGGCCAGCGCGAGTCTCGATGCCACTGTTCGGCTTCAAGCCGGGCGGGAAGGCGAGGCTCGCCCCACTCGCAAGGAGTGGAGGCTCAAAGCCGGAAGACCTGCCACCGACGGAAGTCTGGGCGCCCTCGCGCAACGGGGCGTCGGCAGGAAGGCCGCGCGCTCCCCGCGACGGATTCCACCGGCGCATGACCACCGGCGCGAGGGCCACACCATCCTTGGGAGCCGCTCCGCGCGAATCGGGGTGAAACGGAGGTTGGTTTCGTCATGGTCACTCGCATCGGCGTTGCGCTTGTCTCGGCCTTCTCGTGCCTGGTTCCCTGTCTCGCGGGCGTGCCTCCCTACACGCTCGTCGGCACCGTCGAACTTCCCGTCGGGAGCGCTTCATACGACACGCTCCCCGACGGACGCCTGCTTTCGATTGTCGGAACCGATCTCTACCGGCAGGATTCGGTGAACGGTTCGGCGTGGACGCGGATCGGTTCGCTTCCCGACGGATCCATTTCTTCGTTCGGCGCGTCGTTCGTCCGTGTCAGCCCGGACGGGTCGATGATCGCGGTCGGGGACAACAACTTCGGCCCCGGCGCCACGGTCTACACCTTTGCGCTTGCATCGCTCGACCCGGGTGCGCCGACGACACCCGAGGCGTGGCCCGCATCGAACCTGGACGCGCACTGGGCCGATCCGAACACGCTGTACGTGGCGGGGGCGTCGGCCGGGGGGGAGGTCCGCGAGATCAAGATCGGCTCGGCGACCTCGCGCATCGTGCTGAACAACATCGGCCTCTCCGCGGGCGGCGTGTACACCGATGGGGTGCGGCTCTACGCGGGCAACGGTTTCGACCTCGTCCCCGGCGGATCGGAGACCGGCGATGTCCGCGCGTTCGAGCTGGCGTCCATCACATCCGCCGTCACGCCGATCGACTTTGAGTCCTCCGGGATCACGGTGGCGCGTGCGCTGTCCGGCGCGTCGCTCGGCTTTGACCCGCTCGGCAACCTGCTCATCGGCGGAGGAGACCTGTTCGGCGGCTCGAACGACTACGGTTACGCCGCGATCGTGGACTCGGACGCGGTCGCCGCGGCGCTGATGGGCGGGCCGGTCGCCCCCGACTCGTCCGAACTGCGCGTGGCGCCGAGCCTGGAGACACACTCGTACTTCCCGCGATTCAACGCGGGGGCGAACGAACTGCTGATCTCGTTCTTCGATAACTCCACCTTCGCTTCGGGGACGACTCTCTTCCGTTACGCGGTCCCCGCACCCGCGCCGGTTGTGATCGTGGCGTTCGTGTTGGCGCGGGGCCGGGGGTCCAGGGCGGCCTCGATGAAGACCGGGGGACGTGGAGGGACGACATGAAGAGTCCCGCACGCTCGGCCGTTCCGGCATCCACGCCGTGGCTTGCGCCACTTTGTGTTCTCACCCACTGGCATCTCGCGTTCCAACCCGTTTCCGCCGGTGACTTTGCCGACGAGGTCGTCTCCTATTCCCCGGCGCCGGGTCAGTTCGTGAACAACCCGCTCTACAACAACCCGGCGCGTGCGCTCGGCCCTCCCGCGGCCGGCGGAACACTCGCGGGGGACAACAGCAAGGCGGTGACCCTCGGCGGCTTCGGCGGCTCGATCGTGCTCCGGTTCGCCGAGACGGTCCGCGACGATCCGTGCAACCCGTTCGGCCTGGACGCGATCGTGTTCGGGAACGCGTTCTGGGTCGCGGGCAACGGGAACCGCCGGTGGGCCGAGCCGGCGGTGATCGAGATCAGCCTCGACGCGAATCACAACGGAATCGCGGATGATGCCTGGTATGTGATCCCCGGTTCGCACGGGCCGCTGCCGATCGAATCGCAGGCGTGGGACAACAACGCGGGGACGAGCACGCCGCCCGCGAATCTCGCGTGGTATCCGGTCGGCGCGCCGGGCATGATCGTGACGTCAACGTTCGCGCTCCCCGCGCTCTTTGACACGCTGGTGCTCCAGAACCCGAACGGGCTGGGCGCTCTGATCGAAGGGGTCTGGGGTTACGCCGAGTGCTCGCCGACGCTCCTGCTGGGCGATACGAACGCCGACAATGTGGTCGATTCGCCGTCGCTTTCGGCGGCGGAGTTCTACACATCGCCGGACAATCCCTTTGCGGTGGGCGTCACGCCTTCGTCCGGTGGCGGCGATTCGTTCGACATCGCGTGGGCGATCGACGCGCAGACGCTTCAGCCGGCGCGGCTTCCGGGGTTTGATTTCATCCGGCTTTCGAGCGCGGTGAACTTCATCGCGGGTTCGCTGGGTGAGATTTCGGCGGAGATTTCCGCGGTCTCGGATGTCCGGGCGCGCGAGGCTTTCTTTGATCGGACCGGAGACGCGCTCGCGGATATCGAGGACCTGTATTCCTGGCACGCGCTGCGGCAGGCGGGCAGCCCCGCGGCGGACGTGAACGGTGATTCGGCTGTCACCGATGTCGATCGCGCCATGATGCAGCGCGCCGTGAGAAAGGATCGGGTCGGCGAGTGAAGCGGGCATCGTCCAACTCGGGTGAGTGCGAAGGCGTTGCGCGATCCGGACGAGCGGCACGCGCGGCCGGAGGCGCGTTCACCCTTGTGGAACTGCTCGTCGTCATCGCGGTGATCGCGCTGCTCGTCGGCATCCTGTTGCCCGCTCTGGGGAAGGCCCGGCGCGCGGCGCTGGCTACCGAGTGCGCCTCGAACATCCGCCAACTCCAGTTGGCGAACGACCTGTATTCGAGCGACCACGACGAGCGGTTCATGCCCGGCGCGGCGTCGATCGAAACCGCCAACCTTCACCGCTGGCACGGCACGCGAGCCGGATTGGGCGAGGCGTTTTCCCCGGAGCGGGCGCCGATGACGCTCTACCTCGACGACGCGGGCAGCCGCGGGGTCCGCGCGTGCCCGGTGTTCGTTTCGACGATCGAGTCGCTCGCGGCGCGGTCGCTCGGATTCGAGCGCGGGTGCGGCGGGTACGGATACAACAATGCGTACGCCGGCACGGACCGGGCGCCGGCGGCGCACGATCCCGATCTCCTCGAGGTTGTCACCGACCGGGCCGGCGCTCGGCGGACGCGGTTCACGGCACCGTCGCGCAGCGTTGGCTTTGCCGACGCGGCGCTCGCGGCGGACGAGACGATCGAGTATTCGTTCATCGAGCCTCCGTTCTGGCCTCATCTGCCGCGGTATCGGCCCGACCCTTCCGCTCACTTCCGTCACGACGGCGGCGCGTCGGTCGTGTGGCTCGATGGGCACGTCTCGGCGGAGAGGATGACGCACTCGGAATCGTCCGGGCTGTATCCGCTCGATCCGCGAGGGGTCGGGATCGGGTGGTTCGGCGATGCGGAATCCAATACACTCTTTGACTACCGCTGACGCTCGGCCGAGAGGGTGATCCATGGTTGATCGGTGCGTATGCGTTGACGTGACCTTTGCGGCGCTCAAGCGGCTGCACCGCGAGGAGGCGCTCGATTTCCAAGGGCTGGTTGACCGGACCGGGTGCTGCACGGGGTGCGCCGGGTGTGAGCCGTACATCCGTCTGACGTTGAAGACGGGTCGGACATGCTTCCCGGTGCTCACGGCGACCGAGGCCGCGGCGGCGATGCGCCCCCCCGGCCGGCGTCCGCGCCGCTAGACTCTGTCACCATGTCCTCGGCCTCGCCCACAGGTCGCAGCACGTCGGCGATCGACCGCGCGCTCTTCGAGCAGATCCTCGACTGCGCGCGTCGGCTCGCATCGTCCACGGACCTCCACGAGGTCCTGGGGATGATCATCGATACGCTGCGCGATTTTCTGCACGCCGACCGGGTCAGCGTGTTTCAGTATGACGCGCGGACGCACGAGTTGTTCGCCACGCAGTCGCACGGGTTGTCACGCTCGCTCCGGCTGCCCGCGGACCTCGGGATCATCGGGGAGGCGGCGCGGACCAAGAACATCGTGAATATCCCGGACGCCTACGCCGATCCTCGGTTCAACCCCGCGGTGGACAAGGCCACGGGGTACCGGACAAGGTGCATGCTGACGATTCCCATGCTCGACTTCGAGGGGCAGCTGGTGGGGGTGGCGCAGTTGCTGAACAAGTCCGCGGCGCACGGGGGAACGTTCACCGCCGATGACGAGCAGATCGCGATGCACCTGGCGGACCAGGCGGCGACGGCGCTCAAGCGCGCGGCGCTGATCGAGGCCCGCCGCATCAAGGAGAAGCTCGAGGCGGACATCGACGTCGCGCGCAAGATCCAGTTGGCGAGCCTGCCCAGTTCACTCCCCTCGATCCCGCGGTACGAGTTCGGGGGCCACTTCCAGCCCGCCGACGAGACCGCGGGGGATGCGTACGACGTGATCGATCTTCGTGCGGCGGCCGACGCGGCGGGGACGTGGCGCGCCAGCGCCGACGCGATGATCTTCATGGCGGACGCGACGGGGCACGGCATCGGCCCCGCGCTCTCGGTGGCGCAGGTGCTGGCGATGGTGCGGATGGGCTCCCGCCTGGGGGTCGAGGCGGACGTCATCGCACGGTCGATCAACCTCCAGTTGTGCAAGGACCTGCCCATGGGCCGGTTCGTGACGGCGTTCATCGGCCAACTCAACCTCGACACGGACGAACTGTCGTATGCGTCGGCCGGGCAGGCGCCGCTCGTGTTCCTCAAGGCGGCGGGCCGGACCGAAGAGGATGAGCGGAACGCGAACGCGATGCCCTTCGGAATCGACGAGGATTTTCAGCCGGATGTCGTCGCCCCGTACCACTTCGAAAAGGGCGATGTGTTTGTGCTGCTGAGCGACGGGTACTACGAGGCGGCGAACCCGCAGGACGAACTCTTCGGCGTGGAACGCGCGATCCAGGCGATCCGTGCGAGCATGGAGAAAAGCCCGGTCGAGATCATCAAGGACCTGCGCAAGGCGCTGGCGGATTACTGCCAGGGCCGCCCCGCGGACGACGATCAGACGGCGCTGATCGTGAAGCGGGTGGAGTGAGACGCGGGCTTGCAGATTCAGGCGGCGACTCGGAGGAGGCGAAGATCGCCGGGCATCATGGCGCATCGCGCTCAAAGTCGTGCCTCGAACTTGATCCGATCGACAAGCAGGTCGCCGATCTCTTCCAGATCAAGCATGTACTTCACGGGCCTGGGCTTTCCGTTCGAGTTTCGGCCCTGTTTCATTTCTGAAAGTGTCCTCGCGGCCATGCGGTCGATACGCAGAAACAGAACCTCTCGAAGCACGGCCCGCGTCTTGCGGTAGCGAGACACCTCGGTGCGTGCTCGTCGTTCCTTCTCGTACGCCGAGAGGCCGCCCTTGAGTCGGCTGTGCCATTTCTGAAAGGTCCGATTGATATCGTTGTATTCGACGTCGCATAACGCGATCATCACGCCGTGTTCCGCGTATTTTGAAATACTCGCGTCGGTCGCTGTCCTATCGTTGAGGATACATGAGTGTTGATCGGACTTGATCGCTTTGGCCTTGAGATCCCAGTTCACACCACCTTTGAGATCAAAACGCACCGTTCCGAAAGTCTCACCGGGTATCTCAAATGTCTCGGAAAGCCGCTGACGGCAAAGATGTTCAAAGAAAAAGGCCCACCATTCCATCTGACGCCAATTGTAGTTCGCCTCCTTGAGCGCGAGCACTGATTTCCTTCCATCCCAATCGCACGGCAACGACGCCAATGCCGCCTTCGCATTGCGCACATCTCTAGAAAAGGCGGGCGTCATTCCGAACCTCCTCGTCCATGCGCCGCACAGCGAGGCTGTGGTATTCGCCACTAATCTCCATGCCGAGAAAGCGCCGCTTTGATTTTGCGGCCATAACACAGGTTGTGCCGCTTCCGCACATTGGGTCGAGTACCAAGTCTCCGGGCTTTGAAAAGCATTGGATAAGATCATCCGCAAGGCGATCGGGAAACGTCGCCGGATGTTCGAGTTTGGTTCGATTCCCCTCTGTGTTACTCGTTGAGTATTCCCAGAGCGTGCCGCGACACTTCCGCTCATTCACGGGCTTGGGTTCAATCTTCTTGAAGCCACCATTTGTGAGTCGATCTGTCCCAGAATAGATCTTGCCTGCGTGCTTTGATGGGATCATGAGAGAAGACTTATCGAAGTGCCGCGGGCGATCGCCGCGGAAAAAGATCAAGATGTATTCGTGGTCCACACGAAATCGCTGCGTCCACCACGCGCCCGGGTTCCCGTGTCGGGAATAGATGCAACATTCAAAGAGCCGCCAGCCGATACGATCCACCCAATCAACCGCCCACCGGAATGTGGTCAATGATTTTGCGAAGTCCTTTGTGCCATCTCCGATGACAACGGCACAAACGCCACCATCTGTCGTCGCACGATATATCTCTGACCCAAGCGACTTGTAGTCGAAAGTCCAGTTCTTCCCGTAGTCTCGGATCCCGTCATATGGCGGGCTGAACACCGTGAGATCGACGTGCCCGGCCGGAAGCGTCGGGAGCAGTTTGAGCGCGTCCCCGTGAATGATTGAATCAACGGGAGGCGCAATCGTGCCGGTTGTTCCGGCCGATGCGGGTGCTCCTTCGGCCTGGGCGTGGGGCATTGATCGGTACCTCGTCAAACGGCCTTGTTCGGGGGGAGCCGCAAAGCGTGCCCGGAAGGAGTCGAACCTTCAACCTTCGGCTTCGGAGGCCGACGCTCTATCCAGTTGAGCTACGGGCACAAGTGCTCGATGTCCGCCGGAGGCCGGGGGATCGGGCCACCCATGCTACGATCCGGGCCGCACGTAATCAAAGTGCGGAACAGGGCGGCATGACGAGCGTTCTCAGCGAAACCCGGACTTCCGCCGTCGCCGGGCTTTCACGCTCCCCCCTGTGGGCGACCGCCTCGGTGACGTGGATCGACAACCTCGGGGCGTCCACGGCGCTGATCGGCGTGTACTTTGTCGCGAAGCGCGCGTACGAGTTCACGCCCACTTCGCTGCTTCTCCTGGGCCTGCTGCAGGGGGTGACGTACATCGTCGCGGCGTTGGCCGCGGGGCCGCTGACGCGCGCGCTCGCCGGGCGCGGGCGCGCGCTCTCCACCCGCGGCCTGCTCTCGCTGCTGCACGTGGTCTTGGCGGTTGTCTGCGCGCTCCCGATCCTCATCCGCTCGCCGATCGCGATGTGGCTGGTTGTCGGGCTGTACGCGCCGCTGACGGGGGTGCTGTGGCCCACCATCGAGTCGTTCCTCTCCGCGGGACGGATGGGCGATGATCTCCGGCGGTCGTCGGGCATCTTCAATCTCTCGTGGGCCTCGTGCCAGGTGGTGACCTTCTGGTCCATCGCGGCGTTCATGACGGAGCCGGGCACGGCGCTCTGGGCGATCCCCGTGATGGGGCTTTCGCATCTTGTGGCGATCCCGATCATCGCGCGCTTTCAGCGCGAGCCGGCGGCGCACGGCGAGGCGTCACATGCCCACTCGCCGGGCGAGGCGGCGCTCTTCAAGCGGCTGCTGGCCTGCCATCGGCTGCTCCTGATCCTCTCGTACGTGGTGTTCGCGGCGTTGAATCCCCTGCTGCCCTCGATCATGGATGATCGGCTTCGGATCGCCGCGGTCTGGGCGACGCCGATCACCTCGGCGTGGATGATCAGCCGAGTCGCCTCGTTCTGGTTCATGGGAACATGGGGCGGGTGGCACGGCCGATTCACGACGCTGATCTGGCCGCCGATCCTGCTCCTCACGGGCATGGGCGCGGCGCTCCTTGCCCCGAATGCGTGGGCACTGACGATCGGGCTGGCTCTCTTCGGCCTGGGAATGGGCGCGATCTACGCCTCCGCGTTTTACTATGCGATGGAGGTCGGCTCGGCCGGTGTTGACGCGGGGGGACGCCACGAAGCGCTCATCGGCGTTGGATACGCGATCGGACCGATCCTCGGCACCGCGGCCGGGATGCTTTCAGGAGGCTCCTCCGATCCCGAACGAAGTCCGGCCGTATTCACGTTCGGGTTGGTGCTCTTGTGCAGCCTTACCTTCGCCGCTCTCATGCGGCGGTGGGCGAAGCCACGCCCCGACCCGCACAGATTCCAAAATGAATCGTGACAAAAACAACCCCAGGCTTGCATGGCTGCAAGCCCGGGGCGTTGAGTAAGAGGGAAGCCAAGGTTGGGTCCGCGGCCAATCGACCGCACGACGGCCCCTGCCGTTGTGTTTTCGGCAGGGTTCAGAACAGAGAGACATCTTGACAAATCGACGCGAAGCCCCTCCAGTTCGTATGGATCATACATTTCGCCCAGACGTTGGGCAAGAAATCCTCCCACAAGAAGTGCGTGTTTCTTCACCGTTTCCGCCGTGCGATACGCAGCCTTTTTGCCCGCGGTTCTGAAAACCCGGCAAAACAGCCGCTATGGGACCAAGACTTTCCGTCTTGGCGGTCGCTTGTTTCCCAACTTCTCGTTATTGGCCACTCTTGACGAAGGGCGAGGCCCCCTCGACCACAGGCCCGCGCGCGCCGGTTTGCGTCAACTGATCAAGAAACTGCGCGAACTCCGTCCCGGCGGCACCGACATCGGAGTTGAAATAGGCAAGGAAGACGCCCGGCCCGTTTCGCGTGGCCATCATTGACCCCGCCCGTTCTCCGAGGCGGGACGACATGGTCTCGGACAATCGACCCAGCGCGGCGTCGGAGACGGCCTCGCGCAGCCCGGCGGCGTACTTGCCCCCTTGGCCTTCGTTCAGGAAGTGGGTCAGCGCCCACAACTGGGCGTAAAAAGTCAGGACACGGTCGTCGGTCACGTCGAGGAAGTCCTGCGGCCGCGAGCCGAGCAGTTCATCGAGGCTCATGAGTTGTCCGGCGTTCTTGGCCTTGCGCAACTGATCGAAGCGCTGGACGTTGGCCCAGGGGCGGAAGGTGGGCACGTTCTGTTCCCAGCGGTGGCCTTCCATGTAAGTGGCGAGGCCTTCTTCGAGCCACGCGGGGAGCGATTCCTTGAACGATTTCTGCGTGAACTGGTGCCAGCCCTCGTGGCCCGCGATGGCGAGCGTGTCGAAGAGTCCGATGTCGTAGAACACGCCGAAGCCGCGCGACGCGTACCCGCCGCGCGGGATCTTCAGGAGCGACTCCGCCTGCTGGCCCATCAACTGCTTGGTGATGCGCTCCCATTGTGGACGGTTGTTCATGAGGTAGGTATCGAGCTTTGTCTCCGGCTCGGGGAGCGGCGTGATGGCGCTGCGATAGTGGGCGAGCGCGTGCTCGAGAAAGAGCGCGAGGCGGACACGGATCACCTTGTCCTTTGTCGTCGTGAAGATGCGGTAGTGAGTGGTGCGGATGATCTCCCCTTCGGCGGTGGTGTAGCGCCAATCTTCGCGGGAGAGGATCGCCGGGTTGATGGTGTTCGACGCGGCGCCGTCGATCGGGGTGGAAGCGGTCGAATCAACGCCGGGGCGGTAGGTCGAGGTCGCCTGGCCATCGGTCCGCGGCCTGGGTGGGGTGCAGCCGAGCGGCGCGGCGGCGATCCACGCCCCGAGCAACCACGCGGCGCACGCACAACGTCCAACGCTCATCGTCTGGTGTTTCATCGGTGGTTCCTCGTCTGCGTTCCCATTCTGAATGCGCCTATCCCAGGTCCGCCAGACGGGCGCGCATCGCGTCCCGCTCGGCCTGCTTTTTCGAGAGTGACTGCCTGGTTTCTTCGACCAGATGGGGCGGCGCCTTGGCCGCGTACCCGGGGTTATTGAGCCGTCCTTCGATCACGCCGATGTCCTTTTCGAGCCGTGCGAGAGCCTCCGTGAGCCGGGCCTTCTCGTCGGACGGCTCGGCGGCGTCCACCAGGTTGGACAGCGCGCACCCGCGACCCTCGAAGAGGAACGGCGCGTCCATCGCGCCGGCGGCCTCAACGGACACCTTCTCGATTCCCGCCAGCGCCTCGACGATGCCGCGCCATCCCGCGACCGCCTGCGCGGTTTGTGCGTCGGCGTGCAGCGTGACCTTGCGTCTCGGCTCGACGCTCTTGGCGGAACGCACCTGGCGCACCTGCTCGACCAGCGCCTGGAGCCTGGCGAACTCGCGCTCCGCCGCCTCGTCAAGGAGCGCCCCGTCCGCTTCGGGCCAGCCCGCGAGGCAGAGGAGTTCGTGATCCCGCAGGGTCAGCCCCGGCACGTCCCCGCGGCCGAGCGGGCGGAGCGCGCCGTGCAGCACTTCGGTTACGAACGGGGTGATGGGGTGCAGTAGACGGAGGATCGAATCGAGCACGCGGTGGAGCACCACGCGCTGCGCGGGAACGGATTTCACGGTGGGCTTGATGGCTTCGAGGTACCAATCGCAGAAGTCCCGCCAGAAGAGGTCGTACATCAGTTCGGCGTAGCGCGAGAACTGGTACTCGGCGAGGGCCGCGTTGACCTGCTCGACCGTGCGGGACAGGCGCGAGAGCATCCAGCGATCGGGGAGAGAGAGCGAAGAAGAAGACGCGAGCGGGACGCCCGCGCCATGAGTGCCCGCGGGCAGAGGTGAAGCATCGGCGCCTTCCAGATTCATCATGGCGAAGCGTGCGGCGTTCCAGAGTTTGGTGCAGAAGTTTCGGCCGACATCGAAGCGCGTGGAGCAGTTGCGCGCCTGGGGTGCGTCGGGGGTGGCCTTGACGTTGCCCGTGGCGACGCCGTAGGCGCTGACCATTTTCTTCTTGCACGCGGGGCAGGTCTGGTTGGGGGAGGCGACCTTGTACCCGGCGGGGCTGGTCATCCACACCGGCTCGAAGGCGTGTTCGCAGTGGGGGCACATGAGGTCGACGCCGAGGCGGACATCCTGTGTCCCGGTGGTGATCTGGCAGAGGACGTGCCGGAGCGCGTCCGTCCCGTGGGAGTGAACGATGTCGAGCGGGTCCACGCCGTTGCCGAGGCTCTTGGACATGCGCTGCCCGTGGCCGTCCTGGACGACGGGGTTGATGTAGACGTGATGGAAGGGGACGGGGCCGCTCCCCTGCCCGTTCTTCGAAAGATCTCCGCCCGCAAACGACCATCCCTGCGGCATCAGGTACCGGTTGAACATCGTCATCCGCGACACCCACAGCGTGATGATCTCGCGCGCCGTCGCAAGAACCGCCGAGGGATTGAAGGCTTCCAGCAGCCCCTTCATCTCGGACTTCGGCTCGGGCCAGCCGAGGGTGGACATGGGCCAGAGCGCGGACGAGAACCATGTGTCGAGGACGTCAGAGTCTTGATTGAAGTTCCACTTCGACTCAAGTTCGGCTCGAAGCTTGTCGTCGGCTCCAAACGGGTCACGAATCGCGACGAAGAATGGATAGTCGACCAAATCACTCGCGGCAATACCTTGCGTCTGTAAGGGGTTCAAAACTTTTGCGCGCCCGCTGGTCTCGTAAGGCGTCGTCAATTTTTCAAACTCACCCATCGCAGCACTGCCAGTCGCGCTGACCGGCACGCCTCTCCACACCGGAATCCGATGCCCCCACCACAGCTGCCGCGAGATGCACCAATCGCGCAGGTTCTCGTGCCACGACTCGTACATCTTGGCGTAACGCTCGGGGAAGAATGTCAGCGCACCATCGCCGCTGGGTATCGCACTTTCTACCCCCCTCTCGGTGGGACGGATTTGCAATCCGTCTCTACCCCCTCTACCGCCTTTGGTCTTTCTCGGCGTACGGCTGGCTCGGCCGGCCCAACGCCCGTCCGGCTCGTCATCATGGCGTTCGGGGGAGTAAGTAAACCGATAGTCCTGTGGAGTTTTGACCAGCCCCGCTTTCACGGGGTTGAAAACCATGTAGTTCCACTTCTCTGCAAACTCATCCGCGTCGCGGACAATGCGGTCGAAATACTCCTCCTGCCAAAGCGTGCCTTCCACGCCGCGCGACTTGTCGATCTCGCGGGCGCTGTGCCGCTTGATGCTCTGCACGAGTTCGGGCAGCGGCTCCCACATCCCGTCCGGTCGCTTCAGCGGCGTGATCAACAGGTGAACATGATCCGGCATCACGGTGACCAGGTGAACCGCGGCCCGCTCGCCGTGCCAGAATGAGCAGGCGTCAAGAACGATCAGCCGCTCGGCATCGGAGAGTGTCCCACTCTTGATTCTGAATGTGACAAAGTAAACACTGCCTCCCATCTGCCAATGGGGAAGGTGCCTGCGGTGAATGGTCAGGGCCTCTGAAATACCTGCGGAAGAAGCAGGATCAGTAGAGGGGGTAGAGACGGATTGCAAATCCGTCCCACCAAGAGAAGGTAGGGAGGCGGCTGACGCGCTCCTCTGCCCCCCCGCCATCGCCCGCAGCGCACTCCCGCGCAACCGGTCATCCGTCACCTTGCAGTACCACTGATCGCTCAGGTACGGCTCCACCGGCACATGTGACCGGTAGGAATGCCCCACCGAGTGCCGGTACGGCGTCACCCTCTCCAGCAGCCCAAGGCGCTTGAACTCCTCGAGCACTTTCTCCCGCGCCTTCTCGCGCGAAAGCCCCAGGAACATCGACGCGCCGCCCACATCCGTCCAGCCGTGCCGGTCGCTGATCGAAGCATCCGGCGCCATCACGTTGATGATGCCCAGGTTGTGCCGCCGCCCGAGTTCGTAGTCGTTCGTGTCGTGCGCCGGGGTCACCTTCAGGAATCCTGTTGCGAACTTCGCCTTCGGGTCCACACCCTCGGCCTTCGGATCAGCCGCGGGCATCACCACGTAATCGTCCTGCACAATCGGGATCATTCGCCCCACCAGCGGCAGCTCGCACATCAACCCATTCAGCGCCACCGCACGCGGGTCCTTCGGGTTCACCCCCACCGCCGTATCACCCAGATAGGTCTCCGGCCGCGTCGTCGCCACCGTCACCCACGCCTGCTGATCAGCAGGATTCCCCGATGCGCCGGGATACCCACGCTTCGCCAGCATCCCCCAACTCACCGGTGTCTTCTTCTCATCCACCAGTGGATACCGCAGGTAATAGAAGAAGCCATCCACCTCTTCCATTTCCACTTCGTCATCCGCCAGCGCCGTCTGCGAGACGGGGTCCCAGTTCACCAGTCGCTTGCCGCGGTAGATCAGCCCGTCCCGAAACAGGATGAAGAACGCCTCGCGCACGGCTCGGGCGCAGACCTCGTCCATCGTGAAGCGCTGGCGCTGCCAGTCGCAGGAGCAACCGATGGCCTTCAGTTGATCGGTGATGACCCGCTCGTACTCATCCTTCCAAGACTGGACGCGGGCGACGAACTCGTCGCGTGCGAAATCCGTCCGGCGCTTGCCTTCCTCTTTCAGGATGCGCTGCTCGACGACGGTCTGCGTAGCGATGCCGGCGTGGTCGGTGCCGGGCATCCACAGGACTTCGTAGCCGCGCATGCGGTGGACGCGGCAGAGGATGTCCTGGAGGGTGTTGTTGAGAGCGTGCCCGAGGTGCAGTCGAGCCGTGACGTTGGGCGGCGGGATGAAGATGGCATACGGCGGCTTCTCCCCGGACAGCACCCGATCCGGGTCGGCGTGAAACGCCCCCGACGCCTCCCAGCGCGACCGCACCGCCGATTCGTGGTCGGCGGGCCTGTATTTCGCGGGGAGTGATGAGGTCGGCTCGGGCATCGCGGGGTGAGTGTAACGCAGGATTTCCCAGCGGAATCGCGGCGTGGTATAGTTTCCGCCCCCCGTCGCCCGGCGGGTCGGGTGGGTCTTGACCATCGAGCCGGGCCGCGTAGTCCACGACGAGGAACAAGTTCCCATGACGCAGTTCAATCGCTTCGCCGGTCCCAAGCCCAAGATCACCAAGGCCTCCGCCTCGGGAGTCGATTACGTCGACTACAAGGACATCGAGAACCTCCGCCGGATGATGAGCCCCAACGGGAAGATCTTCACGCGGAAGCGTCTCTCCAGCACCGCACGCGAGCAGCGCCTGTTGGCGCAGGCGATCAAGCGCGCGCGGTTCATGGGGCTGCTGCCCTACACCAGCGCCACGCTCTGAGGCGATGGCCGGCCCGCGCGATTATTCGAGCATCGTGATCCCGAGGAGCGGCACGCGCGGCGAGCGGATGCAATCGCTCGTGGATTCCTTCTGGCGCGCCCTCTCGCCGCAGGGGCTCTCATGGATCGGGTTCTACTTCGGGCCGGGAGGGCGCTTGGACGACGGGCGCACCGTCGGCCCCGAGGAAATGCTCCTCGGCCCGTGCCGCGACAAGCCGGCGTGCTCGCCCATCGGCCTGCACGGCGCTTGCGGCCAGTGCTGGCGCGGCCGCGAAAGCCTTGTCGTCCACGATGTCAAGGACCTGGGCGCCAACTATGTCGCCTGCGATCCGCGCGATCGGAGCGAAGTCGTCGTCCCGTTGTTCGATGACTCGGGCGCGTGCTACGGGGTGCTCGATGCCGATTCGTTCGACGTCGGCGCGTTCACGGAGCACGATGCGATCGAACTCGCGCGGATCCTCCTCGAAGCGGGGCTGACCCGCCCGCGCGGCTTGTGAACAGGCCCGCCCTACACTGACCGCCCCGATCGAGAGACGCTTCAAATGAACACGACCACCCAGACGTTCACATCCCGCGCACGCTCCATCCTCGACGGCCTCCGCGAGCGAGGCGAGTTCAAGTTTCTCCAGACCGTGGACGGGCCGATGGACGCGACCGTGCGGCTGCGATCCCCCGACGGCACGTCGCGCGAGGCCCTCTGCTTCTGCTCCAACAACTACCTCGGCCTCGCGAATCACCCCGAGGTGATCGAGGCCGGCGTCAAGGGGCTGCGAGATTACGGCGGGGGGACCGCGAGCGTGCGTTTCATCTGCGGCACGTTCACCCCGCACCACGAGATCGAAGAACGCATCGCCCGATTCCTGGGCGTCGAGGCGTCGTACACCTTTGTCAGCGCGTGGACCGCGAACGAAGCGGTGTTTCCCACCCTCTGCGAGCCGCAGGACGCGATCATCAGCGATGCGCTCAACCATGCGTGCATCATCGATTCCATCCGATTGGCGAGTGTCATCAAGAAGGGCGTCTCCCGCTTTGTCTACAAGAACAACGACCTCGCGGAGCTCGAAGCGAAACTGGAAGAGGCGAAAAAGGCAACCGCACCCGGCAACGGCGTCATCTGGGTCGTCACCGACGGCGTCTTCTCCATGGAAGGCTCCATCGCCGATCTCCCGAAGATGCGGACGCTCTGCGATCGCTTCGGCGCAATGCTCGTCGTCGACGACTCCCACGGCACGGGCGTCATGGGCCGCACCGGTCGCGGCACGCACGAGCACTACGACATGCCCGGCAAGAGCGTGGACATCTACACCGGCACCCTCGGCAAAGCCCTCGGCGGCGCGGCGGGCGGCTACGTCGCCGGTTCGCGCGAGGTCATCGACCTCCTCATCCAGCGCGGCCGGCCGACACTCTTCAGCAACGCCCTCCCCGTCACCGTCGCGTGCAGCGCCAGTAAGGCGATCGAGATCCTCGACCGCGAGCCGCAGCGCGTGCAGAAACTCCGCGACAACGTCGCCTACGCCCGGAAGATAATTCGCGCGGCGGGATTCGACGTCCTCGAATCACCCACCGCCATCTGCCCCATCATCGTCCACGAGACCGCCAAGGCGATCGCCATGAGCAAGCGCCTGCTCGACCTCGGCGTGTACGTCATCGGCTTCGGCTACCCGGTCGTGCCGGAGGGGCACGCCCGGCTGCGCGTGCAGATCTCCGCCGCGCATGAGCCGTCGCATATCGACGGGCTGGTCGCGGCGCTGCGAAGGCTGTAGGCGATCGACCCCGGAACCGCCGCGATCAGGCCGCCTTCGGCACCGCCAGCCGCGACACCCATTCCCCCAGTTGATTGAGCCGGACACCGTGGGCCGCGTAGTCGGTCATCCAGGAGTTTCCGTCGATGCGATACTGGAAGTCGTGGTCGCCCGGCGTCACGGCGGCCCGGGCGGTCCACCACCCGCCGCCCTCGTTCCTCATGGCGACCGGGCGCTCGGACCAGCCGGTGAACGAGCCGAGCACCTCGACGGAGGCCGCGTTGGGAGCAAAGACCTTGAACTCCAGTTCACCCGAAGGAAGCGGTGTCACCATGGGAGAAACTCCGTTCGATCCCGGACTTCGATGCCGTGCGCGACGGTGGCGTTGCGGAGATTCATCGGCGGCGGACGCGACCGACTTGGGCGCGGCACGCCGGATCGTCCGTCATCCTCGGGAAAGCCCGGTCGCGCCGGCACTCTGGGCGCTCCTGGCGTGCATCGGCTTCGGCTCCTGCGCCCCGAAGCGCGTGGCCGCGCCGGTCCAGGCAGCGGACACACCCGTGGACGTGTCGAACGCGGCTCGGATCAGTCGGGTTCGTTCGGCTGAGCCGGTGGTCTTTGCCCTCGCGGGCCGGAGCGTGGTGATCCCGATTGTCCCGGAGGAAGGAGCGGCCGGCGCATGGATTCCGGCGACCGCCCCCGAAGTCACATTTGTGACCGGCGAGCGCGTGCCGTCGGAAACATGGTGGATCAGCGGGTCTCCGGCCTCCGCCCCCGCCACGTGGGAGTGGTTGCCCCCGACGGCCGAGTGGCGCGCGTTCACGCTCGCGGAGGTTGACACGGAGCGTCAGTCCGGCGTGGACCCCCTGACGACTCCGGGATTCTGGGCGGTGCTGGCGCGCCCGCCCGCGCGGGCGTCCGGGCGTGAGCTAAGGCTCGACGGGCGCGCGATGCCGGTGCGGTGGCTCGCGGACCCTCCCAGGGCGACGGACGTGGGCCGCGCGCCGCAGCCTCGGGCGTCGGCGGAGGCGCTCCGCGCGCTCGGCGCCCTGCTGCGCGAGGAGGCGCGCGATCCGCTCCGTCGATGGCGCGTCGGCCTGATGCTTGACCGCTGGAGCGCCGGCCGGCTCTGGAGGGACTCGACACCCCCGCCCGTGCTGGAGCCGGAAGCGCTCGAAGCACTCGCGGCACAGAATGAATGGCGCTGGCGCGCCGCGCTGGCGGCATTGGGCCGAGCCGGCCCGGACACCGCCGCGGACGTCCTTGCTCGGCTGACCGCGGTCGTCCTCTCACCCGATGGCGTGCTGCTGCCGGCATGGCCCCTGGACGACGCGGGCGTGGCGCGGCTGAGGACCACGCTCCTCCGCGCGGACACGGAGGATGACGATCGACTGAACGAGGCGCAGGCGTGGCTGGCGTCGCTGCCCCCGGCCGTCGCCTGGGTGGTCGATGACGGACCCGTGGTCCCGTCGGGAGTGAGTGAGAAAGACGGCGCCTCGGCGCGACGGGTGCGCACGGCGGTTTCGGAACTGACCGGAAAGCGCGCGCGAGTCAGCATCACCCCCGAGGGGATCACCCCCGACGATTCACGGATGGTCGAGGAGCATGAATCGATCGTCATGATGACGGAGGCCGCGGTCGGCACTCGCGCGATCGAGCCGCTGAGGGTGCAGGTCGGTCGATGGAACGGGCGCGTTGCGTTCCGCGCGACCCCGGTGCCGGTCTCGCCTCCGGGCCTGACGATCGGCCCGTTGCTGCCTCAATGGCGCATGGCAGGATGGGCCATCGGCACCCCCGGCGCCGCGGACCCCGAGTGGACGACCGCCGGGCTGCTGCACAAGTCCGCCGACGGAAATGGGTGGGAGGTCTACGTGGAGTGCCGCATCTCCCCGGAGGCGGAGAGTCTGACCGGCGACGTGGTGCGCTTTTATTGGGGCGCGGAGGGTTCCGCCGAGCGAGCGGTCGAGGTGAAAGCCCCGACACGCGCCGAGGCCCAGAGAGATCGGTGGACGGCGGTCGTGCCGGTGCCGCCCCGGGCGGTGGAGAGCGACGGGACGATGCGCGTGAGCATCGAGCGCGTGGACGCCCGCGGCGCACGCTCGTCGTGGCCGCGACCCATGATGCCGGGAGAGAGGGAGCCATCGCGGGCGCTCGTCAACCTCAACGCATGGGGCGAGTGAACACGCTGAATCGCCTCCGCGCGATCACTTCGGCGTGACGATCCACCACGCGGAGGACCACGGCTCGATCGTGCTCGGCGCGCCGGGCGCCGAACCGCGGAAGGCCGCGGTGGGAAAGGGTCGATCCTGTCGATTGACCGCGCCGACGACGCGCAGGCCGTTGAGCGACCGCTCGAAGGCGAACACGTTGGAATCGCCGCTGT
Source organism: Phycisphaerae bacterium (assembly GCA_016795005.1). GTDB lineage: Bacteria > Planctomycetota > Phycisphaerae > Phycisphaerales > UBA1924 > JAEUIV01. Next base: position 25,161 of record JAEUIV010000034.1, read on the forward strand.
CGATGGATCGGGTCGCACCGTACCGCAGGACCGGCGCGAGCGATGGCTGAGTGCGGAGCCGCAGCCAGCGCGCGTGCTCGGCCCGCGCATCGGCATCGGCGCGGCCGTTCCACTTGATCAGGGTCGGGACGCCGGGATTGCCCCCTCCCCATGCGCCGATCTCCTCTCCCGCGGCGATGGTCGGCGCGCCGGCGTAGAGGCATCTCAGGGCAAGCCCCATGAGCACGGAACGCCGGGCCGCCGGAGTCGGCTCCTTTCCGTCTGAGACGCTCTCCAGCATGTTTGGACTGGCCAGGATGGCGCCCGCGGCGTCGTTGAACACGGGGAGCAGCGCCGCTTCGAGCGCTCGCGCGGTCATCCCGGGGCGTCGGCCGACCCAGTCCGTCACAGCCGACGCGAACGGTGCGTTTGTGTGCCCGTCGAAGCAATCGTCCTCAACTCGGAATGGCCCGGGATCCCGCAGGTCCGCGACGACAACGGCCTCGGGATTGATGGATCGGACCAGCGCCCGCCACTCACGCCAGAACTCTCCAGAAAGGTTGCGCGGCGAGAGCACGCGCCAGCCGTCGATCCCGTCGGAGGGGTTTCCGTCGCCGTTGGGGTCCATCCACCTCCGCGTGACCGCGAACACGAACTCGCGCGTCGGCGGAGCCAGCCCGCCGCGCGGTTCGCGGCGGAAACGGGGCAGCGCGGGGTTCTGATCCGCCGCGCCCCACGACGCGAGCCGGCCGTCTTCGCCGAACACCAAGGAGAACCAGCCGGCGTACGGACTCTCTCGCCCGTGGAGCGCGACATCTCGGAACGCGAAGTTGTCAGCGGTCGTCTGTCCGAAGTCGGCATCGAGCACGACACGAAGTCCAGCCGCCCTCGCCGCCGGAAGAAACTCATCGATGAAAGAGCGGTCGGCCGCGCTCCAGCCCCACGTCTTCGGGTCGCCCGTCCCGTCGATCGCCTCCGCGGCCGAGGCGTTCGGCGCGGCGAGCGACGGGTCGATGTGCCGATGATCCCGCGTGTCCCGCTTGTGCCAGGACGGCGACTCAAAGATCGGACTGAGGCAGAGCGTCCCGACGCCGAGGTCGCGGAGTTCGCCGAACGCCTGCGCCAGCCCCTGGAGATCACCGCCGGGTGAATCGGGCGCGGCGGGGTCATTGAGCGCGTTGCCGTTCCGAAAGCGGCTGACGGGCACCTCGTACCAGACCGATCCCAGCGCCCAGGCCGGTCGGTCCGTGTCCGGTTCGATGCTCGCCGAGTAGGGGGGAGTCGTGTATGAGTCCGTACCGTCGGTCAACGTGAAGGAGTAGAGCGCCTGAGGCTCCCCCGTCATCACGCGGGCCGACCACCGATCAAAGCCGCCGGCGTTGGTGCCGCGGGTCAGCGGAACCTGCACGCGCTCGCGCCCCGAGGCGGCCGCCGTTTCGACGGTCATCACCACGCCCGTGACATCGCCCGGGAGCGTGGAGAGGCCGATGTCCGCCAGACCCAGCGCGCGGGAGATCGGGACAAAGTCAAGCCCCGACCCGGGGTCGTGCCGCACGGCGGCGCGGTCGATCGAGTTGGGCTTGGCGTCGGGGAACTCCTTCGCGGACGGGCCGACCTGCATGACGCTCGCGGGCGATCCTCCCGGTCCGATCGCCGCCGAGCGCGCGGCGGGGTCGATCGCTTCGATCGAGTGATTGATGAGAAAGCGGTAACGCTGCTCACCCGCCGGCGGGTTGATGATCGTGAAGAACGACCCGTCCGCTCGCGCGGCGAGTTCCACCGCTCCCGGTCGGCCCGGGCGCGCCCAACGGTTGAAGTCGCCCACCAGGTGAACGGTCTCCGCCGGCTCGCTCGGGGTGAACGCGAAGGACCGCCAGTTGCCGGGGATGAGCATGAGGGGCAGCGACGGATCGCGCTGCGTGACGACCGAACCGTCGCGCAGTTCGACGGCGTAGGTGCCCGCGGGCACCCGCACGTTCTGCGTGCCGACCGTTTCGCCCTCGCCCGCGCTCACCTCGGCGGCGAACAGCTCGGTGTCCCGCGCGAACGCCACCACGGCCCGGCGAACCCCGGGCGAGACCGGCTGGAGCGCGACCGTCCGCGTGTTGTGCCGGTCCTCCGCGGTCGCGTAGCGGAAGAGCGCCTCGGCCTCAATGTTCAGGTCCAGCTTCTTCTCGATCACCTGCCCCGCGTCCGAGAGCCTGATCGTGAGCGGGAGCGGACCTCGACCGTTGAGGACGATCTGAACGCGCCGCCCGTACCGGTCGAGGGCGCGCTGCGCCCCGAGCCGCTCGCTCGGCGCTTCGAAGGAGATCATCCCGCGGTCCCAGCGGTCAACCGTGAGCGTTCGAGAGAAATCGATCAGAATCGATCGCCCCTCGATCAGCGGCCCGAAAAGCCGGGCATCGAACACGGTCCGCTCCGCCTTGACACACAAAAACGTCCATGTCCGCTCCGGCGCGTTCAGGATGAGGCGAAAGACCCCGTCTCCGGGGACAAAGAGGGTCAGGTTCTCTCCCCGCTCGTCGAGCGAGTCCGCCTTTGCTCCCCGGCCGAACGATTCACGCGCATCATCGTCCTGCCGGATGAGCCGGAACTCGTAGTCGCCGGCGGAAAAGGGCCGCTCGATTACGAGCCGGGACGAGCCTTCCTGTTGCGGCGTCAACCTCCACGAATCGTCGCCCGGGTTCCAGTCGTTGAATGTCCCGACCGCTCGCCACGTCTCGCCCGCGCGGACGCCGCCGGTCACCGTGAGCAACGAGAGCAGAAACGCGAGCAGAATGTGGCGGCGGTTGAACATGCCGAAGAGGATACGCGCCCGCGGGACGATCAGGCGAAGCGGGCGGCGCGGCCTTCCAGCGCGCGGAGCATGTCGGCGGTCACGCGATCCGGGTCGCGCCGCGCGTCGATCACCGCGTAGTGCTCGGGATCGCGCGAAGCCTGATCGAGGTACCCGGACCGGACCTTCCGATGAAACTCGGCCCCCTTCTGCTCCATCCGGTCGAGCAGCGGATTCAGCCGCGACTGCGCCGTCTGCTCATCGACATCAAAGACCAGCACCAGGTCAGGCCAGCACGCCCCCGGCGTGCCCGGCGTGCCGCAGGCGGCGCACGCGACCGCCATGATCTCGTCAGCGGGCAGCCCCCCCGCCGCCCCCTGGTACGCGAACGTGGATGAAACGAAACGGTCGGCGAGCACCAGTTCCCCGCGCGCCAGCGCCGGGCGGATGCGCTGCTCGACCAGTTGCGCCCGGCTGGCCATATACAGCATCATCTCGCACCGCAGCGCCATCTCGGTATGGATGGGATCGAGCAGGATGTCGCGGATGCGCTCGCCGACCTCGGTGCCGCCCGGCTCGCGCACCTCGCACACCGTCATCCCGGCCTCCCGCGCCGCATCCATCAATCGGCGGAACTGCGTGGACTTCCCGCTCCCGTCCGGACCGTCAAACACGATGAACCGCCCGGCGTAGGCGCGGAGGAAGGAAGTTTCGGCGAGTCCGTTCGGCACGCGGCGGATTGTAGTGACGCACGAAACCCGCGTGTGCTCCGATGATCCACCCAGCATCGCGGCGCTACAGCCCGACCTTCCGCGACCAGGTCGGACCCTGCGGCGTGTCCGTCACCACGACGCGCAGCGCATCCAGTTCCTTTCGAAGTCGGTCGGCCTCGGGCCAGTCCTTGGCGGCGCGGGCCGCGGTGCGCGCGGCGACGAGCGCGTCGATCCGCGCGGACTCATCCGTGTCCCCCGAGGCGACGGCAACGGGCGCGCCCGCGAGAGAAAGCACGCCCAGCACGTCATCGAATGTCCGCATGAGCGCCGCATCGTCGGCCGAGGGAGCGGGGACACCGTTGATGAAAATATTGATCGCCGCGATCGCCCCGGCAACATTGAGGTCGTCGTTCAGCGCGTCCGTGAAGGCCTGACGCGCCTCCTCGCGTGCGGCGGATGGTTCTCCCGTCGGCTCGCTCCCGGCCGACGAGGCGTTCATGAACCGCCGCCATCGCTCGATCATGCGCTGAGAGTCCTTCAGCCCCTGCTCGGTGAAGTTCGAGTTGCTCCGGTAGTGCGTCTTGATGAGTTCGAGGCGGATGGCCCCCGGCTCGAACCCCTTTCCCAGCAGGTCGCGCAGGGTGTAGAAGTTCCCCTTGCTCTTGCTCATCTTCGCCCCCTCGACCATCAGGAACCGCGTGTGGAACCAGACGCGGGCGAACTGCTCCGTGCCGTGGGCGCAGCAGGACTGCGCGATCTCGCACTCGTGATGGGGAAAGATGTTGTCCTCGCCCCCGGAGTGCAGGTCGATGACGTTGCCGAGGAGTTGTTCGGCCATGACGGAGCACTCGATATGCCAGCCGGGATAGCCTTCTTTCAACGGCGAGGGGCGACCAAGCACCTGCGATGGGTTCCAGCGCATCAGGTGAGACGGGTCCGGCTTCCAGAGCATGAAGTCGGCGGGATGCTTCTTGATCTGCTGCGTCGAGTCCGAGACTCGGCCGCCGGCGCCGGAGCGGATTTTTTCGATCGTGTTGCCGGAGAGCCGGCCGTAGTCGGGGAACGACTGTGTGTTGAAGTAGGCGACGCCGTCAGAAGCGATATAGGCGTGGCCGCGTTCGATCAGCGTCTCGATCATTTCGAGCATGGGGCGGATGTATCGCGTGGGACGGGGCATGCACGAGGGATCGCGGTCGAAGTCGTCGATGATGCGGAGGCCGAGGGTGCGCGCATCCCTGATGAAGGCGTCGGCGTAGAAGTCGGCGATGGCGTAGGGATCCGATGGATCGATGTTCGCGTCGGCGGGGAGGGCGCCGGATTTTTTCTGTTCGAGGAGGCGCTTGCGCGCCACCTCCATGCGGTCTTCGCCCGCGCCGTCCGCCGCGTCACCGCCCGCGTCGGGGTCGGTCATGTGGCCGACATCGGTGATATTCATGACCTGCCGGACGCGGTGCCCGCCATGGCAGAGCGGCGATTCGATCCAGCGGCGGAGCAGGTCGGCATTGAGGAATGATCGGAAGTTCCCGATGTGGGCGTAGTCGTAGACCGTCGGGCCGCAGGAATAGAAGGTGATGGTGGGTGTGAAGGGGAGCGAAGCCGCGGCGGCGGTCCGGCCCGGGAAGAAGGGCTCGACGGCGTTCGTCAGCGTGTTGTAGAGCCGCAGCGGCATGCCGCCAGTGTACGGCGGGTTCAAGGCGTGCAGGTCGCGTTCCAGGAGGTGAGGACGGCGGTGATGTCGGCGAAGTTGACGGTGTTGTTTCGATCGGCGTCGCCGTATTGCTGGCACTGCGGGTTCGCGGGGCTGGCGAGGTAGACGTCGTCGATCTGGATGTGGGCGGGGGCGTCAAATGCGCCGAATCGGAGTTCGGACGTAGCGCCGGCGGCGACGAGAACCAAGGTGAAGTGCGCCCACCCCCCGCCGCTGGCCGGCGCGGGCTGGGCGGTGTAGACGGGCTGGCCGTTCCAGAGGACTCTGAGTCGATCGCCGCTGTACCCGGCGTTGTAGGCCCAGAACTGGAGGACATAGACGCTGCCGGGCTGGGTCGGGACGGTCTGCCAGATCTGATCGTCCTGACCATTGAGAGCACCGAAATAGGCGCCGTAGGTGCCCGTGTGCGCTTCGGTCGTGACGCTGAACAGCGTTCCGGTCGGGGCGGGCATGGTGTTCCATCCGGAGAAATCGCCGGATTCAAAGGATGGGTTCACGATGAGGTTGTCAGGCTCGACGGAGACATCGTCGAGCAGAATCGATGCCGGGCCGTCGAACGCGCGGAAGCGAAGAAAGGTTGAGGGCGCGGTGCCGGTGACGGCGAACGTGACTCTGGTCCAGGCGCCGGGATAGGTCACGGGAGCCTGGTAGACGAGGAACTCGGTGCCCCATTCGACGGTAAAGCCGTCGTTGCCGATGCCGCTGTTGAAGATCCAGAAGGAGAGTGTGTAGCGGCTTCCGGCCGCCGTGGGGATGTACTGCCAGATCGAGTCGAACTGCCCCCCGGTGGCGCCGAACGACACGCCGTAGGTTCCGCTGTGCGGCACGAAGGCGACGCTGAAGAGGGATCCTGATGGGGCGGGGGCGGTGCTCCATCCTGAGAAGTTTCCGGTCTCGAACCCGCCGTTGACGACGAGGTTCGCGGCCTGCGCGGACAGGCACGAGACGGCAAGCACGAGGCCGGCCACGATCGAACGAACACAGGCCATGACAGCATCGCTCCTCTCTTCGGCGCACGCCGATCGCTCCCGGCGGGCCTTGCGCCATGGGAAACCCGCCGCATGATCATAAGGCGTCCGCGACGCGCCGGACCAAGCCGTTCCGCGACGTCCATCGCTTGGAGGTGGAGCCTGCATGATCCGCCCGCGCCTCGGAGATCGAGCGCAAGGCGTCCGATAAACCGGCGGCGTGAGACCGATCGGTTCAGGCGGGATGAGATTCCGTCGTGGCTCGGCTTGTGGGCTGCTGGTCGGCGATCGGCGGGTGGGCCTCATCCGAGGCGTCTTCCGCGGGGAGTTCGACGGCGGCGACACGGACCCTGAGAATTCGCGTCGGCTCGGCCTTGAGAACGGTGACGCGGAACTCGTCGGTCTCCAGCGTCTCACCGGCGACGGGGATATGCCCGAACCGTGAGAGCGCGAACCCGCCGACCGTGTCGTAGTCCTCGCCCTCGGGGATCGAGATGTTCAGCGGCTCGAGTTGCTCGTTGGCGTCGATGATGTAGGCCCGCGCGTCGATGTCCGCTGAGCGGTCGGCGTGGTTGACATCGATCGCAGGAACGGTGTCGGTGTTCGGCTCGTACTCATCCTGGATCTCCCCGACGATCTCTTCGAGCAGGTCCTCGAACGTCACGAGGCCCGTCGTACCGCCGTACTCGTCGAGGACGATCGCCAGGTGGACCTTGCGGACCCGAAGTTCGTACAGCAGGTCGGTCAGCGGCTTGGTCTCGGGCACCCACACCGGCCGCCGAAGGACGGGCTTCAACCGGAACGTCGTGGGGTCCGATCCGAGGTACTTGATCAGGTCCTTCGCGTACAGAACCCCCGCGATGTGATCGAGGTCTCCCTGATACACCGGGATGCGGCTGTGACCTCGCTCCTCGATGAACTTCTGGATGCTCGCCAGGTCGTCCGTCAGTTCGAGCGCCTCGATCTCCGTGCGAGGCGTCATGATCTCCTCGACCGTGCGGTCCTTGAACCCGACGATGGATTCGATCATGTCCCGTTCGTTCTCGTCGAGTTGTCCCCCGCGTTCCCCCTCGGCGACCGCCGAGATGATCTCCTCCTGGATCTGCTCTTCCTTCGTCAGGTGTTCGGCCCCGACGAGCCGCTTCACCGCGCTGTCCACGAACGAGATCGCCCGCAACGGCCACGCCAGCGCGTGGACCAGCCTCAGCAGGGCCGCAAACGCGCAGAGCAGGCGCTCGCCCGCATGTTCCGCGATGCTCATGGGCAGCACGATGCCGAAGAAATACACGATGATGCACGCGAAGACCGTCCCCGCCAGCAGCGACGGCGCGTTCAGCGCCACGCCGGAGGCCTCGCCCCGCTGCACGACGCGGAACACGTTGAAGAGCAGCACCGCCGAGACCGTGGTCGCCACGTTGCAGACCGATCGGAGGAACCCCGTCGCCAGCACGTGCCCCGGCACATCCGCAAGGATCCCCTCGATCAGCGATGATCGGCCCCGCGCCTCCACGATCGCCTGCAGCCGGACCACGCTGTAATCCTGCAGCGCATAGTGCAGCGCCGAGAGAAGAGTCCCCAGCGGCGCCGCGACGAGCAACACCCACAACGCGGGAGCGGTCACGAGACTCCACCCCCCGGCGCGCCGGCGGGACGCTTGAAGACCGGCCCGACGCCGATCGCCGTCAGGATGTCGTCTTCCAGCGCGTGCATCGACGCCGACCGGGCGTCGTCGTGGTCGTCGTGCCCGAGGCAGTGCAGGAGGCCGTGGACCATGTAGAGGAGAAGTTCGTGCTCGACCGGAACGCCGGTCGCGGCGTGCTGGCGCTCCGCTTCGTCGAGGCACACAAGCAGGTCAACATCCAGAAAAAGCGACGACCCCGCGTCGCTCGGATCGGACAGGTCGAAGGTGATCACGTCGGTCGTCCCGTCCACGCCGAGGTGGTCCTTGTGGGCCGTCGCCATCTCTCCATCCGCGACGATCCGTATCCGGCACTCCCCCCCCACCCCGAGGTGGTCCACCACGCGCCGCAGGCTCCGGTCGAGCCACGACTTCAACTCGGGAGACAAACGACCGGTCCCGTCCGCGATGCCGACGGCCGCCATCGACATGCCGGGCGTGGCCGAGTCCACCCTTCGGACGCCCGGCGCGCGGTCGGCCGGGGTCGGAACGGAAGTTTTTGGGTCGATTTCGGGTCCAGCCATAAGAACTCAGCCCCCAGTCTGGGCACATTCTAGGTCGGCCGATCCGGGCCAATGGAATCGCCGAAGAAGGTGTTTGTTTGGGGCAAAAACACCGCATCCCGTCCGAATCTCGTCGAGATTGGGGCGGGATGCGTTGAACTGGTCTGTTGGATTGTCGAATCGTGGGTCGGCTCAGCGGCCCGGAGGGACATCGACCGCGGTCAGCACCTTGGGCGGGAGCGACTTCAACAACTTCGCGGTGACGGGGTTCGAACGGATGGTGGTGTTCGACGTGATCGGCGGCGGAGCCGCGGAAGCAGCCGCAGGAGGCGGCGGGGGCGGTGGGTTGATCTCGTTCAGCATCGCCCGGATCGTGGCGCCGCCCCGGCCGGCGAAGAAGGAGTTGTACCCGTCGCGGATCGCCGGATCACGGAAGACATCCCAGAACACGAATCCCTGCGCGCCGGCCCGGGCCGAGTAACGGAACATCGAGATGAGGTCGAGTTCGTTCACGAACTGGCCGGTGTAGATCGGGTTGTTCTCGGAATAGCGCATCCAGATGACCGCGTAGACCGGCTTTCCCATCGACCACGTCTTGGCCAGTTCGATCTTGCTCGCCACGCCGTTGGAATAGTTTGTGATGACACGCTGACCCGGCGACGCGGCCTGCCCGACCGGGATGCTGTAGTCCACGGCGTACACATCCGGGAAGAATGCGTCCATCTCGGCAAAGAGCGGGCGGAAATCCTCCTGCTGCGACTGCGGATAGAAATAGGGGAAACCGTAGTAGCCCCAGGTCGCGCGGGGGCGGAGCGCCTTGCACTCGCGGATCGTCCCGACCATGAAGTCCATCGCCGCGGCCTCGAACTCCTCGTGCGCCCGCTGTTCCACCTGCGCCGCGGTCAACGTCGGGAACCGCGCCCGGACCCAGTCACGAGACATCGCCTTCATCCGTTCGTTCGAGAACAACTCCCAGTTGGGGTGCCACGACTCGAAGTCGAGGATCCCCATCCCGTCCCACTCCGGATCGGGGAGCGCGCGGATGACGTCCGCCCGGACCTTGGCGATGTGCGCCGCCCAGTTGGTCTTCTGGGGGATGCCCTCGTTGTCGACCCACACCCGGCCCGTCGCGGGGTCGGTTCGAATACGCGGGTATTTGCCGATCAGGTGCTCATAGAACATGTAGCACTTGTCGCGCTGGATCGGCAGGCCCGAGAAGTTGACGTTGGCGTCCTCCGGCCCGGTCGGGTTCCAGATCAGCGGGACGCCGGTGCCGCCCGAGGGGGGAGAGGATTGGGCCTGCGCAAACACGCCGCAGGCCGCAAGGGTTCCGACCGCACAGGTTGTCATCAGTACTCGTAGCGTCATCAGCATTCCTCCGATAAGCGAGGGGAGAGAGCCGCTCTCTTTGTTGACCTCGTTGCGGAGTATCCGATTCGAGTCACGCACCGGCGAGCCGTCGCCGGCGATGAAAGTTGAATCGAGGGTGTCTGGAGCGCGCGGGCAACACATCCGGTTGGCGCGGTTGGTGACGTGCGTGACGACAAACACCATGATGACGCCTCGTTCGGGGATGGATAATCGCCGCGCTAGTTCAGCCCGGCCTTCAGACGGAGCCAGTCGCCGACCATTTCAAGAGCCGCCGGGTTGATCGTCTCCTCGATCGCCGCGTACTCATCCATGCCTCCCGTCGTGCAGGCCTGGAGAAGATGGTTCAGCCCCGGCAGCGTGGCGATCGTCACATCATTATTCCCCGCCTCTTCGAGGGCCGCGCGGATGCCGGGAAGAGCATCGGCGTGCGGAACCTGAAGATCGCGCTCACCAACGATCGCCAGCACGGGCACGCGCACACGCTTCAACGATTCGGACGGATCAAACGAGAGGAACGATCGGAACCAGGGGGTCAGAAGCGTGGAATACTGCTGGCCCGCCTGGAGCCGCAGTTCGTCCTCCCCCATCTCCGTCCCGTTCGCGGCCAACTGAACCCGGATGAGTTCCGCAAGCGCTCGGATGCCCTCCTCGTGCGGCGCGTCGTTCATCACCGCTTCCATCGCGGCGCGATGAGCCGCCGCGACGCGGGCCAGCGCCTCCTCGTCCTGGATCCCCCCGCCGCGCATGATGGCCAGGTTCTGTATCCGGAGAAGTTCGCTGCCTCGCATCGCGTAGCCCGCGAGCATGACGACGAATCGCACGCCGTCCGCCTTCACCGCCACGAGGGGGGCGATGGCCCCTCCCTCGCTGTGCCCCATCACGCCGACTCGTTCCGGGTCGATCCCGGGCTGGGTTCTCACGAACGCGACCCCGGCCGCGGCGTCCGCCGCGAGGTCCTCCTCCTTCGCCAGCAGGCTGTTCCCCCCCGAGCCGCCGATGCCGCGATCGTCGGTCCGCAGCACCGCGATGCCGCGGCGAGTCAGGTAATCCGCCCAGACCATGAACGGCTTGTGCC